>JBIQMI010000131.1:0-8612 GCA_044463585.1 Cryomorphaceae bacterium
GGCCGTGGCCATTTGCCCCGGCCCTAACCTGGCCTACTTCTCCAAGGTGGCCACACTGGCGGAAATGGTGGACCACATATACGGCCGCAGGGCATTGCCCATGGCCGGCCACCGCCCGCACCAGTTCGTGAACGAACTTGCCCTTTATGTGGGCTACCTGAAGCGCGAATTGGAAATGGCGGGCCCGGCGCCCACGCCCAAGCAAGCCCGGTACATCGAAGGGTTCAAGGCCAACTTGCTGTCCGGTATCGCCTATTACCGCGGAATGGCCAAGGCATTGGCCGCCGTGCACGGAACGACCAGCGGGGAATTTGTTGCTACGCTCGACAAGCACGCTGCGGCCGTGGCCGCCATGCAATTGCCCGAAACCGTTTGTGCGTGAACCAACCTCACCCGGGCCGGGCTTGAACATATGCCATGGTGGAACTGTTCATTCAATACAATTGAAGATCGCTTATCGCCATGGTGCTGAAGAAACAACTCGAATATCCGCGCGGCTGGAAGATCACGGCCGGCGTGCTGCTTGTGTTCGGCCTGATCACCTTGTTCGCCTCCAGCGCCGTGCTTTTCAACGAACACGCGCGCGAGGTGGCCGGCCATGTGGTGCCCGTCGTGCTCTGGATGAATTTCGCCACCGGTTTCCTGTACATCGGCTCGGCGTTGGGCATGTTCGCGCATGCCCGATGGGCACCGTGGCCATTGGTGGCGGCACTGGCGTTGCTGGGCGTTGCCGCAGTAGGCTTTTTCGTCCACGTGCAGCAGGGCCTGCCCTACGAGCGCCGCACCATGGGAGCCTTGTCGTTCCGTATCTTGGCCACCGCCGTATTATTCCTGGCGGCGCGCTATTTCAACAGCTACCAAACCCGAAACGAACAAGCCACACCACGATTCTAGCACCATGAAATTCCAATTGACCACCCTATGCATCCCGGTTGTATTGTTCGCCATGGCATGCAGCCCCGTTGAAGCCCCGAAAACAGGCGAGGACCACCACGACCATGCCGAACATGCCGAGGCCACGGAAGAAGCGGGGATCGGCCCCGTGCAATTGGACAACGGAAAGACTTGGGAGGCCAACCCGGAAACCACGCAGGGCATTGAGGCCATGGCCGCCATTGTGGACGGCTACGATGCCAACACCAGCGATGCGGCCGTGATGAAGGAGGAATTGGAGGCTGAGTTCAAGGAGATCTTTGCCAAGTGCACCATGACCGGTGAGGCGCATGACCAGTTGCATAATTACCTGTTCCCGCTGAAGAAAAAGCTGGACGCATTGGGTGCCGAGCCCACGAACGACCAATTGGCGGAACTGCGCCAATACCTGGGCACCTACAGTTCCTATTTCCACTGAACCTGGCGGGCCATTGGGCCTGCTGTTGCATGAAGATGAGCATATCGCGGAAGGTGCGGGTGACCAAGCGCTTCCATTTTGAAATGGCCCATGCGCTGCATTGCCACGATGGGCTTTGTGCCAACATCCACGGGCACTCCTATGTGCTGGACGTGACCTTGGAGGGTGAGCCGTTGCACGAGGACGGCCATCCGAAGAATGGCATGGTGATCGATTTCTCCGAGCTGAAGAAGCTGGTGAACCGCTCCGTGGTGGACCACTACGACCATGCCTTGGTGCTGCACGAGAACGACAAGGACCAATGGCCCCAAGGGGCGGTGCCGGGCACGCCGGGCCTGTTCGGCCGCACCTATTTCACGCCGTGGCAACCCTCTTGCGAGAATGTGCTGCTGAACATCGTGGAGCGCCTGCGTTCGGCATTGCCTGAAGCGGGGACATTGTACGCGGTGCGCCTGCAGGAAACGGCCACCAGCTGGGCCGAATGGTCGCGGGAAGGCTGAGCTAGCTGTGCGCCAACTTTTCCAGCCGGCGCCGATCGGTGATCCGGATGTCGCGCCCTTGCGTGGCGATCAATCCTTCATCCTTCAGGTCGGTGAGGCACCTGATCAGTGATTCGGTGGCCGTGCCCACAATGGCCGCCAATTCATCGCGGCTGATCCGCACGCCCAGGTCCTCGCTTTGGGCACCGCTGAAGCGGTCGTGCAATTGCATCAGGGCCTGCGCCACCCGTTGCCGCACGCTGGCATAGGCCAGTTGCAGCAGGCGTTCCTGCTTTTCACCCATCTCCTGCGTGAGCATGCGGATGAACCGCATCGACACGTCGCGGTCGCGGTAGAGCAGGCGCAGCAGGTCCTCGCGCGGCACCAGGGCGATCTCGCTCTCCTCCATGGCCTCTGCGGTCTCGGTGGCGTGGCCGCCTTCCAGCATGCCGAGGTAACCGATGAATTCCCCCGGCACGTGCAATCCGGTCACGAATTCCTTCCCATCGTTGTTCACCTTGAAGGTGCGCACCTTTCCGGAGACGAGGAAGGGCACGTTGCGCATTTCATCGCCTTCGTGGAAAAGGATGCCCTTGCGCTCCATGATGCGCATTTTCCGGTCCTTGCTCAGGTCCTCCAGCGCGGCAACGGCGCGGGCCTGCTCCATGAAATCGTTCAGCCCGTTCAACGTGCGGTCGAAGCCCTTGCGGAACAGGTCGCTGCGCCGCAGGCGGCCCTCAATGGCGTTGAGCAGCTCGCTTTCCTCGAACGGCTTGGTCAGGTAGTCGTCGGCGCCCAGTTCCATGCCGCGGCGCATATCGCTCCGTTCGGCTTTTGCGCTCAGGAAAATGAACGGGATCTCCGCTGTTTCAGGACTGCGGCCCAGCATGTGCAGCACCCCATAGCCATCCAGCTCGGGCATCATGATGTCGCACAGCACCAGGTCGGGGTGTTCCTTCCGGGCGATGTCAACTCCTTTTTTCCCGTTCTCGGCCTTCAGCACCCTGTAGTGGGCCAGTTCCAGGATCTCGGCCGTGTTCTCGCGCACATCGGCGTCGTCCTCAATCAATAGGATCGTTTTCATGTTCGATTTTTTTTCCGGGAATACGCATGCGGAATGTACTGCCTTCGCCCGGGTTGCTGCTGTAGCTGATCTCGCCGCGCATCTGGTCGAGGTAGCGTTTCACCAGGTGGAGCCCCAGCCCGGTGCCTTGAATGGTGAGCACGTTCTGCGCCCTGTAAAAAGGCTCGAAAAGATGTTCCTGGTCCTTTTTCGGTATGCCGATGCCGCGGTCGATCACCGTTACTTCAAGAATGTCGTCCTCCAACGCCGTGCGCAATGTTACCGGCTTGTTCTCCGGCGAGTATTTCATGGCGTTGGTCACCAGGTTGGTGATAGAGTTGAGGAGCATGTTGCGGTCGAGCACGATGGTGCGGTCCTCGCTCAGATGTTCGTACTCCAGGGCCTGGCCGGCCTTTGCGTTGCCGCGGAGCTCCTCCACCAGGCCGATGCACAGGTGAATGATGTCCAGTTCCTCGGGCTGGGCCGATATGTCGCCTTGCCCAATGCGCTCGAAGGAAAGGAAGTCGTTGAGAATGGCGGTGAGGTCGTGCACCTTGCCGCGTATGCGCTGAACATGCCGCACCACCTTTTCGTGGTCGCCGCTTTCGCTGTAGCGTGCGATCAGGTCGGCCGATCCCATGATGGTGCTGAGCGGCGTGCGGAACTCGTGCGAGGCCATGGAGACGAAGCGCGATTTGAGGGCGTTGAGTTCCTTCTCGCGCTCGTACGCTATTTCAATGGCCCTAGCGCCCTTGGCCAGCTCGGCGGTGCGTTCCTCCACCCGCTTTTCCAGCTCGGCGTTGCTGCGCTGCAAAGCTTCATCGGCCTTGCGCCGCTCGCTGATGTCGGTCACCAGCCCCATCACAAAAAGATCGCCATCCACCTCGAAATGGTTCAACCCTACTTCCACGGGGAAAACGGTGCCGTCCTTCCGTAGCCCGTTCAGGTCGCGGCCGCGCCCCATGTAGCGCTTGGCCGGCATCTGGCTGTAGCGGTCGCGCTCCTTTGCGTGCGCCTTGCGGAAGGTCTCCGGCAGGAGTAATTCAATGGATTTGCCCAGCAGCTCACCTTCGCCGTAGCCGAACAGTTCAAGCAGCCTGGGGTTGTTCATCCGGATGGTGCCCGAGCGGTCCACCACAACCAACCCCTCCGCGGCGGAGCTGAACAGCATCTCGCGCACGCGCTCAATCTTTACCGGATCTACGTTCGATTCCCCGTGTGGCATCAACAGGGGGTGAAGTTACCCTAAGGACCCGCTTGGCATGCCGCTCAGCGACGCCCGGCCCGTGCGCTCGTCATACACGTGCCAGCGCCTGATCGGCCGTGCGTACAGGTTGAGCGTGATGGCCCGCCCCGGGCCGGGGTTGGAATGGCGGTGGATGCAGTTGCTGGTGGCCATGTAGGCCACTTGGCCGGGCACCAGCGGCCGCTGCCCCGATTTGACCAAGCGGCCGTCGGCGTCCAGGATGAACCGTTCCTCCAGCACCGGGGCGGTCAGCGGCTTGATCCAGGCCGTTTGGCTATCGTAGTCGTGGATGCTGGTGCGCTGCCCCGGTTCGTAGCAGATCAGCAGCAGCTCGTGCTCGCGCGTGCGGTGCAGGCATTGCCGGGTGTAGCTCGGCGAGTTCCACCGGCAGAACGGCTCGAGCTTCCCGGGGTCCAATTGCAACCGCAGGAAGGCATCGGTGTAGCCCGCCGCATCGGCCTGCAGGTCGATCACTTGGATGAATTCCTCCAGCGTATCGATGGTGCCGGCGGCCGGCCCGAGGTCCAGTAGTAATGCCATCGATCAAGGATAGAGCGGTTGGTTGCCGCGGCGAATGATGATCATCAGCCCAAGGGCTGACCGTTGCCCGCCCGTAGTTGGGCAGGCCGTTACTTTTGCCATACAACCATTTGCCCATGCAACGGATCCTGCTCCCCACCGACTTCAGCGACAACTCCTTCCACGCCGCACAGTACGCGGCGCAATTGCTGGGCACCACGCATGTGGAATGGACGCTTCTGCACACCTACCTCGATGCGGACCCTTCGGTTTCTTCATGGGCGGGCATGGCCGAAGAGTTGTTCAAGGCCGCCATGCAGGGCATGGAGCAATGGGAGCAGCGGATCAAGAATGAGCCGATGTTCGCTGACGCCAAATTGGAAAAACAGGTGGTGTACGGGCCCTTGCCCGCTGTGCTGGACGACCTGGCAGCCCAAAAAGGGGCCGACCTGGTGGTCATGGGCACCCAAGGCCGCTCCGGCGCGGGCATATTGGGCAGCAATGCCGCGGCCGTGGTGAAGGGCAGCCGCTGCCCCGTGCTGGTGGTGCCGGCCAAGGCCAAGCTGGGCCGTCCCGGAAAGATCCTGTTCGCCGACGACCAGCGCGGGGTGGAGGTGGACGGCACGCGCATGTTGCTGCACATCGCGTTCCGCACCAAGGCCGAAGTGGTGCTGGCCCATGTGCTTAGGAGCAAGGATGAACTGCCGGACGCCGAACTGGTGGCCATGTACAATGAATTGCTGCAGGCCGTTCCCCACCGCTTCATCAGCGAGGAAGGGAAGGACATTGCCGGGGTGATCGATTTCCTGGCCCGCAAGGAGGATGCGGGCATGATCGCGGTGCTTCACCGGCATACCGGGTTTTTCGAGGGCCTGTTCCGCACCAGCACGGCCAAGCGTTTGGCCTTGCACACCGACATTCCCTTGTTGGTGCTGCAAGACCGTGACCGGAAATAGTTCAGGGCAGAAAGCGTGCGGCAGTGGCCGCATCGGGCACCATGCACGTTTCCTTCCGGCCGAACCAGCGGTAGCGGTGGCGTGCGATGAAGCGGTAGGCGGCGTCGCGCAGGAAGCGTGGCAACACCCGCGCGACATGCAATGCGCGCCAAGGCCAGCCCAGGTCGCGGGCGATGGCCAGGGCCGCGGCACTTTCGGTGAACCGCTCGCCGTTCCGCAGGTACACCAAGCTTTCCATGGTGCTGTCCAGGCCCAAGCGGGCGGCCGTGGCGCCCTGCAGCGGTGCGAAATGGAAGCGCCCGCGCCGGTCCTGCCGGATGATGCACCTCACCACCCCGTTGCACAGGTTGCACACACCATCGAAAAGGACGAGCCGCTCCGGTAGTGCGCCGTGCATGGGCGGGGATCAAGGATTGGTCTTGGCCAGTACGCCGCAGAGGTGCCACAGCAGCCGGGCCCCCACGTTGGCGTCCCAATCGCCTTCGGGGCCGGGCGACACTTCCACCAGGTCGAAACCGATGATCGTGCGGCCGCTGTTTGCCAAGCGCGAGAGCAGGTACGTGGCCTCCTCGAAAGCCAACCCGCCCGGTACCGGTGTGCCGGTATTGGGGCAAAGCGATGGGTCCAGCGCATCGATATCGAAGCTGATGTGCACCTTTTCGGGAAGCTGCTCCAGGATGATGTCGCACTGCTCGCGCCATGTGGTGCCCTCAAATTGCTGGCGGCGCAGCTCAGCACTGCGGTGGATGCGCACGCGCAGTTCCTCCTTGGCGAATACGCGCGCTTCTTCCTCGCAGAAATCGCGGGTGCCCACCGAAACGATGGAGGTTACCTTGGGCAGTTGCAACGTGTTGTACATGATGCTTGCATGGCTGCCGATGAAGCCTTCGTATGCGCAGCGCAGGTCGAGGTGGGCGTCCAGGTGCAGGATGCCGAATTCGCCGTGGCGCTGGGCCAGCGCGCGGTACAGGCCGAGCGGCGTGCTGTGGTCGCCGCCCACCAGCCCCACCAGCTTGTCCTGGTCCAGCCAAAAGCCTGAGCGCTGCTCAACCCATTGCTCCATCACAGCGCTTTCTTCATTCACCAGTTCCAGCGCCTTTGCAGCGCGGGCCTGGGCGGCCTTGCCACCGCCGTTCACCAGCACGTCGATCACCTTGGCCGCTTCCTTTTTCAGGGCGTCGCTTTGTTCCAGCAGCGCTTCCGGGATCTCGTCCATGCTGATCCCGCGCTTCCACAAGTTGGCGAACTCAGGGTGGAACAGGTCCACTTGGAAGGAGGCTTCCAGAATGGCCGAGGGCCCGTGGGCGGTGCCGCCGCCGTAGCTGGTGGTCACTTCCCAGGGCACGGGCAGCAGCACGATGTCGCTTTCCTCGGGGGTGAACGGTAGGCCATAGATGCCGGCATTGGCCGCACCGGGTGAATTGGGGTCGAATCGCTTGATCTTGGCTGCCTTGCTCATGGGTGTGTGTTTGCGGCCGCGAAGTTCGGCACTGCGCGGCCAATGGCATAAAAAGCGCGGCCCCGGCGATGGCCAGGGCCGCGTGGCCGGACAAGGCAACCCCTCGTTGCCCGGGGCCGGCAGTTAGCGTATGGTGAAGTTGCCGAAGAAGCGGAACACGTTCGGGACCTCCACGGTGCCGAATGCGTGCGTGGCATCGCCATGTCGCTGTTCCGCGTTGCCCGTTCGGCCCGCCTGTACGGGTTTCAATCCATCCTTGGTCATGGTCCAGCTGCGGCCCACCATATCGCCGTGGGCGGCATCGCTGTCATCATCCATCCATTGGTGCATGAGCATGCTGCTGCTGGGCAGCAGGTTTATGCGCCCGCCAATGGGCACCTGCAGCACGTACACCAATTGCTGGGCGCGCAGTTTGTCGTTCTTCGGGAAAGCGTACCGCCCGCTCAGGCGCAGTGTGTCGTCGTGCCATGCGAAGCTGGAGTTGATGCGTTCGGCCTTGCCGCGCGCCATGTTGGCATCGCGTGCGCGCGCAATGCGCCGTGTGAGCAGATGGAATTGGCTATCGGGGCTGGCCTGCACATGCAGGCGCCCCAGGTCCAACCGGGCGCTGTCGCCGGCCAGGTCGAACAGGTCGGTGCTGTACGTAACGGTGCCGCGGGCATAGCTGAACTGCCGTACGCGCGAGAAGTTGCCGTCGTCGCCGGCACGGATATGCAGCGTTCCGCTGGCGGGCATGGGCAACGCCAGCGAAGTGGTGTGCTCGGCGCGCGCCCTGAAATCCCAGCCGGTGCGTATGCCCAGCCATGTGATCAGCGCCAAGGCCAGGATGAACAGCACCGACAGCAGCCAGCCGAACCAGCGCGGCGTGCGCAGGCGGAAGAGCAGCCATAGCGAGGCCAGCATCAGCAGCACCACGGGGATGGTGCACAGCATGAAGACCGAAAAGGTGAAGGCGGCCGAGGAGAAGGCATCGGGGAAGACCAGCCCGGGCAGGCTCCAGAAGGGCGTGCCTTCGCCTGTTTGCACGCTGCTGAAGAACGCGGTGCCGCCCAAGGCCGCCACCAAGGACAGCCCGATGATCACCGAAATGAACAGCAGGAACACGCCCAGTACCTTGCCCAATGCATCGAGCAGGCGGTGGGCGGTGCTGTTGCGGTCGTAGGCGGCGCGATAACCTTGCTGCTTGTAGCGGCGCCCCATTTCGCGGGCCTCCTGTGCCATCTGCTCGGCACCGGTCTTGAAACGCTCCGCTCCTTCCTCGAACATGCGCTTGATGTTGTCCACCGTCACCGGCTCACCTTTCATTTCCAGTTTCTCGGCGGCGGTATTGGCCTCTGGCACCAGTGCCCACATCACGAAGTAGAGCACGGCCGGAAAGCCCCAACCGGCCAGTACCAGTACCACGAAGAGGATCCGGAGCCAGATGGGGTCCATGCCCAGGTAGTGGCCCAAGCCCGAGAGCACGCCCGCCACTTTCTTATCATCCGGATCGCGGTAGAACCTTTTGTGGGGCCGGTAGCCGCCGCTGCTTGCGCCGGC
>JBIQMI010000132.1:0-8576 GCA_044463585.1 Cryomorphaceae bacterium
TTGGGCCATGGTGGTGGACATGATCAATGCGGCGCCGCATGTGAGCATCAGATTCAAGTATGCAGTTCTCATGATGGTTGGAATTTTTTCGGGCTGCTGGCTCCAGCATTGTGCCACAACGGCCCCCGAGGCGTGATCGGCGGCCATGTGCCAAACTGAGCGAGGCATGTTTTCCTCAAACACCTGTGGGCCGGGCCCCGGCTTTCCCCACACCGGCCACGAAAAAGGCGGCCCGCAGGCCGCCCGTTCCGTTTTGCGTGCAGGGTGGTTTCAATGCATCATCAGCTTGCCGCGCATCACCACATGGATGCTGCAGAAATAGTCACCGTCCTTTTCCATCACGTGCTTCCACTGGTCACCAGGATGCAGCAGCGGAGATTGCCATGCACTGTCGGGAAGGGCCGTTACATCGTGGTCAACCACATCGTTGTTGGTCCAAACCACGGTGTCGCCGCGTTGCACATGCACCGTGTCCGGATCGAACTTCATCTGCTTGATGGATACCTCCACCCGCGCGGGTACGTGCTGTGCGCTTTCCTGCTTCGGCCCTTCAGCCGTGCCACAGGCTGCAGCCAAGAGGGCGGGCACCAACACAGCGGGCAATATTGGGCTCAACTTCATTTCCGTGAAGCGAATTCCTTCTGCACCATTTTGGCGTGCTCCAGGTGTGCATCCAGCACGGGCGATATGGTCACGAAAAGATTCTTCAGCTCAGCATTTTGGGTTTGGGGGATCAATACGGTCTTCACCGCGTTGATCACGGCCTCGTGGTAGGCCACCTCGTTGTCGATGTAGGCCTTGTCAAAGGCAGCTCCTTCCAGGTCCTTGAATTTCTTCGTTTGTGCGGTCTCGCCTTCCTTCAGCGATTTGCTCATGGCGTTGTCCTCGGGCTTCACGCCGAGCTTGGCCGCGAGTTCGCTTGCCTGCTTGATCACCCCTTCGTGGTCCTTGATCATGGTTTCCGCGAAGCGGCGCACATCCTTGTTCTTCGATTTGTCCAACGCGATCTTGCCGTAGTTCACATCGATCTGGTTGGCGGTAACGCCCACATGCGCGATCTGGGCATCGTTCAGTTTGGGTGATTGGGCCATGGCCGCGCCGCCGATGAAGGCGGTTAGCCCCAGCACCAGTGCACCATGGCCGAGTTTATGGATCATGTTCTTCATTGCGTATCTTGTTTTTGGTACTTGCCCATTGGATGCAGGTCCGTTACAACGGTTACAACCCAAGCCGATCGGGCAGCTGCCCAGGCGAACAAGCGCGGCCGGTAAGGTGTCGGCCTATGGAATGAAGGAGCTGAAATTGAAAGGGAAGGAATTGATGGCCGCCGGTTTCCCGGAGGGCCGTGCCATAGGCGTGGCGATCGGAACGGTGGCCAAGCACCACCGCAGGAACGAAAAGGCGGCCGTGCTGGCGGAAATGGCGCGCCTGTCCGCCGATCCAACGGCCTATTTGGGCCATGCACTTTACGGCCCGGTTGCCGAGGCATTGCTGCGGCCGGGGAGCGGGGAAGAGGGTGTGCATGCCCTTGTGCCCCGCAAGGAATACCGCACTTATGGACGCGAGTACATTGAGGAAGGGGCGGTACAGCAAATGGAGACCGCGATGAAATTGCCGGTGACCGTGGCCGGTGCATTGATGCCCGACGCCCACCAGGGCTACGGCCTGCCGATCGGCGGCGTGCTGGCGGTGGAGAACGCCGTAATTCCCTACGGGGTGGGCGTGGACATCGGATGCCGCATGAGCCTGAGCATTTTCGCCATGGAGCCGCGCAAACTGGCCAAGTACCGCGAAGACCATGCGCGGCTGTTGCTGGAGCATACGCGGTTCGGGCGTGAGGTGCATGACAAGCCGATGGACCATGCTGTGCTGGAGCGCCCTGAATTTGATGAGATCCCCGTGGTGCGCCAGTCGAAGGACCGCGCCTGGCGGCAGATCGGCTCATCGGGCAGCGGCAACCACTTCGTGGAATTCGGCGTGGTGGAGATCGTGGATCCCGCCAATGAGTTCGGCCTGCCCACGGGCACCTACTTCGCGCTGCTGTCCCACTCGGGTTCACGCGGGCTGGGTGCGGCCATCGCTGCGCATTACACGCGGCTGGCCAAGGAATTGTGCCGCTTGCCGGACGAGGCGCGCAACCTGGCCTGGCTGCCGCTGGACAATGCGGAGGGGCAGGAATACTGGCGCGCCATGAACCTGGCTGGCGATTATGCCTCGGCCTGCCACCACCAGATCCACGCGCGCATGGCCGCCGCACTGGGCGAGCAACCGATCGCGCGGGTGGAGAACCACCACAATTTCGCATGGAAGGAAGTGCACGGCGGCAGGGAGCTGATCGTGCATCGCAAGGGGGCCACGCCCGCTGGCAAGGGTGTGCTGGGCGTTATTCCCGGAAGCATGACGGCACCTGGCTACATCGTGCGTGGCACGGGCGTGGCGGAAAGCCTCGGTTCGGCCAGCCACGGTGCGGGGCGCACCATGAGCCGCACCATGGCCAAGCGCACCATCGATCCCGCCAAGGTGAAGCGCCACCTGCAGCGCCACGGCATCACCCTGATCGGTGGTGGACTGGACGAAGCGCCCATGGCCTACAAGGACATCGGTACCGTAATGGCCAGCCAACAGGACCTGGTGGAAGTGGTGGGTTCCTTCACCCCCAAGATCGTGCGCATGTGCGGGGATGGTACGCCGGCGGAAGATTGATTTCTGTATGTGGCGCGGTCCATGGATTAATGGGATGGGACCGCTCGCAGTGGACTTGTTCATCCTGTGATCCTGCCCCATTGCGTTCTTGCGGCTTGTGGCGCTATGGATTTATGCTTTGCCATATGATCGCGTTCTATCTGCCGGCCTGGTCGTGTGTTGGTTTGGGATGCCCTGCAGAACGCAGGGAGGCGTGGCTACCACTTGTGGAATATGAAGTACCTTGGCGGTAACTTTTACCCATGGCATGTCCGGGTTCCATCACAGCCCTCAATCGGCAGTATCACGGACATTGTCTTGCGTTTATGGTCATGGTGGCCTTGCCGGCCATTTCAGGGGCCCAGTATTTCAAACCGTTCAATGCGTCCTCACGGAAGCTGTATGCCCAATTGACGCCACCTACCAAGGGTTACAGCTTGGCGTTCGATTCGGCCAGGGCAGCAGGAGGCGACTCCATCTACATTCATTTCGGGGCGTTGAACGATACATCCACGCTCTTGGTGCCGCCTTGTAGCGGTTGGGGCAGCCCATACTGCCACCGGGCCGATCAACCGGTTTGGTCGGGCAGCTTGTTCCGCACCGACAATGCCGGAACCTATTGGCTCAGGACGAACCAGGGCGACAGCCTGACCTTCCAATTCGCCGCACCGTTCGGCGATACCACGGTGATCTTTGAAGATGCCACGCAGCGGTTCTCGATGGTCAAGACGGCAAAGGATACCTTGACGGTTCTCGGTTACCCGGACTCTGCCTATACCTACATCCTTGTCCATACCGATAACAATGGTGTTCCCATCAATTCCGACTTGGACCAGCAACCCATCATTGTCGGAAAACGGGTGGGGTTGGTCCGGTTCTTCAAGGTGGATCAACTCCCTGGACAACTTGTGTCGTTGGCGTTGATCGGCAACAAGGATCCCGATCTGGGCCTCCATCAGGTCACGGAGGCCTCACTGCATGATTACCGGCCCGGTGATGTGATCCAGTACAGGCAATACGAGGGCTACACTTTGCCTCCCGGCCAACCGTTCCATTATCTCAAGTACACCATCCTGTCGCGGACGGACACCCCTGATTCGGTGCGTTATGGAGTAACAGAGGAATCCTTCACCGTCGGTGGCGACCTCAATTCCATGACGGGGGTCATGCGTTTTTCCAAGCATGATGTGCTGGCCGAGTTGCCGTTCGAGCGCTTCGGTGGGGCGGTGATCCAATTGGCCTTGTCCGCATCTTCATCTTGCCCGTTGTTCACCTGGCGCCTCGACCGACTGGAACAGACCTGGCTTTTCCCCTGTGATACGGCGGGCTGTTGGATCGCGGGGGATACGCAAGGACCACCGCCGCAATCCAGCAGTGTGCTGCAACTAGGTGTGGGAAAGTCCCACCATTTCTACCAACAGGGGGTGGGGCCCTTTAATACCAACTATTTTGATACCAGTGACATCATTTATTTCGAGAAGGATGGGGTAGGCTGTGGATCGGAGGTCCATTTGGGGGTGGGCGATGCCCCCGACCTACCGGGAATCACCCTATCCCCGAATCCGGCCACGGCATCGATCACCATCGGATCGCCCAAGGACATGAAATTAATCCGGATCTTGGATCAGTCCGGCCGCATGCTGAAGATCGTACCTGTGGAAGCGCAGCAGGCATGGCTCAATATCACGGACCTCCCGGCCGGAGTGTTCCATGTCCGGATCAGCATGGTGGACGACGGCTTGGCCCACCGGCTGTTCGTGAAAGTGGACTGAGGGACTGGCTCCTTGGTCCAGCTTCAGTGTCGCCAGGATTTTCCACTGTACGCCCCGTGCGACCCACAATGCGTTTGTGCCTAACAGGCCCGTTGTCTCACTTTGCCTTCATCCACGGCCGTGATAAATCCCGCGAACGTGTACAAACCGGAGCGGAGCATGATCATGAGCCGTTTGGCGACCTCGTCGGGGCTGGCCGGTTCGTAGCGGAAGACAACTACCCCATAGGGGGCAGGGAGTCCTTTGTTGAACACGAGTTCGCCAAAGTCCTGATCATGGGTGATGAGGATACGTTTCTCACTTGTGGCGAAAGCGAGGATGTCCGCATCCGCTGGTATACGCACGTCCGTTCCGACACGCAGTATGTCATACCCTACCATGCGTAAACGCAACGCCGAAGCCTTCGCCACGCATTCGTCAACAAGGAATTTCATTTGGCCTCACCCAACGGGTGTGGGTAGCGCCCCGCCGCGATGTTCTCGCTCATGAACCCGTAAATGGCCCGCAGGTGCACGGCTTGCAACCGCTCATAGTTTTCCAGCAGCGCTTCCTCCGTCCATCCCTTGGCCATTAACCCTAGAATGAATTCCACGGAAAGCCGTGTGCCTTTAATGGAAGGCTTGCCGGCCAGCACCTTCGGGTCGCTCGTGATGTATTTGCGCCATTCCATGATTCAAAGATAGTAAGACAGGAGAGCGACGCTGCTGGGTCGTACGACTGGCAAAAGCGCAGCCCCGTCCCGAAAGACCATCGTGTCTGAGGAGTGGATTGTCAGTCCGAGCTATGCCGACCCCTCAATCCAACTTCAGCACCGCCAGGAAGGCTTCCTGCGGAATCTCCACCGAACCCACGGAGCGCATGCGCTTCTTTCCCTCCTTCTGCTTTTCGAGCAGTTTCCGCTTACGCGAGATGTCGCCGCCGTAGCATTTGGCGGTCACGTCCTTGCGCAGGGCCTTCACGGTTTCACGCGCCACGATCTTGGCACCGATGGCGGCCTGTATGGGGATGTCGAATTGTTGGCGGGGCAGCAATTCCTTCAGCTTGCCGCACATCTTCTTGCCCAGTTCGTGCGCGTGGTCGCGGTGGATCAGGGCGCTTAGCGCATCCACTTTTTCGCCGTTGAGCAGGATGTCCAGCTTGATCAGGTCGCTTTCCTTGAAACCGATGGGGTGGTAGTCGAAGCTGGCGTAGCCGCGGCTGATGCTCTTGAGCTTGTCGAAGAAGTCGAACACCACCTCGCCCAGCGGCAGCTCGAAATGCAGCTCCACCCGGTCCGTGGTGAGGTAGTTCTGGCCGGTGAGCACGCCCCGCTTTTCGATGCAGAGCGTCATGATCGCGCCGATGTACTCGCTTTTGGTGATGATCTGCGCCTTGATGTAGGGCTCTTCGATCTTCTCGATGTGCATCACCGGAGGTAGTTCCGTGGGGTTGTGCACGTCCAGCACGTCGCCATCGGTTTTGGTCACCACATACCCCACGTTGGGCACGGTGGTGATCACCGTGATGTTGAATTCGCGCTCGATCCGCTCCTGGATGATCTCCATGTGCAGCAGGCCCAGGAATCCGCAGCGGAAACCGAAGCCCAGCGCCGCGCTGCTCTCGGGGGTCCACGTAAGGCTGGCATCGTTCAGCTTCAGCTTTTCCATGGCCTCGCGCAGCTCCTCGTATTCCGCGGTGTCCACCGGGAAAATGCCGGCCCACACCATCGGTTTCACATCCTCGAAGCCGTGGATGGCCTCTGCGCAGGGGCGCTCCGCATGCGTGATCGTGTCGCCCACCTTCACCTCGCTGGCCGTTTTGATGCCGCTGATGATGTAGCCCACATCGCCGGCGCTCAGCGGGCTCTTGGGCAGCAGGTCCATCTTCAGCACGCCGATCTCGTCCGCGTCGTACACCACGCCCGTGTTGAAGAACTTCACTTTGTCGCCCTTGCGGATGGTGCCGTTCATCACCCGGAAATAGGCCACGATGCCGCGGAATGAGTTGAACACGCTGTCGAAGATCAAGGCCTGCAGCGGCGATTGCGGATCGCCCTTGGGCGCGGGGATGCGGTGCACGATCTCCTCCAGCACCTTGTCCACGCCAAGCCCGGTTTTGCCGCTGGCCGCCAAAATGTCCTCGCGCTTGCAGCCGATCAGGTCCACGATCTGGTCCTTCACCTCCTCGGGGTTGGCGCTGGCCAGGTCCATTTTGTTCAGTATGGGGATGATCTCCAGGTCATGCTCCAGCGCCAGGTACAGGTTGCTGATGGTCTGCGCCTGTATGCCCTGCGTGGCGTCCACGATCAACAGGGCACCCTCGCAGGCGGCGATGCTGCGGCTCACCTCGTAGCTGAAGTCCACGTGGCCGGGTGTGTCGATCAGGTTCAGGATGTACTGCTCGCCGTTGAGCGCGTAGTTCATCTGGATCGCCTTGCTCTTGATCGTAATGCCGCGCTCGCGCTCCAGGTCCATATCGTCCAGGTTCTGCGCTTGCATATCGCGGTCGGCAATGGTGCCCGTCATTTGCAGCAACCGGTCGGCCAAGGTGCTTTTGCCGTGGTCGATGTGGGCGATGATGCAGAAGTTGCGGATGTGCTTCATGGGGGCGGACGAAAAAGGCCCGCGAAGTTAACGCAGCCGGGCCGGAACGACGCGGCTGGCAAGCGGCCGTGCCATGCGGTTCCAATCCAGCGGTAACGCGTGATGAACGCCTAACGTCACCGTTCCTTCCGCGCAACCGACCACTGCCTGTTCCGCCGACCTAAGAACACAGCAACCAAATAGTTTTGGTGAAATACCTGGCCATGCGCATCCTTTACTTGATCTTGCTGTTCCCCGCCGCATCGCCCGTGCTGGCCCAAGCGGAGGATTGCGGATGTTGGGTCGACCCGGACAGCAGTTGGACCTACTTGGGAAATGCTGGCTTTAACCCGGTGCACCCCAGCATTTGGCAGCCTGGCCCCTACGGTTACACCGCTCATTATTTTCCATTGGGATTACCGTTCACATTCAGGTTTTTCGGCAATACGGTGGATTCCCTCTACATCAACCAGATCGGCACCATCTCCTTCGGCGGCCCCTTGACCGAGCCACCAGCGAATTTACCTGTCCCCACAACGGCCTTTATCGCGCCGTACTGGGCGATGAACACGGTTTACAACCCAGGCTACCCGCCCAGCCAGGCCATGGAAAGATTGAACGAGGTGGCCTACAAGCTTACACCCACGGCCCTGTTCGTGAGCTGGAAGAACATGGGAAAATCCGTAAGCGAACAGGATACCGTCAATTCCTTCCAACTGATCATCAGCAATGGCGCGGACCCTGTGATCCCCGATGGGAACAACCTCGCTTTTTGCTACGATGGCATGCGCTGGGGAATGAGCAAGAGCGGAGTAATACCGGGTTTTACCGCGCGCCCCTCCATCGTCGGCCTTAACCAGGGCGATGGCGTGAATTTCGTGCAAGTGGGCCGCTTTGATCAATTGGACAGCCTTTGGAACGGGCGCTTCGTCGGCTCGGGCTGCGCTTGGCTGAACGGCCGCAGGATGGAGCTGAATACCAGCAATGCACAAGTGCCGCCCTTTTTCAGCACCACGGAATGTGATACGGCAAGGGTGCATGTGGGCGAAATCGGGCATTACGGCATCGTTGCGCACAGGGGCGGCCCGGCACCGCCGGTAACGGCCACTTCCGTTTGCCCCACGTTGGCCAGCTATTGGGTGGATGACCAACCGATGGAAGGGGCCAGGGTGCTGAACGCATCCTTCACCCCCACGGCCGATGAGGTGGGGCTGCACACCCTGTTCTTCCAGGCGGCCACGGGTACCACGCCGCTTTCCACCACGCAGCGCTATGTGGAGGTGTTGCCGGCCTTGGGCATCGCCGCGCAAGCTGATGCGCAAGCGCCGCAATTGGCCCCGAATCCCAGCGCGGGACAAGCAACGCTCACATGGAGCGATGGCCCTGCCCCGGTGCGGGTGGATGTGATCACCATGAACGGAGCGGTCGCATGGTCCAAGGCCGTTCCCCAGGGAAGTGCCCAATTGGAGATGGACCTCTCCGATCTTCCTGCCGGCATGTACAGCGTTCGCATCGTACGGCCCAACGGTGTCGGCTCACTGCTTTTGGTGAGAAATATGTA
>JBIQMI010000133.1:0-8556 GCA_044463585.1 Cryomorphaceae bacterium
CGTTATCCTGCTGCCCGCGCCGGGTCTCCTGCAAGGTGCCCTGCGCCCCGGCAACTCATCGACCCGGCGGGGTGCCACACGTAGGCATTCGACCCCGGGAGGGGTCGCAGAACGTGGAAAATCGTATTTCCAACGTGGACCCGACCCTGACGGGGGCGCACAAACGGCCATTCCAACCAATTCGCCAATTTGCCAAGTTGCCAATTCGCCAAAGGTTCCCGGCTCCGGCGGGATCATGATCGTTATCCTGCTGCCCGCGCCGGGTCTCCTGCCGTAGAAATCGTATTTCCGACGTTTGTCCGGGGGAACAATTCGCCAATTGCCAAGGTTCCCGAGCCAGCGGCCCAGCCAATCCAATCCCAACGCCGCTCAATTTCAACCCTGCGGCTTACCCGAACGTCCCCCAAAACGGGTAGTTTCACGTATTTCCATCGCCAAATAATCCACATTCATGTGTTAGTACTTGACATTCGTCGATTAAATGCTTCATTTTGGATTTTGCCACCAATTCCGGAACATGATGCGTCCGATCCGTGCTGTTGCCATTTTGTGCGTCCAGGTCCTTTTCAGCGCTTCCCTGCTTGCGCAAACAAGCAGCAATGCATGCTCAGCGGCCGCCGCGAATACCTATCCGGTCAACGGCACGTGCATACCCATCACGTTCGACAAACCGAATACCTACACCGCCACCTACAACCCGGGCGGTTGCGGGGCAAGCAACCGTACCGATACATGGGGCTCCTTCGTGGCCACCAGCACCGTGACCATGGTGAGGTACACCCCAACCACCAATAATGCCAATGCCATTTTGCATGTGCTGGCATCTTGCACGGGGCCAGTACTGGCATGCGCTGATAATGTCGGCAACAACGGAGCCGAGCAGGTGATGGTGAACACCGTGCCCGGAACACGGTACTTTGTACGGGTGCAACGCTACAACTCCAACACCGCCATGAACGGCACGTTGTGCGTGGTCGGCTATGGTTGCACCTACCGGCTTACGCTATATGACAGCTACGGCGATGGCTGGGGTGATCTGTTCGGAAATGCGAGCGTTACCGTCACCCACAATGGATCGAATTTGGGTGCATGGAGCCTGAACAATGGGTCAACAGGCTATTTGGATATTCCCGTGAACAATGGGGATGTGCTAACATTTACCTATGCAACAGGCGGGTCGCTTTACTATGTTGAGAATTCTTTTGAGGTTACGGGCAATGGCTTATGCGAATTCATGACGGGCAGGCCACCCATGGTGGGCCAGCCGTACACGGTCACGGTGGATTGCCAACGAACGGCGGGTCCTAATCCCCATCAGGATTGTGCCGGTGGTACCACGGTCTGCACGAACCAAACCGTGGTGGGAAATAGTTTCGATATCGGTTGCGTGATGGACCTCACCGCGTCCAACGCAGGATGCCTCTTGGCCGGGGAACGGCAGGGCAGCTGGTATTACTTTTCACCCACCACCGGTGGCACCTTGGGTTTCAGTTTAGTGCCCAATGGCAACATCGATTATGATTTCGCATTGTGGGGGCCCTTCGACGCGGCCCAATGCCCGAATGTGCCTCCCGTGCGCTGTAGCTATGCGAATGGATTGAACACAAATCCGAAGTACCGGACCGGTATGGGCAACGGGGCCACTGATACCAGTGAGGACCAATATGGCAACGGCTGGGTTGCACCATTGAACGTATTGGCGGGTAAGGTCTATGTGCTTTACATCGATAATTACTCCGCCACCGGCCAGGATTTCACCCTCACCTGGGACCTGGGCAACGGGGCCTCGCTGAATTGCACCACATTGCCCGTGGAGC
This sequence comes from Cryomorphaceae bacterium, assembly GCA_044463585.1. Taxonomy (GTDB): domain Bacteria; phylum Bacteroidota; class Bacteroidia; order Flavobacteriales_F; family PHOS-HE28; genus PHOS-HE28. The sequence continues at coordinate 1,818 of JBIQMI010000133.1, forward strand.
TGTTATCGCTGGACGCCCGGCCACGCGGCACCGCCGTGGACGTGACATGGGCCACTGCCACCGAGCACGATGCCGCCTACTTCGAGGTGCAGCGCAGCGCCGATGGTGCATCGTTCCAACCGATCGGCCAAATTGCGGCCGCAGGCAATAGCCATCAGCGCGTGGAATACCTGTTCACCGATAAGGAACCATTGAACGGCGCCAATTATTACCGGCTGAACCAAGTGGACATCGACGGCAATTCCGAGTTGAGCTATTCCGTGGTGGCCTTCATGGGCGGTGCCGTATGGGACAAACCGGTGCTGTTCCCCAATCCGGCCCGCGACCAACTGCAGGTATTGTTCACCAGCCCGGGTGATGGCGCCGGGCGCATTGAAGTGCAGGATGCGCTGGGCAGGCTGGTGGCACGGCAGGGGCAAGGCATGATGCGTGGCCAAATGAAGAGCGAATTGCCCACCGGCCAGCTCGCCAACGGCTGGTACAGCCTGCGGGTGGTATTCCCGGATGGGAGCGGCACGAAAAGCGTGGCCTTCCTGAAGGAGTGAGGCGGGGAGGGGACGCGCGGGTTTTTGCCGCGGAGGCGCGGGGAAATGCCGTGGCCGCGATGGGTTAACCGCGGAGGACGCGGAGCACGCAAAGGATTTGCTCCCGTTGCGCCGAACCACCGGTTCGACCAGCCGCTAAGGAATGCCTGGGCCGCGATGGTTTTTCCACGAGGGGCGCGGGGCGCACAGAGGAATGCCTTGCTGCGGCAGGTTTGGCCGCTGAGGCGCGGAGCAATGTGGGCACGGTGGGAAAGGAAGGAAATGAGGGAGAAGAAGGAGAAGAAGGAGAGGAAGGAAATGACGTCCACAATGTCCACATTGTCCACCTGAGCGAAGAGGAAAATGCCGTGGCCGCGATGGGTTTCATCCACAGGGAACACAGAGAACGCAGAGAATATCCGTTCAAGCTAGCAGCTGGAAGCTAACAGCTAGAAGCTTGGCCCATTGGCAAATTGGCGAATTGGCACTTTGGCAAATTGCACCGTGGCCACTGGCCAAGCTGGCCGCTAGAAGCTAATAGCCGACAGCTAGGAAACGTTGGCACCTTGGCAAAATGGCAAATTGCCGGGTAGGTGGGGCGCTGGTTCGCGATTATATTTGGCCACGGACCATAACGGTCTTCTGCGCAGCTATGGAACCATTGGTGGAACGGATCAAATTGGCGCAAGCGAAGGCGAAGGACCTTCGTGCCAACGAGGCCCGTTTGGCCAAGGACTTGGCGCGGCTTGAACAACGCCACCGGGAACTGGCCCGGGAGTGCGAGGTGTTGAAGTCGCGCATACAGGAGCTGGAGCAGGAGAACGAGGTTCTTCGCAACGAGAAGGCCGCCACGCGGCCGACCCGTGAAGGAACGAAGGAAAAGATCGACGAACTGGTGAATGAGATCGACCGCTGCTTGGCCTTGCTGAACCCATAGGCGGAAAACGGACCAAACACCATGGAAGAAAGATCAATCAGGATAGAATTGGCCGGACGGGCCTATCCACTTACCATCCACCAGGAGGAGGAGGAGAACATCCGTGCGGCCGCCCGTGAGATCAATGAGAGCATCAACCGGCTAAAGGCGAGCTACCCGCTTACCGACAAGCAGGACCTTTTGGCCATGGCCGCGTTGGAAGTGACCACGCGCGCGCTGAACACGGCCAGGGAACAGCCCCCCGACCTCGATCAGGCGTTGCGGCGGGAGCTGGAAGGGTTGCTTGATGAACTCGACGGGCCCGGCGAAAAGGCCACCTGATCCATTCCCTCGCGCCGCGGAGCGCCCATGGTCCACTGAAACCAAAACGAAACAGTGGAAATGGAAATAGACATTTTAGCCGTAGTGATCGGGGTGGTGGTAGGTGTGCTGGCCGGTGGCGGCGTGGTGTACCTGCTGCTGAACAACCTGATGAAGAAACGCAGCACGGGCATCCTGCAAAAGGCCATTGCCGAGGGCGAGGCCATCAAAAAGGAAAAGATCCTGCAGGCCAAGGAGAAATTCCTGCAACTGAAGGATGAGCACGAACGCGATGCCCGCGAACGCGATAAGCGCCTGCAACAAGGCCAGGAAAAGCACCGCCAGCGCGAACAACAGCTGAGCCGCCAACAGCAGGAGGTCGCACATAAAGAGAAAGCCCTCGAGTCCGGCCGAAAGGACCTGGAACAGCGGCTTGAAGCCTTGGAACTGCGCCGGCAGGACCTGGACAAGGCCCACGAAAGGCAGGTGGCCCAGCTGGAGCGCATAAGCGGGGTAACCGCGGCCGAGGCCAAAAAAGAGCTGATGGACTCGCTGATGGACGAAGCCCGCACCAACGCCATGGCCTTGGTGAAGGACGTGGTGGACGAGGCCAAGCTGAACGCCAACAAGGAGGCGAAGCGCGTGATCATACAGACCATACAGCGCGTGGCCACCGAGCATGCCGTGGAGAACGCAGTGAGCACCTTCCACATCGAGAACGACGAATTCAAAGGGCGGATCATCGGTCGCGAGGGCCGCAACATCCGCGCACTGGAAGAGGCCACGGGCGTGGAGATCGTGGTGGACGACACCCCGGGCGCCATCATCCTTAGCTGCTTCGACCCTGTGCGCCGCGAAATGGCCCGGCTTGCACTTCACCAACTGGTGAAGGACGGACGCATACACCCGGGCCGCATCGAGGAGATCGTGGCCAAAACGCGCAAGCACCTGGAGGAAGAGATCCTGGAGATCGGCAAACGCACCTGCATCGACCTGGGCATACACGGGCTGCATACCGAACTGATGCGCATGGTGGGGCGCATGCGCTACCGCAGCAGCTACGGACAGAACCTGCTGCAGCACAGCCGCGAGACCGCCAACCTGTGCGCCACCATGGCCGCCGAACTGGGGCTGAACGTGAAGGCCGCCAAGCGCGCGGGCCTGCTGCACGACATCGGCAAGGTGCCCGATGACGAGCCCGAGCTGCCGCACGCCCTATTGGGCATGAAACTGGCCGAGAAATACGGCGAGAAACCCGATGTGTGCAATGCCATCGGCGCCCACCACGACGAGATCGAAATGACCAGCCTGCTGGCACCGATCGTGCAGGCATGCGACGCCATCAGCGGTGCACGCCCCGGCGCACGCCGCGAGGCCGTGGAGCAGTACATCAAGCGGCTGAAGGACCTGGAAAGCATTGCGCTCAGCTACAACGGCGTATCGAAGGCCTACGCCATACAGGCCGGCCGCGAGCTGCGCGTGATGGTGGAGAGCGAGCGCGTGAGCGATGGCGAGGCCGACAACATCAGCATGAGCATTGCCGACCGCATACAGAACGAAATGACCTACCCGGGGCAGGTGAAAGTGGTGGTGATCCGCGAAAAACGGTCGATGGCCGTGGCCAAGTGAGCATGGCCGGCGGCGAAGGGCGACCCATACTGGTCACAGGCGGGGCGGGCTTCATCGGCTCGCACGTTTGCGATGCGTTGCTGGCCGAAGGCCATGCCGTATGCTGCCTCGACAACCTCGCCACCGGCAACCTGCGCAACATCGCGCACCTGAAGGGCAACGGCCGGTTCACCTTCCAGCAGGGCGACATCAACGATGCGGCCTTGGTGCGCAGCGCCGTGGAAGGCACACAGGCCGTGGTGCACCTGGCCGCGCTGGGCAGCGTGCCCCGCTCCATCGCGCACCCGCTCGACAGTGAAAAGGCCAACCTCGCCGGTTTCCTGCACGTGCTGGAGGCTGCAAGGCACCACGGGCCCAAGCGCGTGGTGTTCGCCAGCAGCAGCAGCGTGTACGGCGACAGCGCCACGCTGCCCAAGACCGAGGGCAGCGAGGGACGGCCGCTTTCACCCTACGCGGTAACCAAGGCCATGAACGAGGTATACGCCAACCTGTACACGCGCATCTTCGGCCTGGAGACCATCGGCCTGCGGTTCTTCAACATCTTCGGCGAGCGGCAGGACCCCGAAGGCGCCTACGCCGCGGCAATCCCCAAGTTCATCCGCGCATTGCTGGCGCACCGGTCGCCCGAGGTGAACGGCGATGGGCTCCAAACGCGTGATTTCACCTACGTGAAGAATGCGGCACAGGCCGTGCTGAAAGCGCTGAGGGCCGATAGCGCCTTGGCCGGCGAGGTGTTCAACATAGCCTACGGCGAACGCTGCAACCTGCTGGACCTGCTGCGCAAAATGCAGGAGCGCCTGGCCATCACGGACCCGACCGTAATGGAAGTGCGCCCCAAGCACGGTCCCGAACGGCCCGGCGATGTGCGCGATTCATTGGCGGACATCGGAAAGGCGCGCGAACAGCTTGGCTATGAACCACGTTATTCCTTGGACGACGGCCTGGACAGGGCCGTGCCATGGTACGCTGAACATTGGCGCTGAACAAAATGGCCGAGGAAAAGAAAACATTGCTGCTGGGTGCCAGCATGAACGAGGAGCGGTACTCCAACCGCGCCATACGCGACCTGCGGAAGTACGGACATCCCGTGGTGGCCGTGGGCCTGCGCGAAGGTGAAGTAGCGGGAGTGCCCATCAAAAAGGACATTCCCGAAGGCACCCAAGTGGACACCGTAACGCTGTACCTGAACGCGCACAACCAGGAACAGTGGGAGGAGAAAGTGCTGGCGTTGAAACCGAAACGCATCATTTTCAATCCCGGTGCAGAGAACGCCGACTTTGAGAAGAAGGCCAACGAGGCGGGCATTAAGACCATGGAGGCCTGCACCCTGGTGCTGTTGCACACCGGTCAATTCTAAGCCGCGCGCAGCTCGAGTTCCACGTGACCGTACCGCTGCAGTGGATTTTCCAACTGGGCGAAATCCGTGCTGGTAGCGCCCTGCGGAGCAACCGTGCGTCCTTCATTCCAACGCTTTGCACGCCCGAATGCGGCGTGCCCGGAGGTGAAGGATAGCTTCGCGGCCTTTCAACTGAACACAACATGCAATTGACAGGGGGGGAGTACCGCATCGGAGGGGTGCGCGTACAGGACATTGTTGGCCTGGTGGGTTCGCCGGCGTATGTGTACGATGCGGCCGTGATCGATCGGCAGGCGGCACGGCTGAAGGAAGCCTTCAGCACCACGCCAACGCGTTTCATGTACGCGTGCAAGGCACTCACCAACCAAGCGGTGCTGAAGCACATACGCGGCCTGGGCCTGGGGTTGGACACGGTAAGCATACAGGAAGTGGAGCTGGGGTTGAAGGCCGGTTTCCGGCCCGACGAGGTGCTGTTCACGCCCAACATGGTACCCTTTGCCGAATACGAGCGGGCCGTGGAATTGGGGGTGCACATCAACGTGGACAGCATACCCATGCTGGAGCGCTTCGGTGCCCGCTATGGCGGGCAGGTGCCGGTATTCATCCGCATCAATCCGCACATCATGGCCGGCGGCAACGAACGGATCAGCACCGGCCACATCGACAGCAAGTTCGGCATAAGCATCCACCAATTGCGCCATGTGGAACGCATCGTTGCCACGCATGGGCTTCGGGTGGAGGGCCTGCACATGCACACCGGCAGCGACATATTGGACACGGGCGTGTTCCTCCGCGCGGCCGAGCTGCTGCTGGAAACCGCAGCGCTCTTCCCGGCACTGCGCTACCTGGACCTCGGCAGCGGTTTCAAGGTGCCATACAAGCCGGACGACATAGCCACCGATGTGGAGGAATTGGGGGCGCGCCTTTGCGAGCGGATCATGGCCTTCAATGCCCAGCGCGGGCAGCCGGTGGAGCTTTGGTTCGAGCCGGGCAAATACCTGGTAAGCGAGGCCGGGGTGCTGTTGGCAACGGCATCACTGGTGAAGCAGACCACGGCCACCACCTTCGTTGGCGTGGACAGCGGCCTGAACCATCTGATAAGGCCCATGCTGTATGGCAGCTACCACGGCCTGGTGAATGCGAGCAACCCGCATGGCAACAAGCGGATCTACACGGTGGTGGGCTACATCTGCGAAACGGACACCTTCGCCTGGGACCGCCAATTGGCGGAGGTACACGAGGGCGACATCCTCGCATTCCTGAATGCCGGCGCATACGGGTTCAGCATGGCCAGCAACTACAACTCACGGCCACGGCCAGCGGAGGTGCTGGTGAAGGACGGTAAGCTGCTGCTGGTGCGCCGTCGCGAAACGTTGGACGACCTGCTGGCGCTGCAGATGGAGGAGGTGCTGGAACCCGCTTGATCAAGCGTCCAGTTCCGCGAGGATCGCCGCGCAGGCCTCGCGCACCAGCTCCTCCGTAATGCACAACGGCGGTGCGATGCGGAACGCGGTGGGGCAGGAGAGGAACCAGAAGCCCAGCACGCCACGCGCCAGGCAGCCCATCACCACCCGCTGCACTTTTTCCGTGTCCCCCAGTTCCACGGCGAGCATCAGTCCGGTGCCGCGCACCTCGCGGATGGCCGGATGCACCAGCAGTTCCTGGAAGAGGCGGCCCATGCGTTCCGCATTTTCCGTGAGCTTGTCGGCGAGGAGCACGTCCAGCGCGGCATGCCCGGCCACGCAGGGGATGGGGTGCCCGCCGAAGGTGGTGATGTGGCCCAGCACGGGGTCGTGCGTCAACAGGGCCATGCGCGCTTGGGAACTGACGAACGCGCCCATCGGCATGCCGCCGCCGAGGGCCTTGCCCAGGACGAGGATGTCCGGCACCACGCCGGAATGCGCGAAGGCAAAGAGCTTTCCCGTGCGGCCGAAGCCGGTCTGCACCTCGTCGAAGATCAGCAGGGCGCCGGTCTCGGTGCAGCGTGTACGC
>JBIQMI010000134.1:0-8518 GCA_044463585.1 Cryomorphaceae bacterium
CCGTAGTGGGTGTAGTGCACGTCGCGCACTTCGAAACCGGCACGCTCGCGGCTAAGGCCACCGGGCCCAAGGGCCGACAGGCGGCGCTTGTGGGTGATCTCGGCCAGCGGGTTGGTCTGGTCCATGAACTGGCTCAACTGGTTGGTGCCGAAGAACGAGTTGATCACCGAGCTGAGCGTTTTCGCGTTGATGAGGTCCGTTGGCGTGAACACCTCGTTGTCGCGCACGTTCATGCGCTCGCGGATGGTGCGCGCCATACGGGCCAGGCCCACGCCGAATTGGCTGTAGAGCTGCTCGCCCACGGTGCGTACGCGACGGTTGCTCAAGTGGTCGATGTCGTCCACATCGGCCTTGGAGTTCACCAGCTCGATCAGGTACTTGATGATGGCGATGATGTCCTCCTTGGTGAGCACGCGCACGCTGAGCTCGCTTTCGAGGCCGAGCTTCCTGTTGATGCGGTAGCGCCCCACCTCGCCGAGGTCGTAGCGCTGCTCGCTGAAGAAGAGCTTGTCGATCACGCCGCGGGCCGTTTCCAGGTCGGGCGGTTCGGCGTTGCGCAGTTGGCGGTAGATCACCTCCACGGCCTCCTTCTCGGAGTTGGATGTGTCTTTTTGCAGGGTGTTGTAAATGAGCGCGTAGTCGGCGGCGTTCACCCCCTCCTTGTGCAGGATGATGGTTTTCGCACCGCTGTCGTAGATCTCGTCCACGTGGTGCTCCTCAAGCACGGTCTCGCGGTCAATGAGCACTTCGTTGCGCTCGATGGACACCACCTCGCCTGTGTCCTCGTCCACGAAATCCTCCACCCAGCTCTTGAGCACGCGGGCTGCGAGCTTGCGGCCCACGGCCTCCTTCAGGGCGGTCTTGGTCACCTTGATCTCGTCGGCCAGGCCGAAGATCTCCAGGATCTGTTTATCGCTTTCATATCCGATGGCCCTCAACAGGGTGGTCACCGGCAGTTTTTTCTTCCGGTCGATGTAGGCGTACATCACGCCGTTGATGTCGGTGGCGAACTCGATCCAGCTTCCTTTGAAGGGGATCACGCGTGCACTGTACAGCTTGGTGCCGTTGGCGTGGCGGCTTTGGCCGAAGAACACGCCCGGGCTGCGGTGCAGCTGGCTCACGATCACGCGATCGGCGCCGTTCACCACGAACGACCCCTTGGGGGTCATGTAGGGGATCTGCCCCAGGTACACGTCCTGCACGATGGTCTCGAAATCCTCGTGCTCGGGGTCGGTGCAATAGAGTTTGAGCTTTGCCTTCAGGGGCACGCTGTATGTGAGGCCGCGCTCGATGCACTCGTCGATGGTATAGCGCGGCGGGTCGATGAAATAGTCAAGGAATTCGAGCACGAACTGGTTTCTGGTGTCCGTGATCGGGAAATTCTCCGTGAACACCTTGTAGAGCCCTTCTGTTTCCCGGTTCTCGGGCAGGGTCTCGATCTGGAAGAACTCCTCGAAGCTCTTCAGTTGGATGTCAAGGAAATCCGGGTAATCCACTACGTGTTGCGTGGAGCCGAAATTGATGCGCTTGTTCTTGCGCTTGAGGGACTTGGTCTGGGCCATGGAAGGATGCTGGAAGTTAACGAACGCCGACGACCTGGGGTACCTTGCTGAAAACCCCCGGTACCAGAGGGGTTAGGGTTACTGCCCGCTTAACGGGCAAAAGGACCCGCCGGGCCGGGTGCCATCGCCAATGGCGCGGCACCCGGCCTGGGCTGTCCTTGCGACCGAAGGGCCTTACTTGATCTCAACTTCTGCCCCGGCTTCGGTCAGTTGTTGCTTCAAGTTTTCGGCGTCCTCCTTGGAAACGCCCTCCTTCACCGGCTTCGGTGCGCCGTCAACCAGGTCCTTTGCCTCCTTGAGGCCTAGGCCGGTGAGCTCCTTCACGAGCTTCACCACGGCGAGCTTGCTTTGCCCGCCCGACTTCAGGATCACGTCGAAGCTGGTCTTGGCTTCGGCCGCATCACCTGCGCCACCGCCAGCGGCGGGTGCTGCCACGGCCACGGCGGCCGCAGCGGGCTCGATCTGGTATTCGTCCTTGAGGTACTTGGCCAGTTCGCTGACCTCTTTAACGGTGAGGCCCACGAGTTGATCGCCAAGGGTTTTGATGTCTGCCATCTGTTGTGTTGTTACTTGCTGTTTGTTGGGAAGCTAACTGTGCGTAACGCGTTTTGTTCGGGCGGCCGTATGTGCCGCGTTCACATTTTGTTCTTTTTATGCTGCTCTTTCCTCCAAGGCCTTTACCAGGCCGGCCACTTTGTTGCCGGCGCCGCCCTGCAGTGCACTGATCACGTTCATGATCGGGCTTTGCAGCATGCCGATGATATCGCCGATGAGCTCCTCGCGGCCCTTGAGCTGGCTGAGCATCACCAGTTGGTCGTCGCCCACGAAAACCGCCTCATCGATCCAGGCGCTCTTCAGCGCCGGGCGGTCGCCGCGCTTGCGGAAATCGCGGATCAGTTTGGCCGGGGCGTTGCCTTTTTCGGCGAAGAGAATGGCGGTCTGCCCCTTCAGTGTGGGGTACAGCTCGCTGTAGTCCTTGCCCTCCACCCTTTCCATTGCCTTGCGCAACAGGGTGTTCTTTACCACCCGCATGCGGATGCCGCCTTTATTGCAGGCGCGGCGCAGGTTGCTGGTGGCCTCTGCCGACATGGAGCTGGCATCGGTAAGGTAAAGCACGTTGGTGGCCTCGATCTCGCTCATCAATTCGGCGATGGCCTGGTCTTTTTGTGCGCGTGTTGCCATTGTTCTGTTGTGTTCGGCCGCCAACCCCGGGCCTCAACCCGGCCGGCGGCCATCTTTTTTGTTATCCAGCTACGCGTGTATCCACCTTGATGCCGGGGCCCATGGTGCTGCTTACGAAAATGCTCCTTACGTACGCGCCCTTCGCTGTGCTGGGCTTCAGCTTCAGCAGGGCCTGTATCAGTTCGTTCGCGTTCTCGCTGAGCTTTTCAGCGGGGAAAGAGGCCTTGCCGATCACGGCGTGTATCACTCCGGCCTTGTCCACCTTGAAGTCGATCTTGCCGGCCTTCACCTCTTGGGTGGCCTTGGCCACGTCCATGGTAACCGTGCCGGTCTTGGGGTTCGGCATCAGGCCACGGGGGCCCAGGATCCGGCCCAGGGCGCCAACCTTGGCCATTACGTTGGGCGTGCAAATGATCACGTCCACGTCGGTCCAGCCCCCCTTGATCTTTTCCACGTATTCGTCCAGGCCGGCCATATCGGCCCCTGCGGCCAAAGCCTCCTCGGCCTTGGCGGGGTCGGCCAGCACCAGTACGCGCACCGAACGGCCGGTGCCATGGGGCAGGCTCACGGTGCCCCGCACCATTTCGGTGCTCTTCTTGGGGTCAACCCCCAAGCGTACGGCAATGTCAACGGTGGCGTCGAACTTGGTGGTGCTGGTCTTTTTCACAAGGTTGGCGGCCTCCAGCAGGTCGTAGCTCTTGGTGGCGTCGTACAGGGCCTCGGCAGCCTTGCGTTTTTTGGTCAGTTTTGCCATGGCCTTATTTCTTTATTGGGCTTTCGCCGGTTACGGTGATCCCCATGGAGCGTGCGGTGCCGGCCACCATGGTCATGGCGCTGTCCAGGTCGAAGCAGTTCAGGTCAGGCATTTTGTCCTCGGCAATGGCCTTCACCTGGTCCCAGGTAACACTGCCCACCTTGTCGGTCTGGGGAACGCCGCTTCCCTTCTTGGCCTTGGCGGCCTCCATCAGCTGCACGGCCGCGGGCGGCGTTTTGATGATGAAGTCGAACGACTTGTCGCTGTACACGGTGATCACCACGGGCAGCACTTTGCCTGCCTTGTCCTGCGTACGCGCATTGAACTGCTTGCAGAACTCCATGATGTTCACCCCTTTGGCGCCCAGTGCGGGGCCAACGGGCGGGGCCGGGTTAGCGGCCCCTCCTTTTACCTGGAGCTTCACCAGCCCCGAGATTTCCTTTGCCATGTTTTGGTTATTGTGTCCTGGTTGGCGCCTTCCCCACAGTCGGCTCGGACGGTTGTTTTCTTTTTGGTGTTGGCCCGGTTCAGACCTCCTTTTCAACTTGCATGAAGCTCAGTTCCAGCGGCGTTCTCCGCCCGAAGATCTTCACCATCACCTTCAGCTTCTTCTTCTCCTCGTTGATCTCCTCGATCGTTCCATTGAAGCCGTTGAAGGGGCCATCGATCACTTTCACGCCTTCGCCCACGTGGTAGGGGTTGTAAGGCGACTCATCGGCATCGGCCAGTTCGTCCACCGTGCCCAGTATGCGGTTCACCTCGGCCTGGCGCAAGGGAACGGGGTCCCCTCCTTTTTCGGCGCCCAGGAAACCGATCACGTTGGTGAGCTGCTTCAGCGTGTGCACGGTCTCGCCGGAAAGGTCGGCTTCCAGCAGCACGTACCCGGGGAAGAAGTTCCGCTCCTTGCTCACTTTCTTCCCGTCGCGGATCTGGTAGAACTTTTCCATGGGGATCAGCACTTGGCTGATGTAATTGCCCAAGTTCGAGCGCCGGATCTCGGCGTCGATGAGTTCCTTCACTTTTTTCTCCTTACCGCTAACGGCACGGAGAACGTACCACTTTTTGGGGTTGGCCACGGGCATCCCGGTTATCCTATGAATTTGTAGATGAAGCCCAAGATCCCTTTCCAGAAGTTGGTGTTGCCCATGTTGTGCACGCCGAACACGAAGTCCATCAGGAAAATGATCAGCGATACGATCATGGCCGATACAAGCACCAGGATGGAGCTGTTCTGCAGTTCCTTCCATGTGGGCCAGCTCACCTTGTTCACCAGCTCATTGTAGCTTTCGCTGAGGTATGTTTTGATGCTTGCCACTTTAGTTCGCTTTGGCACGGGAGGCAGGAATCGAACCCGCAGCCTACGGTTTTGGAGACCGTCGCTCTACCAATTGAGCTACTCCCGTTCGGTTGGTTCCTGTTGCTGTTCCTTTGGTCGGCAAAGGCCGTTCCGCTTTTCATGGCGGAACGGCCTGTTGCCATCGTTCATATTTCCGATCACTTGATGATCTCGGTCACCTGTCCTGCACCCACGGTGCGGCCACCTTCGCGGATGGCGAAGCGCAGGCCCTTGGACATGGCGATCGGCACGATCAATTTCACGGTGATCGTCACGTTGTCGCCGGGCATGATCATCTCGCGGCCTGCTTCCATGGTGATCTCACCGGTAACGTCGGTGGTGCGGAAGTAGAACTGCGGGCGGTACTTGTTGTGGAAGGGGGTATGGCGCCCGCCTTCTTCCTTCTTCAGCACGTAGATCTCGGCCTTGAACTCGGTGTGCGGGGTGATGCTGCCGGGCTTGGCGATCACCATACCGCGGCGGATCTGGTTCTTTTCAATGCCGCGCAGCAGCAGGCCCACGTTGTCGCCGGCCTCGCCACGGTCGAGGAGTTTCTTGAACATCTCCACGCCCGTGCAGGTGCTGGTGAGCTTCTCTTCCTGCATGCCCACGATCTCCAGCGGGTCGCCGGTCTTCACCACGCCGGTTTCGATACGGCCGGTTGCCACGGTACCGCGGCCGGTGATGGAGAACACGTCCTCCACGCTCATCAGCAGGGGCTTTTCCACGTCGCGCGGGGGCACGGGGATCCAGCTGTCAACAGCGTCCATGAGCTGCATCACGGTGTCCACCCACTTGGCCTCGCCGTTCAGTGCGCCCAAGGCGCTGCCGCGGATCACGGGGGTGTTGTCGCCGTCGTACTCGTAGAAGGAGAGCAGTTCGCGGATCTCCATTTCCACCAGGTCCAGCAGTTCGGGGTCATCAACAAGGTCAACCTTGTTCATGAACACCACGATCTTGGGCACCCCCACTTGGCGGCCGAGCAGGATGTGCTCGCGGGTCTGGGGCATGGGGCCGTCGGTTGCTGCCCCCACCAGGATGGCACCGTCCATTTGGGCGGCACCGGTCACCATGTTCTTCACGTAGTCGGCGTGGCCGGGGCAATCCACGTGTGCATAGTGGCGTGTCTCGGTGGAATATTCCACGTGCGAGGTGTTGATGGTGATGCCACGCTCTTTTTCCTCGGGTGCGTTATCGATGGAATCGAAGCTGCGTGCTTCCGAGAACCCTTTATCGGACAGCACTTTGCTGATCGCTGCCGTGAGGGTGGTCTTGCCGTGGTCAACGTGGCCGATGGTGCCGATGTTGAGGTGGGGCTTGGTGCGCTGATAGGTCTCCTTTGCCATGTGGGACGGTCGTTTGTTGTTTGTCTTTTCGGGTTAAGTTTCGGGTATTTCCCTTAATTGCTGTACGTGTGCCACGTTGCTGGCGGGCCCGGCTGGCACCGGGCCTGGAGCCTTTGGCGGGAATTGAACCCGCGACCTCTTCCTTACCAAGGAAGTGCTCTACCTCTGAGCTACAAAGGCCTTTGCGCGGCTGGCCCCCGGTCCGTGGAAGCCGGACCTGGGCGGTAGAGCGGGAGACGAGATTCGAACCCGCGACATTCAGCTTGGAAGGCTGATGCTCTACCAACTGAGCTACTCCCGCTTTTGCACCGGTGGATGGGTTGCCCCACCGCCGGTGTTGAATGGCTCCGCTTGGTGGGGAGAGCAGGATTCGAACCTGCGAAGTCGTAAGACAGCAGATTTACAGTCTGCCCCCGTTGGCCGCTTGGGTATCTCCCCCTGGTCCTTTCACGGAGCCAATGAAGGGACTCGAACCCCCGACCGGCTGATTACAAATCAGCTGCTCTACCAGCTGAGCTACATTGGCGTGTACAGCAAGTAAAAGAACGTTCCCGACCCGCTTCCGGAAGTGTCCACCCCCGGAATTGGGCCTGCAAATGTATACAAAACACCGACGCCACCAAATGCAAGCGGCCACGATTTGGTACCGTGGCCGCCGTTAAAGGTTGAAAAACTCCGGGAATCCCTTGCCTGGCGCGGTTATCCGCGCACTTCACGCGCGCGCGTGCGGTCCTTTTCCACTTGGCTCCGAAGGGCATCGATGGTGTTCACGGCGGCTTCCTCGAAGCTGGCCGCCTTGCGTTTGGCGAACAGGTCGTTGCCCGGCACGGCCAAGCGGATCTCCACATGCTTGTTCTGCGGGCGCTCCCCATCGGGGCCGATGCGCATGGTGACATCGGCGGACATGATGCCATCGTGGAAGAGCGTGAGCTTGCCAAGCTTTTCCTTTATGAAGTTCACCAGTTTGATATCCGCGTCGAAATGGAGGGAATGCACGTTCACGTTCATGGCTCTTTCGTTTTGGTGAGTTTTGGTTCATTGGCCGCCGCGAGGATGGGCCTGGCGGTGGGCCTTTTTAAGTTTTTCGACCGTGTTGTGGGTGTACACCTGCGTTGCCGCCAAGCTGGCGTGGCCCAATAGCTCCTTCACCGCGTTGAGGTCGGCGCCCTGCTCAAGCAGGTGTGTGGCAAAGGTGTGGCGCAGCACGTGGGGGCTTTTTTTCTGTTGCGTGGTGACCGCACTAAGGTAATACGCCACCAGCGATTGCACGCCGCGGCGGGTCAGTGGGCCGCCATCGGCATCCAGCAGCAAGGCCCCGCACTTGGCCGGCAATGCGGCGCGGGCCTGCAGGTATTCCTTCAACTGCTCCAACAAGGGCAGGGCCAGTGGGATGATGCGTTCCTTGTTGCGCTTGCCCAGTACGCGCACCGTGCCGCGCCGCAGGTCCACATCACCGGGCAGCAGGCCGCATAGCTCGGCCAAGCGCATGCCGGTGCCGTACAGCAGCTCCAGCACCAAGCGATCACGTTGGCCCTTGAAGCCCTCCGGCCATTGGGTATGTTCCAGCAATTGCTCCATACTGCGCTGCGCCACGAATTCGGGCAGGCGCTTTGGCACTTTGGGCGGGGTTACCAAGGCGGTTGGGTCCGATGAGCCCTCCCCCATCAGGCGGGCAAACCGGTAATAGGCCCGCAATGCGCTCAGCTTACGGTTCACCGATCGCGCACCGGTGCCCTCCTCCATCAATTGCATCATCCAGCCGCGCACGGCCCGATCGGTGGCCGCGTTCAGCTGCTTCAGCCCCAGTTGCTGCAGGAAAGCGGTGAACTGGCGCAGGTCATTCCCGTAAGCCTTCACGGTAAGTGGGCTTGCCCTTTTCTCGAAGGCCAAGTGTTCCAGGAAGCGTTCGATGCCCATGCTGTTGGGGATGGAACGCAAAAAAGGCGGTGAAATCGTGTGATTCCCCCGCCTTAGGCTGTTGGTTATGTACAAGCGGATGGTGAAATCCGCTGCAAGGGCTATTGCTCCTCGCCGTAGGTCTCTTGCTTGTAGACGGCACGTTGGCGCTCAACGCGGCGCGCAACAGAGGGCTTGGTGAAATGCTGGCGCTTGCGCAGTTCGCGCAAAGTGCCCGTGCGCTCGAACTTCTTCTTGAACTTCTTCAGCGCCTTGTCGATGGGTTCGCCTTCCTTCACCGGGATGATCAGCATGGTCCTTTTTCTGAATTGGGGTGCAAATGTAACGAGAATATCCGTATCCACAAACACGTGTTGGTGGTGCCTGTTCCTGGGGGCGGCCCATCCGGCGATCTTGCCCAGGCGCAAGAATTCATCCCAGT
>JBIQMI010000135.1:0-8484 GCA_044463585.1 Cryomorphaceae bacterium
GCCGGCGGCGGAGGGAAGTTGCAGGGCTCTGTCGTGCATGGCCCGCATCTTTGCGGCGCGGGCCTGTTCTGTGCAGGGGGCCTCCACGCATGAGCGACATCATCCGACTTCTTCCCGACCACGTGGCCAACCAGATCGCCGCGGGCGAAGTGGTGCAACGCCCCGCCAGCGTGGTGAAGGAGCTGCTGGAGAACAGCGTGGACGCGGGCGCGGGGCAGATCACCGTGGTGGTGAAGGATGCCGGGCGCACGCTGATCCAGGTGACCGATGACGGCCAAGGCATGAGCCCCACCGATGCACGCACCTGCTTCGAGCGGCACGCCACCAGCAAGATCCGCTCGGCCGATGACCTGAACACCGTGCGCACCAAGGGCTTCCGCGGGGAGGCCCTGGCCAGCATAGCGGCCATTGCGCAGGTGGAAATGCGCACCCGGCCCGCCGATCACGAGCTGGGCACGCGCCTACTGATCGAGGGCAGCCGCACCATGGCGCACGAGCCGGTGGCCACGCCGGCAGGCACCAACATCATGGTGCGCAGCCTGTTCTACAACGTGCCGGCACGGCGGCAATTCCTGCGCAGCGACGCGGTGGAAATGAAGCATGTGCTGGAGGAGTTCCAGCGTGTGGCCCTCGCGCACCCCGCCATCCGGTTCAGGCTGGTGAGCAATGAACAGGAAATGTTCCATTTGGAACCCGGCAACGAACGGCAACGCCTCGTGCACCTGTTCGGCCGCAAGTACGACGAGAGGCTGGTGCCGGTGGAAGAAGCCACGGAGTTTGTGCGCGTGGAAGGCTTCGTCACCAAGCCTGAATTTGCCAAGCGCAGCCGGGGCGAACAGTATTTCTTCGTCAACCAGCGCTTCATCCGCAGCCCTTATCTGGAGCATGCCGTGCGCAAGGCCTACGCCGAGCTGATCGCCAAGGAGAACTACCCCGGCTGGTTCCTCTTCCTCGAACTCGACCCGGCGTGGATCGACATCAACATCCACCCCACCAAGACCGAGATCAAGTTCCGCGACGACCGCGCGGTGTATGCCATTGTGCACGCCGCGGTGCGCCGCGCCCTGGGCCGCTTCAACATTACGCCCAGCATCGATTTCGAGCCCGAACCCGCCCTGTTGGCCGGTGCCACGCCCACGGCTACCGTTCCCACGGAACCGCCGATCGGCAGCGGCCGCTGGCGTCCGCATGAGCTGCCTTCCACGGCTGCCTTGGCCGGTTGGCAGCAAATGATCAACCTCGGCAACGAGGAGCTTGGACTGCGCCAAGTGCCCGAGCACCCCGCCCTGCCCGCGCAGGATATCGCGCATGCCACACCGCTGGACCTGCAAGGCGCGGGCAAGCGGCCGGTGTTCCAGATGCTGGGCCGGTACATTTTGGCACAGGTGAAGAGCGGCTTCGCCGTGGTGGACCAGCAACGCGCAATGGAACGCATCGCCTATGAGGATGCCATGCAGGCCCTGGAGCACGGCGGGGGCAGCAGCCAGTCCCTGCTCTTCCCCGTGAGCATGGAACTGAGCGCGCCCGACCATGCCCTGCTCACCTCGATCCTGCCCGAGCTGCACGCGCTCGGTTTCCTGGTGGAACCCTTGAGCGGCCGCAGCATTGTGGTGAACGGCATGCCCGCGGAGAGCGCGGTGGACAACCCTGCGGAGCTGGTTGCCCAGCTGCTCGAACAGACGCACGCCCAAGGGGGTTCACTCAGGAGCGAGCGGCATGCCACCCTGGCCCGGAGCATGGCGCGCAGCGCATTGCAACAACCCGCCAAAGTGCTGGGCACGGCTGAAATGCACCATTTGATCGACCGCCTCTTCGCCTGCGAAATGCCCTATTTCACACCCGGCGGAAAGCCCATCCTGGTCACCTACGGCCAAAAAGAACTGGACGAACGATTCGAACGCGGATGAACGGAATGATGAACCCTGCCTCGCGGCTGCCCGTGGTGGTGAAGAACCTGCTCATCATCAACGGCCTGATGCTGTTGCTGAAGATCGTGATGGGCACCGACCCGCTCGGCCGCAGCATACTGGACACCGCGCTGGGCCTGCATGAAATAGGCTCGCCGGATTTCAAGCCGTGGCAGATCATTACGCACATGTTCCTGCATGCAGGGCCGAACAGCGGCGGTGGCTGGTACTGGCACATCGCCAGCAACATGTTCGCCCTGTTCATTTTCGGCGGCCCCATCGAGCATGTCATGGGCTCCAAGCGCTTCCTCAACTACTACCTGCTTTGCGGCCTGGGTGCCGCGGCCCTGCAAATGGGCGTAAGCGCTTGGGAAACGCAGGCCACCGTGGAGGAACTCCAGGCATACGGGGTAACCACGGAGGAGGTGAAAAGCATCGTGGTCGCCAGCCACATCAGCGCCGATGAGGCCAACCAGCGCATGTCGGAGCTGGTGGGCCAGCACCCCGGCAGCGGCGAGGCCGTGAAGGCCATGTTCTGGAACTACGCCGGTGTGATGGTGGGCGCCAGCGGCGCCATCTTCGGCCTGTTGATCGCCTTCGGCATGTTCTTCCCCAACGTGGAACTCATGCTCCTCTTCCTGCCCGTGCCCATCAAGGCCAAGTACTTCGTGGCGCTGTACGGCCTATGGGAATTGTTCTCCGGCATCAGCCAACGCCCCGGCGACAACGTGGCGCATTACGCGCACTTGGGCGGGTTGATCTTCGGCTTCTTCCTCATCCGGTATTGGCGGCGAAAAGGCGTTTTCTGATGTCCAGCCCAGCGTCCAACTTCCGGCGCGCCGATCGCGCGAAGCGGAACGTACCTTTCTACCGGTCCATGCAATCCACGCAACGCCATGTCCATCCGCGCTGAAATCCGCCAGCATTGGCAGACCGGCGGCATGCTCAAGCGGCTGCTGATCATCAACATCGCGGTCTTCATCGGCGTGTGGGCCGTGGAGCTGATCGGCTGGTTGCTCAACCTGCGCGGACTGGGCCGCCTGTTGCTGTACCAGCTCATGGGCACCAGCAACCCCGTGCAGCTGCTGGTAAAGCCGTGGACGCCGCTCACCTACATGTTCACCCACCAGGCGCCGATGCACCTGTTCTGGAACATGATCATGTTCTGGTACAGCGGCCAGATCTTCGAGGGGATCCTGGGCGGCAAGCGCCTCCTGGGGAACTACCTGCTGGGTGGCCTGGCGGGCTTCCTCTTCTACTTCATGGGCTCGTTCATGCCCAGCCACCTGGCCTTGGGCAGCAACGGCCCCATACTGGGCGCCTCGGCCGCGGTAATGGGCGTTTTCATCGGCATTGCGGCCTACCGGCCCGATATGGTGGTGAACCTGTTCCTGATCGGACCGGTGCGGCTGAAGTACATCGGTTTGGCCGTTCTGGTGCTGGACCTGATCGCCATCCGGGGCGGAAGCAATACCGGCGGCCATTTGGCGCATTTGGGCGGCGCGCTGTACGGTTACCTGGCCGCAAGGCAATTGGCCAAGGGCAACGACTGGTCGAGCGCTTTCGTTTCGTGGTTCGAGGGGCTGGGCAACCTGTTCAAGCGGCGGCACCGCTCGCGGCTGCGGGTGGAAAAAGCGCCCGGAGCGACCAGCAGGCGGAAATCGGATGCCGATTACAACGGCGACAAGCGGCAGAAGCAGGCCCGGGTGGACGCGATCCTGGACAAGATCTCGCGTTCGGGCTACGACAGCCTGACGCGGGAAGAGCGCGATTTCCTGTTCAAAAGCGGCGATGGCCTTTGAACCGGCGCATACCGTGCGCAAACGCGTATCGCGGTGGCACCGCCCGGTGTGGTGGGCCAACGGGCTGGCCGTGCTGGCCCTGCTGCTGGCCTACGCCAGCACCCGCGTGAACCCGCAGCATTGGTGGCCGCTTGCCTTTTTCGGTATCGCCTACCCCTACCTGCTGTGGGCCAACGTGGCCTTTATGGGCTGGTGGCTGCTGTTCAGGCGGAAACGCATGCTGCCCTCGCTGCTGGCCATCCTGCTGGGCTGGACCTTCCTCGGGCAGTACGTGCAGCCGTTCGGGCGCAGCGCCGCGCCGGAGGATGTGCGCAACCCGTTCACGCTCATGAGCTGGAACGTGCGCCTGTTCAACCTCTACAACTGGTCGCACAACCAGCAAACGCGCGACGAGATCATGGAACTGCTGCGGGTGGAGGATCCCGACATTTTGTGCATGCAGGAGTTCCTGAACGTGGGGCCGGGCAACCCGCTGATGGTGAAGGACACGCTGCTCTCCGGTTACCGCTACACCCACTGCGCCGATGCCTACACGGTGCACACCCGCGGCGACCAGTACATGGGGATCGCCATTTTCAGCACCTACCCCATCATGGCGCACGGCACCATCCATTTCCCCGATGAGCTGAACAACCTGTGCCTATGGGCGGATATCGCGGTGAACGCCGATACCATCCGCGTGTACACCGCGCACTTGGCCAGCCTGCGCTTCGGCGATGGCGACTACCAATTCATGCGGCACTTGGAGAAGGGCGGTGCCGGCAGCGACTCCATCGCCCGGGCCGGCTCGCGGATCATGGCGCGGATCAAGGACGCCTTCATCCGCCGCGCCAACGAGGTGGCCATGATCACCGCGCACATGCGCACCAGCCCATGGCCGGTGGTGTATTGCGGCGACCTGAACGACACGCCCATGAGCTACAGCTACCACGAGCTGCTGCGGGCGGGCCTCAGCGATGCCTTCGTGGAAAGCGGCCAAGGGTTCGGCAACACCTATATCGGCGATGCGCCCAGCTTCCGCATCGACCACATCATGCACGGGCCGCAGTTCAACTCATGGGGTTTCCGCACCCTGCCCGATGAGCTCAGCGACCACCATCCCATCACGTGTTCCTTGGGCTTCAGGCCCTAGCGCGCACCGTTCCGCCCTTCCGCCAGTACAGGCTCCACCGTGTAACCCATCTCGCGCAGCCCGTCCAATACGCCCTGCTTGCCGGGCAAGTGGGCAGCGCCGAAGGCGAACAAGTAGGTGCCGCCTTCCTGCATCAGGCTGTCCACACGCGTGGCCATCACCTGGTTGCGCTGCAACAGCAGCCGCTGGCTGAAACCATCGCTCATGCCGGACATGCTGGCCAGCTTGGCCAATTCCGCAAGGTCCTGCCGGGCATACGCCTCGATCATGCGGTCCATTTCCTTGCTGTGGAAATCCTTGCGCACCATATCGTAAAGCATGTCGGCCTGTTCCTGCAGCGGCAAGTCGTCCACGGCGGCCATCTGTTCCTTCACGGTTTCCACGCCCAGCACACGCTTGCCTGCCTCGCGTGCCTTCTCCTGCAGGTACTGGTCCAGCACCAGCGCACTATCGTTGCGCATGCCCATTTCGCTCAACATGGCCATCAGGTAAAAGGGTTTGATCCGGTCCGCCATAATGGCCATGGGGCCCAGTTTCCCTTCCACGGCCTGCTTCACCTGCTTGTGCTTGCGGCCGCTGTACAGGTCGGCCAATGAACGGCCATCGGGCATCAACATGCCACGCGCCATGGCCATGGCCTCGGCCCCTGGATCGGTAAGGTCGAGCTCACCGGCCACGGCATCCACTTGTTCGATCACGGGAAGCCACTCCCCCACATGGTTGAAAGCACGGGCATCGCGGCTGTGCATGGTGCCCACCACGTAGCTGGGCCGGGCCAGGCCTTGGCCGCTCACCTTCCACAGCAATGCATTGGGCTGGTCCTGCCCCAAGGCCAGCAAGGGCAGCAGGAAAAGGGGGAATACCGAACGTCTCACGGCCGCAAGGTAATCCCGCTTCAACCGGGCTGGTACGCGTACACCAAGAGCACCACGGCCAGCACCACCACAATAACGGCGGCAACAAAAAGCGCAGGTCGGCTGAGCAGGAAGATCGTTCGGGCCATGGTTAGCATCGGTTTGGGTTTGACGCAGGATTCCGCTTGCAGTTGCCATGCCAAACCAAAATACGGTGCATTCCTTAGGCTTTCCGAGGTGCCCCGTCCGGCCGTGAACGGCCCTTCCCGGAAAGGAAAGTCCGCTGGTTGCTGGCGGACAGGTACCTTCGCGGCCTATTATGAGCACCCCGCGCAAAGCCGCCTTCCACACCTTGGGCTGCAAGCTCAACTTCGCCGAAACGAGCACCCTTGCCCGTTCGCTGGAGGATGCAGGCTACGCCCGGGTGCGCGAGGAGGAAATGCCCGACGTGTTCGTGCTGAACACCTGCAGCGTAACGGAGAACGCCGACAAGGAATGCCGGCGCATCGTGCGCAGGTTCCGCCGCATCAATCCACAGGCCTTCATTGCCGTGGTGGGCTGCTACGCCCAGCTGAAGCCCGATGAGATCGCCGCCATTCCGGGGGTGGACCTGGTGCTGGGGGCGGGGGAGAAATTCGACCTGGCAGAACACATTGCCGCGCTCGAGGGCAAGCAGGAACACGGCCGGGCCATCTATGGTGCGATCAAGGAAGTGAAGCAATTCGTGCCCTCCTACAACGCCCAGGACCGCACCCGCACCTTTTTGAAGGTGCAGGACGGCTGCGACTACTTCTGCTCGTTCTGCACCATTCCGCTGGCCCGTGGCCGCAGCCGCAGCGCCACTGTTGCCGAAACGGTGGAACAGGCCAAGGCCATTGCGGCGCTGGGGGTGAAGGAGATCGTGCTCACCGGCGTGAACACCGGCGATTTCGGGCGCGCCCAGGGCGAAACCTTCCTTCAGCTCATCGAGCAGCTGGACCGCTTGGAAGGGATCGAACGGTTCCGGATCAGCAGCATCGAGCCCAACCTGTGCACCGATGAGGTCATCGACTTCGTGGCCTCCAGCCGCAGCTTCATGCCGCACCTGCATCTGCCCCTGCAAAGCGGCAGCGACACCATTCTCAAGCGCATGCGCCGCCGGTACGATACCGCGCTTTACGCCGAACGCGTGCACCACATCCGCCGCGCCATGCCCCACGCCAGCATCGGGGTGGACGTGATCACCGGCACACCGGGCGAAACCGACGAGGAATTCATGAAGACCCACGGCTTCCTGCGCAGCCTGCCCGTGAGCTACCTGCATGTGTTCACCTATAGCGAAAGGGCCAACACCACCGCGGTGCGCATGGAGGACAGCGTGCCCGTGGAGCTGCGCCGCCAGCGCACCGCGCAGCTGCGCAGCTTGGGCAACAAGCTGGTGCGCGCCCATTACGGGCAGCACTTGGGCGAAGTGCGGCCCGTACTGGTGGAGCATGGCGAGGATGCAGCAGCGGAACCGCTGTTGTTCGGCTACACCGATAACTACATCCGCGTGGCGTTGCCCAATGCGCCGGGCCTGGTGAACCGCACCGTGCCCGTGCTGCTGGGCAGCATCGACGCCGAGGGCCATGTGCGCGCCGAAGTCCGCGACCAGATCGCCCACACCTCGCCTGCCGCCTGAGCCGCACTGCATGTACCCTACCCTCTACCACGCGCTGTACGACCTCACCGGCCTCGACTGGCCCGTGCTGAAATTCCTGAACAGCTTCGGTTTCTTCGTGGCCCTGGCCTTCATCGCGGCCTACCTCACCCTGGCCCGGGAGCTTCAGCGCAAGGAAAAGCTGGGGCTGGTGCTGCCCACCACCCGCAAGGTGATGCAAGGTGCACCGGCCACCACCGGCGAATTGATCATCCAGGGACTGGTCGGTTTCGTGATCGGCTGGAAGGGCCTCTACCTGGTGCT
Source organism: Cryomorphaceae bacterium (assembly GCA_044463585.1). GTDB lineage: Bacteria > Bacteroidota > Bacteroidia > Flavobacteriales_F > PHOS-HE28 > PHOS-HE28. The sequence goes on from JBIQMI010000135.1 coordinate 7,638, forward strand.
GCACGGCAGCGAAGTGACCCAGGACCCGCCGGCCTTCCTGCTTAGCGGCAAGGGCAACTTATTGGGCGGGTTGGCCGTGGCCGCGCTCATGGTCTGGCTGCTCTGGCGCGAAAAGGAAAAGCAGCGCCTGAAGGAACCCAAGGAAGTGACGGTCACGGTGCATCCGCACCAGCAGGCAGGCAACATCACCATCACCGCGGCCCTTTGGGGCTTCATCGGGGCCAAGGTGTTCCATTGGCTCGAGAGTCCGCGCGACTTCTTCGACCTGCTGGCCACGGGCAACATCCAGGACCTTGTATCGGGCCTTACCATGTACGGCGGCCTCATTGTGGCGGGCATCATGGTGGTGCGCTATTTCAGCAAGAACGGCATGGCCGTCCTGCCGAGCATGGACGCCGCCGCACCCGGGCTTATGCTGGCCTACGGCATCGGCCGCCTGGGCTGCCAAGTAAGCGGCGATGGCGACTGGGGCATCGCCAACACCGCGCCCAAGCCGGGCTGGATCCCCCAATGGCTATGGAGCTACGACTATCCCAACAACGTGAATGCCGTGCTGGGCCCGCACCGGGGCGGCTACAGCGGCGTGCCCATCACCGACGGCACCTGCTTCCCCGGCTACTGCACGCACCTGGTACCGGGGGTATTCCCCACGCCGCTGTACGAGACCATCATGTGCATCGCCCTGTTCGCCGTGCTGTGGTGGTTGCGCAAGCGCATCAACCTGCCCGGCGCATTATTCGCCGTGTACCTGATCAGCTGGAAGACCAAACGTGATGGATCGGGTCGAGTCCAACGAGCCCCATCAAGGCGTTGCTCCGTACCTTCGATGGGGCTCGCAGGTCTCGAT
>JBIQMI010000136.1:0-8447 GCA_044463585.1 Cryomorphaceae bacterium
GAAGGTAATCCGCCCGAAAAGCAGCTGTTGGTGCACGGTACGGCCAACGCGCCGCATCTTCGCGGCTGATGCGCTTCGCCTTCCTTTCGGCATTTCCGCCTTTCCGGGGCGGGATCGCACAATTCAGCACCGCTCTGGTGAAGGAATTGCGCAAGGAGCATGAAGTGCAGGCCTTCACCTTCACCCGCCAGTACCCCGACCTGCTTTTCCCCGGAACGAGCCAGTACCAGCCCGGGCCGGATGAAAGCGGGATGGCCGCGCAACGGGTTTTGGACAGCGTAGGGCCATGGACCTGGGGGCGGGCTGCAACGCGCATGATCGAAACCAAGCCGGATGTGGCGGTGTTGCGCTATTGGATGCCCTTTTTCGCGCCGGCCATGGGCATGGTGGCCCGCAAGCTCAGGCGCAACGGCGTGCCGGTGCTTTCCATCGTGGACAACGCCATGCCCCATGAAAAGTATTTCTACGACAAGCGGTTCACACGGTGGTTCCTGCAACAGAACGATGCGCTGGTGGCCCTGTCCGAACCGGTGCGGGATGATATCCTGGCCATATGCCCCGGTGCGCAGGTGCACCTGCTGTTCCATCCGCTCTACGACCATTTCGGCGCTCCGGAGCCACGTGCGTTGGCGCGGCAAGCCCTCGGCCTGCCAGCCGATGGACGCGTGCTGCTGTTCTTTGGGCTTATCCGCGAATACAAAGGGCTTGACCTGCTGATCGAGGCATTCGGCAAGCTGGGACCCGGACACCATTTGGTGATCGCCGGAGAGCCTTACGGCGATTTCGGGCCGTACCGGAAATTGATCGATCGGAACCCGAACAAGGGGAACATCCATCTGCATGCGCGTTTCATCGGCGATGATGAAGTGCCGCGGTTTTTCAGTGCTGCGGATGCCGTGGTATTGCCTTACCGCACCGCCACGCAAAGCGGCATCACGGCCGTGGCCTACCATTTCGGCGTGCCCGTGGTGGCCACCGATGTAGGCGGCCTGGGCAGTACAGTGGAGCAGGGCAAGACCGGCATTTTGCTGCCCCATGGCACGGCCGATGCCGTTGCCGAGGGGATACGCCAACTGTTCACACTGGACCAGCAGACCCTTCGGGACAACATTGCGGCCTTGCGGGAAAGGCTCTCTTGGCACCGTTTCGCCGCGGACTTTGCGGCGATCAGCCGCCGGTTGCGGCGCGGTTGAACGACAGATCAAGGCACGTTCCGCACTTGCTGCTCCTCGGCACCGAAATAGCGCGCCTGGCAATGCAGCATCCAATCCTGTAGCGGGCCGCGAAGCTCGTAGCTTGTAAGTATGCGCGGCGGGGCGGCCAGTTGGCGGAACTGGACTACGGTACCCGGCTCGTCAGCAGCCAGCTTGACCATTGCTTCGCGTGCGGCCAATTCGCGGTCATAGGCTGCGGCACGCCCGTCCAACAAGTCGCGGTAGGCGGCCAGGCCATTCCCGGTCAGGTTGAACGCGAGGAATGCCAGCGCCACGGCCCACTTGCCATTCATGGCGGTCCAGTACGCACTGCGGGGCGATCGTTCGATCCAAAGCGCCAGGTTGAACAGCGCCATGGGAATGAAGAACAGTGCGGCCACGTTGATCGTGCGGTGCTGGCCGAGCAATCCGGTGTTCCAATAGGCCGGGAAGGTGGTGGCCATGATCAATAGGAACGGCACCAGCGCGGCCAGCCACCAGGGCATGCCGAGCAACCGTGCGAAGCCAGGCACATTCGAGCGTAGCCACCGGTGCAGCGGCAGATAAAGCAGCCCGGCCGAAAGCAGGGCCGGGGAGAGGAGCCATTTCGCCGAAAAGCGCAGGGCCTGCAGGAAGGACATGCCCAGCGATCGCCCCAGCTCATGCGTGCCGGCGAACATGGCGCCACGCACCGCGTTGCCCGGTGCCATGTACATCAGGGCGGCGCCGGCCGTGGTGGCGGCCAGCAGCAACAGCGCCGCAAGTACCCGTTGGCGGCGGTGCAAGGCGAAGGCAAGGAGCGCAGTGTGCAGGCACAGCATCAGCAGCATGTGGATCTCGCTCATGCCCACAATGGCCACCGCCAGCAGAAGGCTGCAAAACAGGCGCAGCATGGAAGGTTTGCCCCCTTGCGGTGTGAGCAGCGCCAAATGGAAAAGCAGCAGGATGCTGCCCAACTGGTAGGTAACGGCACCGGTGTACCAGTAGAACCCTTCGCCCGCGTCCGGCATGATGTTCATGTACAACGCCAGCAGCACCAAGGCACCCAAGGCGGCATGGCCATTCGGCAATTGGCGCTGCGTGGCCCGGCGCAACAGGCACCAGATGCCCGCCCAGGTAAGCGCCATCAACGCCGGTGGCACCAGCCGGTACCCCGGCAGGAAAGGCCCATGGCCCGAAAGCGGACCGTGCGCCATGAGCAGGTTGCTCGCGTACCGGCCGTTCCAGTACAGCCATTCGCTCCGGCTCCAGGCCCATAGCGACTGTCCGGCACTTTTTGCGGCATAGCAGTAATCATCCGCCACCGGGTGCGCGTACATCGCCAGCCACAGGAAAGGCACCAGGGAAAGTGCCGCCGCGCATAGGAGCCATCGGCGCAATGACGGGGTCATGGGCGAAAGATCGCCACGATCGCGGGCATGTCACAGCCCGAGCCGTTGCGATACGCGGTAGGTGTTGCGCTCGGGGGAGTTGCGCGCCACCAGCTCGGCCACGAAACCGGCCAGGAACAATTGCACGCCGATGATCATGCTGGTAAGCGCGATGTAGAACAACGGCTGATCGGTGACCAAGGGCGCCTTCACCTTGCTAAGCAGGCTGTACAGCTTGCTGCCCAGGACCCACAGGGTGGCCAGAAAGCCGAGGAAGAATACCAACGTGCCCATGGCGCCGAAAAAATGCATCGGCTTTTTGCCAAAGCGGAACACGAAGGTGATCGTGAGCAGGTCCAAGAATCCGTTGATGAAGCGGTCCAGACCGAACTTGGTGCGGCCGTACTTGCGGGCGTGGTGCGTCACCACTTTCTCACCGATCCGTTCAAAGCCCTCCTTTTTCGCGATGAAGGGGATGTACCGGTGCATCTCGCCGTACACCTCGATGGATTTCACCACCTCGCTGCGGTACGCCTTCAGCCCGCAATTGAAATCGTGGAGCTTTACGCCGCTCACCTTCCGGGTGGTGGCGTTGAAAAGCTTGGTGGGAAGCGTTTTGCTCAGGGGGTCGTGCCGTTTCTTTTTCCAGCCGCTTACCAGGTCGTATCCTTCCTCCTTGATCATGCGGTACAGGCCGGGCACTTCCTCGGGATCGTCCTGCAGGTCGGCATCCATGGTGATCACCACGCTGCCCTTGGCGGCGCGAAACCCTTCGTTCAGGGCCGGGCTTTTGCCGTAGTTGCGCCCCAGGCGTATGCCCTTGGTGCGCGGGTCCTGCCGGTGCAAGCGTTCGATCTCGTCCCAGGATCCGTCGCGGCTTCCGTCGTCGATCAGCAGGATCTCGTAGGCCAGGCCCATCCTGCCGATCACCTCATGCAGCTTGCCCGCCAGCTCGGGCAGGGATTCGCGCTCGTTGAGCAGCGGGACAACGATCGAAAGGTCCATGCGGCGCGAAAGTAACGGCAGGTGGCGGCGTTGGTCCGTTCAATGGCACTTGAAAAGGTCGAACGGCTCACGGCAACTGTTGCACCGGTAAAGCGCCTTGCATGCGGTGGAGCCGAATTGGCTCAGCAATTCGGTGTCGGTGCTGCCGCATTGGGGGCAAGCGATCGCGGGCGACCCACCCTTCAACGCCCTGATGTCGGAACTGTGGGGCGGGGGAGCAATACCGTATTCGAGCAGTTTCCGCCTGCCGCTTTCACTGATCCAATCCGTGGTCCATGCGGGCGAGAGCACTTGCTTCACCGTATAATCCTTCACGCCGGCCTTGCGCAACGCACGTTCCACGTCCAGCTGCATCACGTCCATGGCCGGGCACCCGCTGTAAGTGGGCGTTATGGTCACTTCCACGCGCCCGCCAACAACGGATACATCGCGCAAAACACCCAATTCACGGATGCTGATCATGGGGATCTCCGGATCCTTCACCTCCTCCAGCAGGGCTTCAACTTCTTCTGCGGTGTGCATACCCGCGAAGTTACCACTCTACACCGGGGTAGGTGCGCTGCAGCACTTGCATTTCCTCCAGCATGGCCGCCAAGTGCTCCGTATGTTGCCCACGCTTGCCACCCTCGGCCATTGCGCTATCGGCTGGCCGCTTCAGCGTGGCTTCCTTCAACACTTGGTCAACCGTGGCGTCCCATTGCTCCTTCACCAAGGCCAGCGACGGTATGATGCCAGCTTTGGCCAGTGCCTCCTCGGCCTCATCGGCCGCGAACAATTCACCTGTATAGCGCCACAATTCATCCAAGGCGGCCAGCGCACGCTTGTGGCTTTCATCGGTGCCGTCGCCGAAGCGTACCAGCCATTCGCTGCTGTGGCGCAAATGGTATTCCACCTCCTTCACCGCCTTTTCGGCAATGCCCTTCAGCCTTGCATCGCTGCTGTTGGCCAAGCCCCTCAACAGGGGAAGATGGAACGCGTCGAACAGGAAGCTGCGCACTATGGTGAACGCATAATCGCCCTTGGGCAGCTCGGCCATTTGCACGTTCATGTACGCGTCGGGATCGCGTAGATAGGCGAGGTCATCCTCGGTGCGGCCCTTGCCCTCCAGTTCCCCGGCAAGGGTAAGGTAGTTGCGTGCTTGCCCGATGAGGTCCAAGGCAATGTTGGCTTGGGCGATATCCTCTTCAAGCACGGGGCCATGCCCGCACCATTCGCTCAACCGGTGGCCCAGCACCAGGGTATTGTCGCCCATGTGCAGGGCGAAGCGGAACAAGGCTTCGTTCTGTTCCATGCCTTAGATGTACTTCACGCCCTCGGGCATGGGGTAGAAGGTGGGGTGCCGGTACACTTTGTCGTCCGCGGGATCGAAGAATGCACCTTGGTCCTCGGGCTTGCTGGCGTGTATATCGGTGGCGCGTACGGCCCATATGCTGTTGCCCTCGCCCCTGCGGGTGTACACGTCGCGGGCATTTTCCACGGCCATTTGGGCATCGGCGGCGTGGAGGCTGCCCACATGCTTGTGGTCGAGGCCGCGTTTGCTTTGGATGAAGATCTCCCAAAGCGGCCAGTTCTTTTCGTTTTCCATACGGTGGGAATGCTGGTTGGTATGCAGGTGGTTTTATGGTCAAGCAGCCTTGCGCGCGGCTTTTTTTGCGGCGTGGGCCATGGCCGCTTCGCGCACCCAGGCACCATCGGCATGGGCCTTGCGGCGCGCGGCCATCCGCTCCTTGTTGCAGGGGCCGTCCCCGTTGATCACGGCGTAGAATTCGTCCCAATTGATCGCTCCGAAGTCGTACTGACCTTTCTCCTCGTTCCACTTCAGGTCGGGATCGGGTATTTGCAGCCCGAGGTATTCGGCTTGCCCCACGGTGCGGTCGATGAAGTTCTGGCGCAGCTCATCGTTGCTTTGGCGCTTGATCTTCCACTTCATGCTTTGTGCGCTGTGGGTGCTGTCCTTGTCGCTGGGACCGAACATCATCAGGCTGGGCCACCACCACCGGTTCAGCGCATCCTGGGCCATGGCTTTTTGCTCCGGGCTGCCACTGCACAGGGTGATCAGTATGTCATAGCCTTGGCGCTGGTGGAAACTTTCCTCCTTGCAAATGCGCACCATGGCCCGCGCATAGGGGCCGTAGCTGGTGCGGCAAAGCATCACTTGGTTCATGATGGCCGCGCCGTCCACCAGCCATCCAATGGCGCCGATGTCGGCCCAGGTAAGCGTGGGATAGTTGAAGATGCTGCTGTACTTGGCCTTGCCTTCCAGCAACTGGTCCACCATTTCCTCGCGGCTGGTGCCCAAAGTTTCGGCGGCGCTGTACAGGTAAAGGCCGTGGCCGGCCTCGTCCTGCACCTTGGCCAACAGGATCAATTTGCGGCGAAGCGACGGTGCCCGGGTGATCCATGCGCCTTCGGGCAACATGCCCACCACCTCGCTATGCGCGTGCTGGCTGATCTGGCGCACCAAGGTCTTCCGGTAGCCATCGGGCATCCAATCGCGGGGCTCGATCTTTTGCTCGGCATCCACTTTTTGCTGGAAAAGGCCTTCTTTTTCTTCTTGCGGCATTCGGTTGAATGATCAATGGTTCTACGGCGGGCTAAAGTTAGCGAGGGCGGTGAAAGCCGGGTTGACGCGGGTCAGTGGCTCCGAACGGCTACTTTTGCGCCCCACCGCGCTCCGGTGGCCAATTCCTTTTATGTCCGCTACTTCTCCCCGCATGGCCCGTTTCCATACGCTGGTGGTCTCTGATATCGTACAAGAGACCGCACAGAGCATTTCCATCGGCTTCCGTATTCCAGAAGCCCTGAAGGAGGATTTTAAGTTCGTCCATGGCCAATACCTTACCCTGAAGCTGAATGTGGACGGTGAGGAACTGAGGCGTTCGTACAGCATCTGCAGCAGCCCGCTCGACCCGGAGGAGATCCGGATCGCCGTGAAGAAAGTGGCCGGTGGCCGTGCCTCGAACCTATTGGTGGACCGGCTGAAGCCGGGCGACACACTGGAGGTGATGACCCCGATGGGCAGCTTCACCACGCCCTTGGATCCCTCGCGCGAGCGGCATTATGTGGCCTTCGCCGGGGGAAGCGGCATTACGCCGATCCTGAGCATCCTGATCACTGTGCTGCGCACGGAGCCGAAAAGCCGGTTCACCCTGTTCTTCGGCAATTCCGAGGAGGCCAGCATCATTTTCCGCGGCAAGCTCGATGAGCTGCGCCAGCGGTATGCCGATCGGCTCAATGTGTTCCATATCCTCAGCCGCGGAACCGGTGCGGAGGTCTTGTTCAACGGGCGCATCACGCACGAGAAGGCCGCCGAATTGATGAAGGCCTTCATCACCGACCCGCATTCGAAGGAGTATTTCATCTGCGGGCCCGAGCCGATGATGATCAACGTGAGCGAGACCTTGGAACGCATGGGCGTGGACAAGCAGAGGATCCATCTTGAACTGTTCAACACGCCGGTGGCCGGTGAGCCGAAGCCGCGGCCCGCGGATTCCGCCGCACCTGGCCCGGAAGGCCCGCTGACGGGCAACGCCAAGGTGAAGGTGATCCTCGATGGGCGTGAAACGGAGATCGAGGTGCCGGCGAAGGGCATCACCATCCTGGATGCCGCCGAGGATGCGGGGCTGGATGTGCCATATGCCTGCAAAGGCGCTGTATGCTGCACGTGCAAGGCGAAGGTGCTGGAAGGGAAGGTGGCCATGGACATGAATTATGCCCTTACCGACGAGGAAGTGGAGGAGGGATTTGTGCTTACCTGCCAAAGCCACCCGCTAACGCCACGGGCAGTGGTGGACTACGATCAACATTAGGCCGGACGAGGTCCCCGAAAACACGAACGCCTGCCGGGGACCGGCAGGCGTTCGTGTTTTCAATGATGCCGTTACTGTGGGTCCATCTGTGCCCGCAGCATGGCCATTTTGCCCTGGATGTGGCGTACATATTCCATTTGGGGTGCAAACTCTTGTGCTTCGTCGTTCCAGCGTACCAAGGCACTGGGGAAGTCCATGTAGAACGGGTCCGCATGGGTGAACCGGTCCTCTGGCTCCAGGTCCATGGTGCAATCGTACATGGGGTACTGCACACGCTGCTCGGGCACATGGGTGTCGATGGAGATCGACTTGCTGCGGTACCCTTCCTTTTCGAGCATTACCGTGTAATGGTTCTCGAGGTCGAGGTTCACCGTGAATTTCCCCTTGGTGCCCGGTATGTCGTGCACCAAGGTGTTGTCGCGGTAGATCTTCACGTTCACCCTTTTACTGTTCGCGCCTTGCGCGGTCACCCGGAATTTCACCGGCACGTACCAACCGGTGGCCTGGTCCCTGCGGTCAACGAGTTTCTGTGCCTGAACGAAAAAAGGTGCGGCCAAAAAGGCCAGGAGAATGATCGCTTTGGGTTGCATGCGAGAGAGCGTTTTCCATGGAACGCAACCCATCGGCCCAAGGTTACGATCAACCGGCCATGGCCTGCTTCCACGCGGGGAAGCGCAAGTAGAACGTGGCACCCTTGCCCTGTTCCCCCTCTGCCCAGCAGGTGCCTTGGTGCTTTTTCATGATCCGGCCAACCAAGGCCAGACCGATACCGGTGCCCTCGAATTGTGCAGCGCTGTGCAGGCGTTTGAATACACCGAACAGCTGATCTTTCTTTTCCCCGTCGAAACCCACACCGTTGTCCTTTATCCATACCACATGGCTGTCCCGGTCGTGGTCCATGCCGATCTCGATCACAGGCTGCTCGCGGTCGCGGGTGAATTTTATCGCATTGGCCAACAAGTTGTTGAATGCGACCTTGGCCATGCTGGGGTCGGCATGGATGAAATCCTGGCCGGCCGGCGGGATGATGAAACGGATCCGGCCCGTGGAGGGGGTGAGATCATTGAGGC
>JBIQMI010000137.1:0-5775 GCA_044463585.1 Cryomorphaceae bacterium
CTGCCAGCAACGTGGAACAGGCCGTGCAGTTCTCGTGCAACCCCTATTTCTACCAAGTGTTCAAGCGGCTGGTGGAGCGTGGCGAAACGCCCAACCGGTTCAAGGATGCCGCGCTGGGGCTGGAGGTTTGGAAAACCGACATCGAAAGCTTCGGCATGGGGCACGCACCCAACCTCGACCTGCCCGCCGTGAAGGGCGGAAGCGTGCCGGGGGTGAAGTTCTACAACAAGGTGTACGGCGAAAATGCATGGTCCTTCAGCACCATATTCTCCTTGAGCATAGGCCAGGGTGAATTGCTGGTGGCCCCCATACAAATGGCCAACCTGGCCGCCATCTTCGCCAACCGCGGCTATTACTACGACCCCCACGTGGTGCGTGCCATCGGCTCGCCCGACAGCCTGAACCGGAACGTGCAGCGGCACCAGACCGTGGTGGACGACAAGTGGTTCCCGCCCTTGGTGGAGGGCATGCGCAAGGTGGTGAACGAACCGGGCGGAACCGCACGCCAGGCCCGCATACCCGGCATTACCGTATGCGGCAAGACCGGCACCGCGCAAAACCCGCATGGCAAGGACCACGCGGTATTCGTGGCCTTCGCGCCCATGGAGGACCCCAAGATCGCCATCGCGGTGTACGTGGAGAACTCCGGCTTCGGCGGCACTTGGGCGGCACCCATCGCCAGCCTGTGCATGGAGCAATACCTTACCGACACCATTACCCGGCCCGACGTAATGCAGCGCATGCTCGATGCGGACCTGATCGCCACCGAGGGCAACTACACCAAATTCGTGAGCAAGCGCCGCAAGCAATGAGCCAGCGCGATTCCATAGCACGCAACATCGATTGGCCGCTGGTGATCATGTACCTGTTGCTGATGGCCATGGGCTGGGCCAACATCTACAGCGCGGCCTACGACCCCGACCATGCGAACCTGTTCGACCGGGCGCGGGAATACGGTGCGCAAAGCATGTGGATCGTGTTCTCCTTGCTCCTGGGCGCGGGCATGCTGTTGGTGCGGGGCGAATTCATCCGCAACCTGGCCTACCCCATATACGGCGCCGTGCTGCTGCTGCTGGTGCTGGTGCTGTTGATCGGGCGCGAGGTGAACGGTGCCAAGGCGTGGTTCGGCGTGGGCGGCTTCGGCATCCAGCCGGCCGAGTTCAGCAAATTCGCCACGGCGCTGGCCCTGAGCAAGTACCTCAGCGGGCTGAAGGCGCTGAACAACATGCGCTCACGCGTGGTGGCCGCCATCCTGATCCTGCTGCCCGTGGCACTGATCATGCTGCAGCCCGATACGGGCACGGCCCTGGTGAGCGGAGCCTTCGTGCTGGTGCTGTACCGCGAGGGTTTGTCCGGGAACATCCTGCTCAGCGCCATCATGGCCGCCATTCTGGTGGTGCTTTCCCTGATCATGAAGGAAGGCAGTTACACCCTGCCGTTCACCGATATCGAATTCCACGGGCAATACCTGCTGATCTTTCTCTTGGGCGTGTTCACCTTCCTGGTGTTCCTGTTCGTGCGCAAGTTCGTGCTCAAGCACCGCCGCAAGCGCATCTACGCCTACCTGCTCATCGGCTTCCTCGGCTCCTCGGTGTTCATCAGCAGCGTGGACTACATGATCGACCGCATGCCCATGCACCAGCAAACCCGCATCAGGGTACTGCTGGGCCTGGAGTATGATCCGCGGGGTTACGGCTACAACGTGGAGCAGAGCAAGACGGCCATCGGCAGCGGCGGCTTCATGGGCAAAGGCTTCCTGCAGGGCACCTTCACCAAGTACAAGTACGTGCCCATGCAAAGCACCGATTTCATTTTCTGCACGGTGGGCGAGGAATGGGGCTTCGTGGGCTCGGCGGTGGTGGTGGTGCTGTTCGGTGCGTTGATCCTGCGCTGCATACAGATCAGCGACCGCCAACGATCGCGGTTCACGCGGATCTACGCCTATTGCGTGGCCAGCATCTTCTTCCTGCACCTGATGATCAACGTGGGCATGGCCATCGGCCTGGCACCCGTGATCGGCATACCGTTGCCCTTCTTCAGCTACGGCGGCAGCTCGCTGATCGGCTTCACCGTGCTGCTGGCCATTTTGGTGCGCTTGGACGCCGAGCGCCTCGAGCACCTGCGATAAGCAGCAAAAAGGGCCGACCCGCAAAAAACGGATCGGCCCTTTGGCCAGCTTGCCGCGGCAGGTCAGTAATACATCGAGCGGTTGTCCTTCACCTTGGCGGCCTCTTTCAGCGCATTGAAGGCCTGCCCTTGGGCACGGCCGCGTACACGGTCGGTGAAGCCCTTGGCATCCTCGGCGCCAGCGGGCATTTCCCCGGCAGGCTCCAGTTTCTCCATGTGCGCCATGTACACCGCCATATCGCCCTTCAGCGGCCCGGCCGTATTGCCTTGGGGGATGCCGAAGATGCTGCCGATCACGGCGGCATCGCTGAATCCGCCCGGCAGCGTGTTGGCGCTGAAGGTGAGCGCCGTGGCTTGCTGCACGTTCGTGCCCAGTTCCTGGGCCAAGGCCTGAAGGTCGGTCTTGCCGTTCATTTTGCTGGCCAGTGCATCGGCCTTCTTCTCCTTCCGCACCTCTTGGGTGAAGCGCTCGCGCACATCGTTCAACTTCGGCGCGCCTTCTTCGCGGATGCCCAGCAGCGAGCATACCACATAACCGTCGCCGCTGGTGAGGGGTTCGCTGCTTTTGGCGTTGGCGGCGGCGTGGTTCGCCCAGCGGATCACTTCATCCGCCTCTTGCAGCCCGGGCACGAAGCGCTGGTCGGGGCGCAGCTCCTCCACCGGTGTGTACACCAGCCCGGCTTCTTCAGCGGCCTTGCGGAACGAAGCGGTGTCAGGGTTGTTGAGCGAGAATTCGTTCGCCTGTTTCCATGTGGCCTTCATGGCCTGCACCGGCGCGATCTTGCGGTCGATCTTCAGCACCCGGCGCTCCTTGCGCGTACGCTGCCCCAGCACCTCCACAATGTGGTAGCCGTAGGTGGTCTTTACCAGGGTAATGGCCCCTTGCTTCTCATCAAAGCTGGCCTTGGTGAATTCGGGCACCATCCGCTGCCGGTCGAACCATTCATACACGCCGCCGGTGTTCTTGCTGCCGGGATCGTCCGAGAATTTCTCCACCATGGCAGGGAACTTCGAGCGGTCCTTGCGCACCACCGCCAACAGGCTGTCCGCCCGGTTCTTCACGGCCTTTTCATCGTCGCCGGTCTTGCCCTGTGTGGACAGCAGGATGTGCCGCACGCGGGCCTCTTCCACATCGGCCAGTTCAACCACCTTTACCAGTTCCCATTTGTTGCCATCGCGGAACGGGCCCACCACGGTGCCGATCGCGGCGTGCGTGATCAGCGAATCGTTCAGGCGGTCGGCGGTTCCTTCCTGGTAGGCGGTGGGCTCGGGTGAACGGCTGTCGGCGGCGCTCATCACCAATGCGCTGTCCTGCGCGGGGGTGCTGGCAGCCTCAAAGTCGGCCTTCAGTCCCATCATGTCCTCGCGGGCGGCATCAATGTCCTCTTGGCTGGGGCTGGCATCGAAGCGCACGTAGGCAAAGCTGCGCGAGGCGGTTTGCCGGTACTTGCGGTCGTTCTTGTGGGCATCGTAGAAGCGGCGCAACTCGGTCTCGCTGACCGGGTACAGGCTATCGGGCTCCGCATCCATGCGCTGGGCCACGAACTGGAAGTCGGCGCGGGTGTTCTTTCCCGCCCATTCATCCTGCAGTTGGGCCGAATTCACGAAGCAGCTCTTTTTCACCAATTCGTTGTACTTGGCCTGGATGCGCTGCGGCACGAACGTGCGGCGTTGCATTTCCATCAGCGGCAGGTTGTTGTCCTGCACGTACTTGAAGTACTGTCGCAGCCGCTCCTTGCTCACCTGGCCGGTCTGCGGGTCCATGAAATTCTGGTTGTTGCGGAAATCGGGCAGCACGTTGTTGCCGAACCGGATGTCATCGTATTCATCGCGGCTCAGGGTGGTGCCGAACCCGGCCTTTTCCGCTTGCACGCCCAAGGTTTGCGCACGCACCAGGTCGTTCCAAACGCCATTGCGCACCTGCTCCTGCAACTGGTTGTCAACCGTGGTGCCGTTCTGCCGGTAAAGGTCGAGCTGTTCGTCCACCAAGGCAGAGAACTGCTGCATGCTGATGTCCTGGCCATCGATGGTGCCCACGTTGTAATCGCGCCCGCTGCTGCGGTTGCCGATGAAGTCGCCCACCACAAACAGCACGAGTGCACCGCCCACCACGATCCCCAGCAGCGTTCCACGCTCGCGGATCTTTCCGATAACTGCCATTTACTTGTTCTTAAAAGGGTGGCAAATATAGGCGGGTGCCCCGAACGCGGCACGGAATTCCAAACGGCGGCCAACAAGGATGAAAAGGGTTTTTAGCCCGGCCCACCATGCGATATACATACGGGGCGCTGCCACTTTGGCACAAAAACCCGTGCGCGATACCTTTGCGCTCCTTTCACCATGGCCAAAAAAGTGTACATCGAGAGCTACGGCTGCCAGATGAACGTGAGCGACAGCGAAGTGGTCGCGCGCATTCTGGCAAATGAAGGTTACACCACCGCGGCCAGCGCCGAGGAGGCCGACCTGATCCTGTTGAATACCTGCAGTGTGCGCGAAAAGGCCGAATACACGGTGATGCAGCGCATCAACGAAATGAACCGGCTGAAGCAGGCCAACAAGGAATTGAAGGTGGGCGTGCTGGGCTGCATGGCGGAACGCATGAAGGAGAACCTGTTGGTGGAGAAAAAAGTACTGGACCTGGTGGTGGGCCCCGACGCCTACCGCAGCCTGCCGCGCCTGCTGGAGGAAGTGGGCAGCGGCCAAAAGGCGGTGAACGTGCTGTTGAGCCGCGAGGAGACCTACGGCGAGATCGAGCCGGTACGCCTCAACACCAACGGGGTCACCGCATTCGTCACCATCATGCGCGGCTGCGACAACATGTGCGCCTTCTGCGTGGTGCCCTTCACCCGCGGCCGCGAGCGCAGCCGCGACCCCCACACCATAGTGGCCGAATGCCTGAAACTGGTGGCGGACGGCTACAAGGAGGTAACCTTGCTCGGCCAGAACGTGGACTCGTACAAATGGAGGCCGCGTGCAGCAGAGGGTGAAGGCCCCACCATTGCGGAAGAAACGCCGGCGGTGGATTTCGCCGACCTGCTGGACCAAGTGGCCGTGGCCTGCCCCGGCCTAAGGATCCGGTACAGCACCAGCCACCCCAAGGACATGACCGACAAAGTGCTGCAGGTGATGGCGCGGCACGCGAACATCTGCAAATACATCCACCTGCCGGTGCAGAGCGGCAGCAGCGCCGTGCTGAAACGCATGAACCGCGGCTACGACCGCGAATGGTACCTGGAGCGCGTGGCCAGCATACGCCGGCACATGCCCGATTGCGCCCTCAGCACCGACATTATTTCGGGCTTCTGCGGCGAAACAGAGGAAGACCACCAGGCCACCTTGGACCTGCTGGCGGAAGTGGGCTACGACATGGCCTTCATGTTCAAGTATAGCGAACGGCCGAAGACCCTTGCGGCGCGCAAGCTGGAGGACGATGTGCCCGAGGAAGTGAAAAGCCGCCGATTGTCGGAGATCATCGCCGTGCAGCGCAACAACTCGGTGCGGCGCCTGGCCGGCTATGTAGGCCAAGTACAGGAAGTGCTGGTGGAAGGCGTGAGCAAGAGAAGCGATGAGCAAATGCAGGGGCGCAACACCCAGAACGCCGTGGTGATCGTGCCACGGTACGGCACGGCGGTGGCGCCGGGTGAGCGC
>JBIQMI010000137.1:5785-8343 GCA_044463585.1 Cryomorphaceae bacterium
ATCAGGCCGGGCGACATGGTGCAGGTGCGCATCACCTCCTCCACCGCCGGCTCACTGCAAGGCGAACCATTGGCGCTGATCGATCAAACCAAGGCCGTGGCATGAAGGTGCAGCCCATCAAACAACGCTTCGGCATCATCGGCGCATCGCCGTTGCTCGACCGCGCCATCGAGATCGCGGCACAAGTGGCCCCCACGGACCTTAGCGTGCTCATCAGCGGCGAAAGCGGCAGCGGAAAGGAGGTGATGCCGCAGATCATACATGCCTTCAGCGCGCGCAAGCATGGCCCGTACATCGCGGTGAACTGTGGCGCCATTCCCGAGGGAACCATAGACAGCGAGTTGTTCGGCCACGAAAAAGGCGCATTCACCGGGGCGCACGAGGCCCGCAAAGGCTACTTCGAAGTGGCCAACGGAGGCACCATCTTCCTGGACGAAGTAGGCGAACTGCCGCTGAACACCCAAGTGCGCCTGCTGCGCGTGCTGGAAACCGGCGAATTCATCAGGGTGGGCAGCAGCAAGGCCCAGAAGACCGACGTGCGCGTGACCGCCGCCACCAACGTGGACATGCTGCAGGCCGTGCAGCGCGGGCGTTTCCGCGAGGACCTTTACTACAGGCTGAACACGGTGCCCATCCACGTGCCGGCGCTGCGCGAACGCCCCGAGGACATCCACCTGCTCTTCCGCTATTTCGCACAGGAGGCCGCTTCGCGCTACCGCGCCCCCGTGATCACCCTCACCGAGGAAGCACGCATGATGCTGGTGGCCTATCGCTGGCCGGGCAACGTGCGGCAACTGCGCAACCTGGTCGAACAGCTCAGCGTGATCGAGCACACGCGGGAGATCAGCGCGCAAACACTGGCCAACTACCTGCCACGCGAAAATGTGGCGCTGGTGCCTGCGGGAAAAATCGACGGCGCCCAACCCGGCGATTCGATCAGCGAACGGGAATTGATCTTCAAGTTCCTGTTCGACATGAAGAACGACCTGAACGCCCTGAAGGAGCAGGTGCGCCTGCTGAGCGGCGGTGCCGCCCCCATGCCCAGCGGGCCCGCCGCCTACCACGAGAACCTGCTGTACCCGCACGCCGGCGAACCGGGCATGAGCATCCACCTGCCGCAACGCGGCAACGAGGATGTAGAGCATACCGAAGTGGAGGAATCGCTCAGCCTGGAGGAGAAGGAGCGCGAATTGATCAAAAAGGCCCTGCAGAAGCACCGGGGCCGCAGGCGCATGGCCGCACAGGAACTGGGGATCAGCGAACGCACCCTTTACCGCAAGATCAAGGAGTGGAACATCGCCTGATATCGATCGTTGCGGCCGGCCTGCTGCTGGGCTCATGCACCGTGAACTACTCGCTGAGCGGGGGAACCGTGCCGGCATCGGCCAAAACCTTGAGCGTGGCCGCCTTCGAGGCGCGGGCTCCGCTTTGCACGCCGCAATCGGCACAGGCCGTAACGGAGGCCGTGCGCGACCTGATGCAGGCCCAAACACCGCTGAACCTGGCCCCGGCCGATGGTGATATCGCCTACGAGGGTGCCATCACCGGCTACGACGTGCAGCCCGTGGCCATACAGGCAAACGAAACGGCGGCCCTCAACCGCCTCACGGTCACCGTTACGGTGCATTACACCAACAAGGCCGACAGCAAGGCCGACAGCGATTTTTCCGTCTCGCGCTTCGCCGATTACCCCAGCACCCAGGACCTTTCAGCCGTGGAGGCCGCGCTGGTGGAGGACATCGGCAAACAGTTGGCACAGGATATCTTCGACCGTACGCTGGGCAACTGGTAATACATGGAAAGGGCACGCTTGACCGAACTTCTCAGGGACCCCGCCGGTACGGACCGGTCCGACATGGAGGCGCTGCGCTCCATGGCCGATCGCTTCCCCTGGTTCGGCGGGGCGCGCCTGTTGCTGGCGGTCGGGGGCCACAACTCGAACGACCTGCTGGCCAACGACGCGCGCGGCGTACCGGCCGCCGTGCTCCCCTCCCGCTCGGTGCTGTTCGACCTGGTGAACAAGCGTGAAGAGGCGCAGCCAACGGCCGTGGTGGCGGCGGCCTTGCCGCCAGAGGCCCCGCAGGCGCCGCCCGCCGCACCGGAACCGGTGGAAGCCGTTTCCCCGGCACCTCAACCCGCCGATGGGCCGCTGGATTCCGCGGCCGAAACCGCGATCGCCGCCATGGAAACGGAGGTGCAGCCCGCCCTTGGGGCACCCGCAATGCCCAGCCCCGGGGAGGCAACGCCCGAACAAGCCGTCCCCGTCGCGGCCGAAGAGGCTCCAGAGCCGGGACCATCCGAAGCCGCGGAACCTACCACCCCCGCTGTTCAACCTGTGCCGGAAGCCGACGACGAGCTCGGGCGCATGTACGCGGAGGCCCTGCACGCCAGCGCGTACGACCTTTCCGATTGGGCCACCCCGCCGCCAGCTCCCCCACCGGCCCCTACGGCCATGGAAGAAGCACACCCGGAACAGCCACGGCCGGCCCCCAAGAAGCCGGCACCGGCCAGCGGCACGCGCCGCAGCTTCACCGACTGGCTGGATGCCACCGCCGATG
>JBIQMI010000138.1:0-8314 GCA_044463585.1 Cryomorphaceae bacterium
TCTTGGCGCTGCGGTCGCCGCTGGCCACCTGGCTGCGGCGGTGCGCGGTAAGGGCTTCCTGCTCGCTGCGCATCTTTTCGTCGTACAGCTTGTTGCGCAGCATCTGCATGGCCTTCATGCGGTTGCCCAGCTGCGAGCGCTCGGTCTGGCACATCACCACCACGCCGGTGGGTATGTGGGTCAGGCGCACTTTTGTTTCCACCTTGTTCACGTTCTGGCCGCCCGCGCCCCCACTGCGCGCGGTCTCCATCTTCACGTCGCTTTCCTTGATCTCCACGTCGAATTCCTCGGCCTGCGGCAGCACGGCCACCGTGGCGGCACTGGTGTGTATGCGCCCGCTGGCCTCGGTACGGGGCACCCGCTGTACACGGTGCACGCCCGCCTCGAATTTCAGCACGCCGTATGCACCCTCGCCCTCCACATTCAGCACCACCTCTTTCACGCCGCCGGCCGCATTTTCGTTGATGTCGGCCACTTCCACCTTCCAGCCTTGGTCCTGGCAGAAGCGGCTGTACATGCGCATGAGATCGTGCGCGAAAATGCCGGCCTCGTCCCCTCCGGTGCCCGCCCGGATCTCCATGGTGCAGTTCCGGTCGTCGTTGGGGTCCTTGGGCACCAGCAGCAGGCGAACTTCCTCCTCCATGCGCTCCACGGTTTCCTCCAGTTGCTCTTTTTCGCTGCGGGCCAGCTCCAGCATCTCGGGATCGCGTTCGGTGCGCAGCATTTGGTCGGCCTCGTGCAGGCCTTGCACCGCGTTGCGGAAACGGACATACGCTTCGTCCACCGGGGCCAGGTCGCGGTATTCGCGGTTCAGTTCCACAAAGCGCTTGCGGTCGGCGATCACATCGGGATCGGCCAACTGCTTGCCCACCTCCTCGCGCCGGTCGTGCACTGCGGAAAGCTTCGCCAACAGGTCCTCCGCCCCGCTCATGCCGTGTATTGGTATTGCCCCTGCGGACCGGCTATCACCACTTCCTTGCCTTCGGCGGCCTCCACCCGGCCCACCACTTGCGCCGCGATCCCGAAGCCTTCTGCGATGGACACCACTTCCTCCGCGGCCTCGGCCGGCACGTAGATCTCCATGCGGTGGCCCATGTTGAACACGGTGTACATCTCGCGCCAAGGTGTTCCGCTCATGCGCTGGATGGCGCTGAACAGGGGCGGTACCGGCAGCAGGTTGTCCTTCACCACCCGCAGGCCTTCTATGAAGTGGAGCACCTTGGTCTGCCCGCCGCCACTGCAGTGCACCATGCCGTGCACGCTGTCCCGCATGCGGGCCAGCACCTCACGGATCACCGGCGCGTACGTGCGCGTGGGGGAAAGCACCGCCTTGCCGTGGTCCAAGGGCGTGCCCTCGAGCGGTTCGGTAAGCGCGGCCTGTCCGCTGTACACGAGCTCGGCCGGCGTGGCGGGATCGAATGTTTCCGGGTACTTGCGGGCCAGCTCGTTGTGGAAGATATCGTGGCGTGCGCTGGTGAGGCCGTTGCTGCCCATGCCCGCGTTGTAGCTGCTTTCGTAGCTGGCCTGTCCGTAGCTGGCCAGGCCAACCACGGCATCGCCGGGCCTGATGCGAGCGTTGTCGACCACTTCATCGCGGCGCATGCGGCACGCCACGGTGCTGTCCACGATCACCGTGCGCACCAGGTCGCCCACATCGGCGGTTTCGCCGCCGGTGCTGCGGATGTCGATCCCGAGACCGCGCATTTGTTGCAGGAATTCCTCGGTGCCGTTGATCAGCTCGGCGATCACTTCACCCGGCACCAAACGCTTGTTGCGGCCGATGGTGCTGCTGAGCAGGATGTTGCCCGTGGCGCCCACGCATAACAGGTCGTCCAGGTTCATCACCACGGCGTCCTGGGCAATGCCCCTCCACACGCTGATGTCACCTGTTTCGCGCCAATAGGCGTAGGCCAAGGCACTTTTCGTCCCGGCGCCATCGGCGTGCATCACCACGCAATGTTCGGCACTACCCGCCAAATGGTCGGGGACGATCTTGCAGAACGCCTTGGGGAAGAGCCCCTTGTCCACCTTTTCGATGGCCTTGTGCACGTCTTCCTTGGCACTGCTCACGCCCCTGAGGCCGTAGCGGCTGGTCTCTTCTTTCATGGGACGAAAATAAAAGGCACCCCGTTGGTGCAGGGTGCCTTTTGTTGCGGGTGTTGGATCTACTGGCCTCCTTCCGGCGTGCTGCTGCCTTCCTTGGGTACAAAGTCCCAGCTCTTCACGGAGAATTCCACGCGGCGGTTCTTCTGGTGCGCGGCCTCTTTTTCCGCGGTGGTGGCCATTTTGGCGATCTCAGCGTCGCTGATGCGGGTGCGGGTCTCGCCGTATCCCTTGGCGGTCATGCGGGCCGGGTCGATGCCTTTGCCCACCAGGTAGTTCACGCAGCTTTGCGCACGGTCCTGCGAGAGGCGCAAGTTGTAGGCATCGGATCCGCGGGTGTCGGTGTGGGCCGCCAGTTCAATGGTAATGGTGGGGTTGTCCACCAGGATCTGGTAAAGCACTTGCAGCGAGTCCTTCCCTTCGGGGCGCAGGGTGGCCTTGTCCAGGTCGAATTGCACTTCCGGCAATTCGATGGCCACGTCCTTGGCAGCGGGCTGCAACAGGTATTCCTTTACGAAGGTGGTGCTTTCGGGAAGGCCCACGGTGGTGATCTGGTCGTTCACCACCAGGTAGTTGTCCTTGCTGGCACGGATGGTATAGCTGGTGTTCTCCTTGATGTACCGGTCCTTTCCGCTTTCCTCGAAGCTGAAGCCGCCATTGGCATCAGCCAAGGTGCTGTAGTTCGATCCATCGGTGCCCACCACTTCCACCTTGGCATCGGGCAGCGGTGCGCCGGTCACCTTGTCCTTCACAATGCCCTGCAGTGCGAACACGAGGTCAGGCACATAGAAGCGCCAAATGTCGTCCTCGCCCTTGCCTCCGGGGCGGTTGGAGGTGAACAGGCCACGCTCCTCGTCCCCATCGAACACGATGCCGAAGTCATCGGCCGCGCTGTTCACAGGGTACTGCATATTGGTCACGTGGCCCCAGGTGCCTTCACCGGTCTTCTCGGCCCGGTAGATGTCCATGCCGCCCATGCCGCCAATGCGGTTGCTGGAGAAATACAGGTCGCCGTTGTTCCGCCAGAAGGGGAACATCTCGTTGTCCTTCGTGTTGATCTCCTTGCCCAGGTTCACGGGTTGGCCGGCGGGCATGCCGTTCTTGTCGAGGGCCACCTTCCACAGGTCCTTGCCGCCTTGCCCTCCCTTCATGTTGCTGCTGAACACCAAGGTGTTGTCATCCGGTGAAAGGGCCGGTTGCCCAATGGTTACCATGGTGGTGTCGTTCTTGTCCTGTTGCGGCCTCAGGGGCAGCATCACGGGCTCGCTGTAGTTGTTGCCCACTTTCTTGCTCACCCAGATGTCGCATCCGAAGGCCTTTTTCTTCTCGTGCGGGCAGCGGGTGAAGTACATCATGTTGCGCTTGCTGTTGAAGGTGGCGCTTCCTTCGTGCGCTGGCGTGTTGATGCTGGCGGGCAGGCGCACCGGCTCGCTCCATTTGCCGAGCTTGTCGCGGCTGCTGGAGAAGAGGTCGGTGAAGCTTTCACCCAATATGCCGTCGGTCTCGGTGCCGGTTGAGGCTGGGCGGCTGCTCACGAACACCACGTCGCTGTTGCGCTTGTCGGAATAGGTGGGGCTGAAATCGTATTGCGGGCTGTTGAGCAGCACTTCGGGGTCCACCTTGTAGCGGGTGGGCGTGTCCACCCAGCCTTGCGCGCGCTGTGCCGCCGCCAGGCTGGCATCGGCACGGCCATCACCGGGGTTCTTCTCCTTGTAGCGGTTGTAGGCCGCAATGGCCTGTGCGTACTTGCCCTGTTCCTTCAGCGCCTCGCCGATGTAGTAATAGGTGATGGGATCGGAATACTGTGCCTTGTTGGCCTTTTCGTACCAAACCTCGGCGTTCTCGGCGTCGCCCATGGCGCGGTACACTTCGGCCACCTGGAAGATGAGCCGTGCCTTTTCGGAGGCCTTCTTTTCCGTGGTGTAGGCCTTCTTGTACAGTTCAATGGCGTTGGCGAAGAGCCCCTTCCTGAATGCCTCGTCCGCTTCTTCGGCCTGCTTGGTTTGGGCCATTGCACCTGTAGCGCACACAAGGAGAAGGGCAAGGCAGGAGAGGAATTGCTTCATGCTCATCATGGGTGAAGATCAAGGATATGGCCCACATACGGGCCGGGCGAAAGTAAGCAAAGTCCCATACGGATGGCACCCCCGGCCCAATTTCGTTATGTGGCCGGTTCAGCGCGTGAAGAGCAGTTCGCGCAGCTTGGGCAGCGGCCACAGTTCATCGTCCACCAACAACTCAAGTTTGTTGCTGTGGTAACGGATCTTGTCCAGGAAGGGCTTTACCTGGTCGCAGTAGGCGATGGCCTTGTCCCTTGGATCTTCGATCACATTGGCCGCCTTGCGGGCCTGTGTCATGGCGATGCTGAGCGCGCGCACCTCCTCGATGTGGCCACTGATCTTGCGGATGAGTTCCACCTGGGTTGCGGTGGCCTTGCCGGCCTCATCGCGGCCCAGCACCTCGCGCAGCCCGCGCACGTTGTCGATCAAGCGGTTCTGGTAGTGGATGGCGGCGGGCAGCACGTGGTTGGTGGCCATGTCGGCGCACACGCGCGATTCGATCTGCACCTTCAGTGTGTAATTGTGCAGCTCGATCTCGTGCCGCGCCTGCAATTCCTTGTGCGACAGCACGCCCGTGTCGCCGAAGAGCTTCACGGTTGCGGGGTCGTTCCATGCGTCCAGGGCCCGCGGGGTGTCCGGCGTGTTCGACAATCCGCGCCGGGCGGCCTCTTCCCTCCATTCGTCGCTGTAGCCGTTGCCTTCGAAGCGGATGGCCTTGCTGCGCACGATCAGTTCGCGGATGCAGCGCAGCAAGGCCTCATCCTTCTTGGTGCCCTTGGCCACCAACTGGTCCACATCGTGCTTGAAACTGCGCAACTGGGCGGCCACCAACGTGTTCAGCACGGTCATGGGGCCGGCGCAATTGGCGCTTGAGCCCACGGCGCGGAACTCGAACTTGTTGCCGGTGAAGGCGATGGGCGCGGTGCGGTTGCGGTCGGTATTGTCCAGCAGCACACGGGGTATGCGCCCGATGTCGAGCTTGAGCTCGGTCTTGCTGGCCGGGCTCATCTTGGCCTTGATGTTCCGTTCCAGGTCGTTCAACAGGCCATTGAGGTAATTGCCGATGAAAATGCTGACGATGGCGGGCGGTGCCTCGTGGGCGCCCAGGCGGTGATCGTTGTTGGCCGAGGCAATGCTGGCGCGCAGCACATCGGCATGGGCATGCACGGCGGCGATGGTGTTCACGAAAAAGGCAAGGAACTGGATGTTCTCCTTGGGAGTGCGTGCGGGCCGCAACAGGTTCACGCCGGTATCGGTGGCCAGGCTCCAGTTGTTGTGCTTGCCGGAGCCGTTCACCCCGGGGTAGGGCTTTTCGTGGAAGAGCACGCGCATGTCGTGCTTGCGGGCCGTTTTTTCCATCACGTCCATCAGCAGCATGTTGTGGTCCACGGCGAGGTTCATTTCCTCGAACACCGGTGCACATTCGAACTGGTTGGGCGCCACTTCGTTGTGCCGGGTCTTTACGGGAATGCCGAGCTGCAGGGCCTCGGTCTCAAAATCGCGCATGAACGCCTGGGTACGCTCGGGTATGCTGCCGAAATAATGATCCTCCAGTTGCTGGCCGCGCGCGGGCCCATGGCCGAAGAGGGCGCGACCGGCCATCATGATGTCGGGGCGGGCGTAGTAGAAGGATTCGTCCACCAGGAAGTATTCCTGTTCCCAGCCCAAGGTGGGCGTCACCTTTTTCACGTCCTTGTCGAAATAGCGGCATACTGCCGTGGCGGCCTCGTCCAGCGCGCGGATGGAGCGCAGCAGGGGCGTTTTGAAGTCGAGCGCTTCGCCGGTGTAGCTGACGAAAATGGTGGGGATGCACAGGGTTTGGTGGATCAGGAAGGCGGGGCTGCCGGGGTCCCATGCAGAGTAGCCACGGGCCTCGAAGGTGTTGCGGATGCCGCCGCTGGGGAAGCTGCTGGCGTCGGGTTCCTGCTGCACGAGCATGCCACCATCGAAGCGTTCTATGCTGCGCCCTTCGCCCAGCGGCTCGAAGAAGGCGTCGTGCTTTTCGGCGCTGGAGCCGTTCAAGGGCTGGAACCAATGCGTGTAATGGGTGGCCCCCTTGCTGGCGGCCCATTCCTTCATGCCGCTGGCCACTTGGTCCGCCAAGCGCCGATCGATCCGCTCGCCACTGTCCATGGCGGCCCGTACCGCGCGGTAAGCGTCCACGGTGAGGAACATGCGCATGGCGCCGTCGTTGAATACGTTCACCCCGAAATAGTCGCTGATGCGGCTGCTGGGCGGGTGTACCTCGCGGGGTTGGCGGCCCAGTACATCGGAAAGGGCCTTCGCACGTAAATTGAGGGTGGACATGCAGAAATGTGGTTTTCGCGGCGAAGGTAGGGGGATGAAAACGGGGGGCGTACACGACAAACTGTACATATTTTTCAACATAGGTTGAAAATTGAGGGGGGTATTGGGCGGGAAACAGCATTCCTCCCCCTAACACGGACGCCGAGGGCTTATCCAACCTCACGAGCAATTCCGGGTCCCGCCACCGCACGGCAGCGATCCCTAACAGCTTGTTTTGCTTTTACTCGCCGCCTTTCATGGCCGGCACGGGGCTCTCGGCCTCGGCTGCATCGTTGCCCACGGCCTGGTCCGCCGTTGGTGCAGCCACCGGCTCCTCCTTTGCGGCCTGTTCAGCGGCCACCAGATGTTCCGGAGGTTCTATGCGGAAGGTTTTCCGCTGTTCCTCGAAACCGCGCTTCACATCGGAGGCCCCTTTTTCGATCTCGCGCTGCACTTCGGCACTGGCATCGCGGAACTGGCGCAATGCGCGGCCCATGGTGCGGGCAAGCTCGGGCACCCCCTTGCTGCCGAAGAACAGCAGCACGAACAGCAGGATCACCAGCAGTTCGCCCCCGCCAATGTCCAGGATCAATGGGTTGCCCATGGCACAAAAGTAGAAAGCCCCGCCGAGGCAGGGCTTCCGAACTTGCATCATTGCACTATTTCACCCGGCGCTCGTCCTTGTGCAGGTCCACCACCAAGGCCGAGGCCACGCAAATGGAGGAGTAGGTACCCACCATCACGCCGATAAGCATGGCGAACACGAAGCCGCGGATGGAATCGGCACCGAAGAGGAAGATCACCAGGAGCACGATCACCACGGTGGCCGAGGTGTTGATGGTACGGCCCAGGGTGGAGTTGATGGCCTTGTTGAAGATGCCCTTCCACGGGTCGCGCCGGTGGTCCTGCAGGTATTCCCTGATCCGGTCGAACACCACCACGGTATCGTTGATGGAGAAGCCGATCACGGTGAGGATGGCCGCGATGAACTGCTCATCGATCTCGAGGCTGAACGGCATGATGCTGTACAACAGCGAGTACACGCTCATCACGATCAATCCATCGTGCATCAGCGAGACCACCGCGCCCAGGCCGAACTGCCAGTTGCGGAACCGCACCACGATGTAGAGGAAGATGAACAGCAGGCCCAGGCCCACCGCCCAAATGGAGTGGTTGCGGATATCGTCGCTGATCGATGGTTCCACCTTCCGCGATTCCAGCGGCGGTGCGGCCCCCATGCTGGCGAGCGCATTGTTCAGCTTCTGCTCCACCAATTCGTCGGTATTCGGGCCGGTCTCGTTGATCAGGTAGTTCGTGGTGATCTTCACTTGGTCCTTACCGCCGTAGGTTTTCACGTTCACCGAGCTGCGCACGTTGTCCTCGCGGGTGAAGGCGTTCTCCAAGGTGGTGCGCACTTGTTCCACCTCCACGGGCCGGTCGAATTTGACCACGTACTGGCGACCACCTGAGAAATCAACACCCATGTTGAACCCGCGGGTGAACATGGACGTGAGACCCGCGAGGATCACCACGCCGGAGATGATGTAGTACCAATGACGCTTGCCCATGAAGTCGACGGTGGTATTGGCAAATGCGTTCTTGTTCCAGTTGTGCCAGAAGTTCATCGGCTTCCCTTTCTCCAGGCGGCGATCGATGATCAGGCGGCTGATGAAGATGGCCGTGAACAGGGATGTGAGGATGCCGATGCAGAGGGTGGTGGCGAAACCCTTCACCGGGCCACCGCCGAAGAAGAGCAGGATCACGCCGGTGGCGAAGGTGGTGATGTTGGAGTCGAGAATGGCGGCCAAGGGGTGCTTGTAGCCCATGTCCACCGCGGTCTTCATGGCCTTGCCGGCACGCAGCTC
>JBIQMI010000139.1:0-8280 GCA_044463585.1 Cryomorphaceae bacterium
CTGCCAATGAGGACCACGTACATCTTTTCGCCCCTGGCCCACAGCCACAGCGGAATGATGATGTCGGCCCATACGCTCTTCGCGTGGGCGCGCGCCCAGCGCAGTACCATCCTGGTGTCGCCGTTGCGAAGGATGTACAGTGCGGCCTCGCGCTGGAAGTCCGCGCAGGGGCTGCTGGTGTAGTGCGGCAGGTAGGTCTCGGCGAACACCACCGGGTCGGCCTTGGCCGCTGCAATGCGGGCCTGCTGTTCAACGCTGGTTTCGTGCGCGTTAAAGCCGCTGCTGTTGCGCAGTATCTCCAGCTTTCGCCGGTAAGCGGCAAGGAGCCGTTCGGCCTGCCTGCGTTCCTGTGCGCGCTTGCTCATTCTTCAAGCCTCCGGAGGAATGCCTTTGCGGCCTCGTCGGGGTACATGTCATCGGATTCGTAGTAGGCCTCGACGCCGTGCTTGTCCACAGGGCCGTCGTGCCCCAGGCGCTTCAGCTCGCCCAGGAAGTCGCCGAACCAGTCAAAGTAGTCGGGGAAGTCGTCCTTCATGTTCTATGCGTGCATTCTTGCGGCCTCGTCCAACAGCAGGCTTTGGAATTCCACCAGCTTCAGGTGCACGGCGGCATCGTGCTTTTGCAGTTCGCCGAACACCCATTCCATCACCTTCAGCCGTGCGCTTAGGGTAACGTCGTTTTCTGCCCGCACCACCTCCAGCGTTTTGCTGGTCTTCACCAGGGCATCAACCAAGCGGGCCTTCTCCTTTGGGTTGCCACCTGTATCCTGCTCCAATAGGTTGAGCTGCTCGCTGTAGGTCTGGATAAGTCCGCGCAACGTGCGCTCCACGTTCTGCGTGCGGGTAAGCCAGGCCGTGCGCTGGTCCTCCCAGTTCCCTTTCGCGGCCCAGTCGCCCACGGTCTTTTCGCGCACATTCAGTTCCTGGGCTATTTCCTTGCGGTTCTTGCCCTGCTCCACGAAGCGGATGCGCGCAACGGTGCGCTCGGAATCCTTTGCCATTGCTGCAAATGTGGCGGCACATAGGCGCGCGCGCGCCTACTTTATACAATGGTGCGCGGACCTGCCTACGCATGGAGGTTTCCTTATTTGGCGCGGGCTTCCAAACGTCTGCATGTTTGCGGACCGACGAATGAAAAAGCGCCCATTGCTCATTACCGCCAAGGCCAATGGCCGACAGGCGGACATCCGCATCGAAGGCGTTATCGGCTCCTTTGACGGGGTGCTGGCCAAGGACTTCGGGGCCAGCATTGCCCGGCTCGCCGCGCAGGGCATTAATGACGCGCACGTGTTCGTGGACAGCGAAGGCGGCAACGTGCTTGAAGCCAAGCGCATCGTGGCCGCCATGCGCAAGCTCACAGGTCGCATCACCGTTGAGGGTGGCGCACTGGTGGCAAGTGCAGCCACGTACATCGCGGTAAAGGCGGACGAGTTCCGCGTTCAGCCGGATACCGCTGTTATGGTGCATAAGCCGATGGTGGGCGTGGAAGGCAATGAGGACGAGATCAACAGCACCCTTAAGGCCATAAAGGACATCACGCAGGAATACCGCGCCGCCTACGCCGCAAAGACGGGCAAGACCGATGAAGAGGTGGAGGCCCTGTGGGCCAAGGGCGACAAGTGGATGACGGGTGCCGAGGCCGTGGCCGAGGGCCTGGCCGATGGCCTCGTGGACGAGGAGGATGAGGAGGAGGGTTGGGATGCCGAGGCCGTGGCCCGCATCGCCGCCTGTGGCTGCCCTGATAGTAAGATACCTAAGGCCCGTGCGGCCAACAACCAAGAAGCGATGGATATTACAGCGATGCGCGCCCTGCTGGGCATGCCCGAAGTGGCCACCGAAGCCGAAGTAACGGCGCGGGTGAACGAACTGAAGCAGGCCAACGAGCGGCACCTTGCCGCCGCTGCGGAGCTGCGGAAGAACGAGGTGAAGGCCATCCTGGACAAGGCAGTGGCCGAGCGCAAGCTCACCGAGGCGCACCGCGCCAGCTACGAGGCCAAGTTCAATGCCGACTTCAGCGCCACCAAGGCCGAGGTGGAGGCGCTTGCGGCAGCTCCATCCATTGCCGCCGCCACCAGTGCCGGAAAGGCTGAAGGTGCGGCCGATGCAAATGGCCGCGAGAACTGGGACTATAAGACCTACGCCGAGAAGGACGTGAAGGGCCTGCAAGCGCTGATGACCAGTGACCCGGCAAAGTTCACCGCCCTGTACGAGGCGCATTATGGCCGCAAGCCCGAACTGCCCAAGGCCTGATCACACGCACAAAGAGCAACGCACAACCGATAACGAACAATAGGCATAGAGCCACACCGATGAAGCACATCACCAACCTTTTCTTCACCCTCTTCACCTGCCTGATCATGGCCGTGGCCGTAAGCGCGGCCCTCGACATCGGGTTCGGTACGGCCATGCTTGGCTGCGTATCGGGCAGTGCATTGCTCAGCCTGGTCCCCATGCCGCAAGGTGTGGCCAGCGCAGTGGTGCTGCGCCAGATGTGGGAGACGGCGCTTATTGAGGCATTCCGTTCCGAACGCTCCTGGATCGGCCGCATCCCGCGCAAGGATCAATACGTGGGCAACAATGCGATCAACGTGCAAGAGATCGGGGCGGACCCCAAGGTGTTGATCAACAACACGGTCTATCCCATCGCTACCGCGAGCCGCACCGACAATACGCTGATCCTGGCATTGAACAAGTACGACACGGAGAACACGAAGGTGACCCGTGACGAGCTGTACGGCCTGCCGTACGACAAGGAGGGCAGCGTGGTGCGCCAGCACCGCGACACCTTGGCGGAAAAGACCGCCGAGCACGGCTTGTACCTGATGGCCCCTGCGGGCAATACGGCGAACACGCCCGTGATCACCACTACGGGTGCGGACAACGGCTCCGGGCGCAAGCGCCTGAAGAGCGCGGACCTGATCACGCTGAAGCAGCGCCTGGACAACCTGAAGGTGCCGAAGGCGGGCCGCATGTTGATCCTGTGCAGCGACCACGTGAACGACCTGCTTGTTGAGGACCAGAGCTTCCAGCTCCGTTACAACAACACGGAAAAGGGCAGCATCCTGAGCAACTTCTATGGCTTCGAGATCTTCGAGGACATGGCCAACCCGGTGTACACCGGAACCACCAAGAAGGCCTACGGTGCCACTGCTGTGCCCTCCACCGACGCCAATGCGAGCACGCTGGTGTTCGCGCCCCGTGCCTTCCAGGCCGTGGGAACCGTGGAGATGTACGCGCAGGACGCATTTGCCAACCCCACCATGCGCGAGAGCGTGGTAGGCTTCAGGGTGTACAACATCATCGCACCCATGCAGAACACCGGGTTCGGTGCCATCGTGAGCGCCGTGGTGTAGGCCTGTGGCAACGAAGCAACCAACAGCAATGCGCGAACTGAAACGATACAAGGAGGAGCTGGCCCTGGTGGGCCTGCTCAGCCTTGTGCTGGTGATCATCCGCTGGGTGAGCGCCACCGTTTGGCCCACCACCGGCCAGTACGACCTTGCTGCGCAGACCGAGACGGTTTTCTGGACCATGTTGCGGGTGGTGATCTATGCCCTGGCGGCGTGGATGGGCCTGCGCGTGGTGGCCCCGAAAGCCTACATGCACCTGAAGCACAACATCGTGGACCAGTTCGACCTGCTGCCCGAAGGGGAGCGCAGCTCGTTCAGCCTGCGCATGTTCGCCATATTGTTCTTCGGCCTGGTATTCCTGGCCATGAGCGGCTGTAACCCTGCGCAAGCAGCGGTGGCCGCTGACCAACGCAACTGTGTAGTCGAGAGGGCCGCAGCCGACGTGGGCGTGCGCGAAGCCACCGGGCACAACGACGGCCCCGAGGTGGAGCGCTACCTAGCCCACGTCGGTCTCGGCAAAGGCCACCCATGGTGCGCTGCATTCGTAAGCTATCATCTGTCGGGTTGTGGGGTGCGCAACCCTAAATCGGGTTGGTCCCCTGCGTTTTCCGGGGTCTCCGCTCGGGTCTGGTCGCCCCGTAAGGCGACCCGCATGCCCATGCCCGGCGATGTATTCAGCATCTACTACCCCAGCCTTGGCCGGGTTGGCCATGTGGGCCTGGTCACTGGCCTGGACGGAGGGTACATAACCACCATTGAGGGCAACACCAGCGGGCCTGGCGGCCGCGAAGGGGATGGCGTGTACGCGCGCCGAAGGCAGTTAAGCAAGGTACATGCAGTCACGAACTACATCAACGATGAAGGCAACGATGGCCGTATTGGCCTTCTTCGCGGCAATACTGGTGCTGGTGCTTTGCGGGTGCAGGGCGCAGCGCAGCGTGGCCAGCGATACGCGGGAGACCACCGAAACGGTGACCAGCCTGGTGCCCAGGGATACACTGCTGCCCGTGCCGAAGGACAGCGTGCACCTGCGGCTACCGCTGCCGGTGCCCGTGCCGGACGTGCCGGCAAAGAGCAAGCGCAAGGGCCGCGCAACCACTACGGTGAGCGTGAGCCAGGGCAGCGTGCAGGCGGATTGCGTGTGCGACACGGCGAGCATAAAGGCCCGGCTGTGGGACCGCTTCACGCGGACGAACAAGAACACGGTGACCACAACCAAGGAAGTGGTAGTGAAAACCAGAACGCCCGCTTGGGCGTGGTGGATGGTGGCCGCTGTGGCGGCATACATACTGCTGCGCCTGCTGCTGGCCAACAT
Source organism: Cryomorphaceae bacterium (assembly GCA_044463585.1). Lineage (GTDB taxonomy): Bacteria > Bacteroidota > Bacteroidia > Flavobacteriales_F > PHOS-HE28 > PHOS-HE28. The sequence continues at coordinate 4,665 of JBIQMI010000139.1, forward strand.
CAAACCCCTTTAGCGCGATGAACAAGGTGCAATTGGCCGCTGCGGCCGCATTCGAGAACCATCCCAGTGTGGATCAGGTGTACGTGACCGAGGACGGCAATGCCTTTCTGCCCGAGGTGAAGAACCTCGCCATTGACCATGCGCGGCGCTGCAACCTGCCCGCGCCGTTGCTGGTGAGCCGTAAGACCGCCGAGAGCGGGCAACGCCTGGTGGACGCGATAGCTGAGGCTGCCAAGGAGAAGGTTGTGGCCACGCTGGGCGAGGCGATGGACAACGCCACCCTGGACCTGGGTGATGCCAGCACGCCCGAAGAGGTCGCGACCGAAGAGGCTGCGCCTGAAGAGGCGGCACCTGAAAAGGCTGCGCCTGTTGCGCGCAAGGGCAAGAAGAAAGGCAAGTAAAACGCCAGTGAACCAGCATTTGAATGAGCTTCAAGGGACCATCCATCATTAAGATCAACGGCGGGCTCGGCCAGCAAGCGCCGAGCGACCGCAACGTGGCCGGGCTGATCTTCAAGAAAGGCTATGCTGTGGGCACCTCCTTCGATGAGGACACCGTGTACAAGCTGGAGGGCCTGGACGATGCCACGGCCCTGGGGCTGAACCCTGCAAGCGATGCCAACGTGAGCGCAACCAACGCAAGCGCCGTATGGTACCACATCAGCGAGTTTTTCCGGTTGAACCCGGACGGCACGCTGTACGTGTGGAACGGCGGCTCGGGCATCACGCCCTTCGGGACCGATGGTGCGGCGGACGAGCTGATGGCCGCCAGCGCGAACAGCATCCGTTTCATTGGCCTGGTATATGGCTTCGACCCCGCCGCCACGCCCACCGTTACCGGCGGCTTCGGCGGCACAGTGGCGGCGGACGTTGCCGCTGCGCAGATCTGGGTGGAGGCCCGCGCCGCTGCCTTCGTGTACGTGGACTGCGTGGTGATAGAGGGCTACGCGGCCAGCTTAACCTTGGTGGACCTGAAGGCGCTTGACGCGCCACAGGTGCATGTGACCATCGCCAATGACAGCGGCTATTTCGCCAGCTATCCGGAGGGCTTTAAACGAGGCGCCGCCGTGGGCACCACACTCGGCAGCATCGGTGTGCGCATGCTCAGTGAGAGCATTGGCAGCGTGAAGCTGGAGCGCTACCCCGCCAAGGCCCGTGGGCAGGCGGACTACAGCCTTACCGATACCCGGCAGAACCGCTGGGTGAACTTCGGCACCAGCGCCGGTGTGAGCTTCGACAACCTCACCCAAGCCCAACGCGATAACCTCACGGCAAATGCCTACGGCTACGTGGGCAAGTACGAGGGCTATGCTGGGGTCTACCACAACGCCGACGCGACCTGTACCCTGGTGACGGACGATTACAATACCGTCCACATCAACCGCATCTGGAACGAGGCCGCGCGCATGGTGCGCCGCGCCCTTATCCCGCGCATGAACAGCCGAGTGAGGGTCGACCCTTCCAGTGGCAAGGTGGACCCCGCCACCATCGCCGATTGGGATGCGGCGGCCAAGCGCCAGCTGGACGGCCTGCTCGCCGAGGGCGAGATAGCAGACTTCGCTTTCCGCCTCGACCCCGACCAGGACGTGATCGCCACCGGCAAGGTGGTGACCAAGCTGAGTATAACGCCGCAAGGCATCGCCAAGGCCATTGAGGCCGAAATCGGATTCACCAACCCCGCACAAGCCTAAGCCATGCCCGCAAGCGTACCTACCACCATAATCAACAACTTCGGCACCGTGACCGGCTGGGCACAGATCAAGGCGGTGCTCTACGGCCGCACCCTGGTCGGCATAAGCAAGCTGAGCTATAAGGACAGCATTGAGCGCGAGGCCGTGATGGGCGGCGGCCAGTACCCCATCGGCACCGGCGATGGCAACTACAAGGCCGAGTGCAGCATGACGCTGCTGAAGGAAGAGGTGGACGGCATTATGTCCAGCTTGCCCGCCAACAGCCGTATCCATGACATTCCTCCCGCCGACGTGAGCGTGCTTACGACGCGCAACGGCAAGGTGGTGAAGGACGTGATCCGCAACTTCCAGTTCAGCGGCCAGGGCCGCGAGGTGAGCCAGGGTGACAAGGCCGTTTGGCTGGAGATGCCCTGCTATTGCACACACATCGACTACAACGTGCAGTAAGCACGGTAAAGCCCCAACATGAACAAGCAGCACATTGCCCTTCCGGAAGGCGTTACGGACGCCGACGTGGCCAACCTGAAGCGCACCCACGGCAGCGTACACCGCATCGCGGTGAAGGTGGACGGCAAGGAATACGTTGGCCTCTTCAAGAAGCCGGACCTCAACATCTTAAGCGCGGCCGCATCCTTGGCCGGCAGCGATCCCATCGCCAGCGCCGAGCTGGTGTACAACAGCTGCAAGTTGCGTGCGGACAAGGGCATGGACGAGGATGCCGAGGTGCATGTTGCCGCCATGGGGGCGGTGGGTAAGTTGTTCCGCCAGCTGGAGGCCGAGGTGGGGGAACTGTAAGCCGACGGCGCATCGACCCGGCACCGGAGGCGGACCAACTTCGAAAGGGTCGCGCGATGGTGCGCCATGTGTTCGGGCTGGACCCCGGCACGCTCACCGACGCTGAGTTCATTGATCGCTGGGTGGAGGCCGCGTGGCTCCTACACCATAGGAATGTGACGCTTGGCCGAACCCTCGGCCTGATCGAATAGAAGGTGGCAGAGACGATCAGCATAGACATCGGGATCCTTCAGGGGATCTTCGCGGACCTCACTAAACTGCAAACGCAGATCAGTGGGGTCGCTGGCGTCGCGGGCACCTTGGATGCCACCTTGGGCACCGCCACCAACGGCATGCGCGGCAGCCTTGGAGGCGTTGCCAGTGCGGTGAACAGCGTGGAGGCCGCCACAGACAGCGCCATGCGCGGCATGGTGGACGATATCATGGGGCCTATTGGCAAGAGCCGTGAGCTGGAGCAGAAGCTCCGGGATCTTGGTGGCAAAATGAGAACGAGCCGCAGCGTGTCGGAGATCAGCGCGCTGAAGAAGGAGATCGCGGCCACGCAACGGGAGCTTGACGCGGTGAACACCGGCGGCATGGAGAAGAGGGTGGGCGGCGCGGCTGGCAGGATGCGGAGTGCGTTCAGTTCATTGGTCGCGCCAATTGCTGGCGCATTTGCCGTTAGCGGTATCACGGCGTTCGTGGGAGGTGTGGCTAAGGCAGCAGGGGTGCAACAGCAGTTCGATGCTTCGTTGAAGAACATGCTTCAGAGCAAGGAGCGGGCTGACGCCCTATCCGCTCAGGTCAAGGGCTTTGCCGCCACCACTCCTTTCGAGCTGCCCGAAGTGCAGGACGCGACCAAAAAGATGCTGGCCTTCGGGTTCGGCGCGGAGGAGACGATCCCTACACTGCGCCGCTTGGGTGATGTGGCAGCTGGCCTCGGCCAGCCGGTGGGAGATCTTGCCTACCTGTACGGCACTACGCGGGTGCAGGGCCGGTTGTACACGAACGATCTGATGCAGTTCGCCAACCGGGGAATCCCGATCATAGAAGAACTGAGCAAGGTGCTTGGTGTGAGCCAGGCGGAAGTGCGCGGGCTGGTGGAGAAGGGGAAGGTGGGCTTTCCGCGGGTGGAGCAAGTGTTCAAGAACC
>JBIQMI010000140.1:0-8266 GCA_044463585.1 Cryomorphaceae bacterium
GGCGGCTTTCTTGGCGGCGGTCTTTTTGGCCGGGGCTTTGGCAGCAGCTTTAGGCGCCGCCGATTTCTTTACAGCCTTCTTGGCCGCGGCTTTTTTTGCCGGCTTGGTCGCGGTTTTCTTTACTGCCATGGGACACCCCTGTTTCAATTGATCCGCGAATATAAGCAATTTCGGGGCTCATTCTACCGCTTTGGCCAAGGCCAGCAAGCACTTTCCGGCACCTTCCAATTCCAATTCCATGGCTGGCCCGAATTCCGTGTCCAGCTCCGTTACAAGCAGTTCATTCCCAGGGGTTACCGCCAGAGTTTCGGCCACGATATGGCCGGCATGGCGTTCCACGGCCAGTTCAAACTGGCCGGAACCGTTCTTTTTTATCTGCAACTTGATCCGGTCGGTTACCTCCAGACCGCGTTCCTTGCGCAGGTTCTGGATGCGGCTTACGAGCTCCCTGGCCATCCCTTCCTGTAGCAATTCGTCGTCCAGGCCAATATCCACCGCCACGGTCAACGGACCATCGCTGGCCACGCTCAACCCCGGCACGTCATCGGCCGCGATCTCCACTTCCCCGCGCAGCAATTCCAATGGCTCCCCTTCCACGGTCAATACCAATCGCCCAGCCTGCTCGAGCTGTGCAATGCCCGCTTGGTCCAGGGCCGAAATGGCCACCGCCGCGGACTTCATTTTCTTGCCCAGCTTGGCGCCGAGCTTCTTGAAGTCGGGCCTTACCTTTTTCGTGAGCTTGCTCTCCGCCGGGTCCAGGACCACCAGTTCCTTCACATTCACTTCGCCAAGTACCAGCTCACGCACGGCCAACAGGTCATCATGCATCGCCTGGCCCAATGCGGGCACCATCATTTTGCGCAATGGCTGCCTTACCCGGTGGCCCTCTTTTTTGCGGATGGACAGGACGAGGCTGGTGAGTTTTTGGGCCAGTGCCGTGCGCCGTTCCAGTTCCTGGTCGATCATGGCCTGGTCCATGATGGGCCAATCGCTCAGGTGCACGCCCTGTGCGCCTGCGGCCGTGCCCTGATGGAGGTCGCGGTAGAGCCGGTCGCTGAAGAAGGGCGCAACAGGTGCGCTGAGCATGGCCACCACGTCCAGGCAATGGTAAAGCGTTTGGAATGCTGCCATTTTATCGTCGCCCTGCCCTCCCTTCCAGAAGCGGCGCCGGTTGAGCCGCACGTACCAGTTGCTCAGGTCCTCCACCACGAACTCCTGGATGGCACGCGCGGCCTGGGTGGGCTCGTATTGTGCGAAAGCCTGCCCCACTTCGCCGATCAAGCTGTTGAGCCGCGATAGCACCCACCGGTCCATTTCGGTGCGCTTGGCCATTTCCACCTGGGTACTCCGGGGGTCGAACTCGTCGATGTTGGCGTACAGCGCAAAGAAGCCGTAGGTGTTGAAGAGCGCGCGGAAGAATTTGCGCTGCACCTCGGTGATGCCCTCTGCGTCGAACTTCAGGTTGTCCCAGGGCTGCGCGTTGCTGATCATGTACCAGCGCACGGCGTCGGCCCCGTATTCCTCCAGCGTTGTGAAGGGGTCCACGGCATTGCCGAGGCGCTTGCTCATTTTCTGGCCGTTCTTGTCCAGCACCAGGCCATTGCTCACTACGGTCCTGTAGGCCACCTGGTCGAACAGCAGGGTGCTTATGGCGTGGAGCGTATAGAACCAGCCGCGTGTCTGGTCCACGCCCTCGGCGATGAAATCGGCCGGGTAGCTGGCCTCGAACGGTGCCTTGAACGGGCGTGGATCACCCTCCTTCAGCTTGCCATAGTCCAATCCCCACTGTGCATAGGGCATGCTGCCGCTATCGAACCATACGTCGATCAGGTCGCTTTCGCGCTTCATCGGCCGGCCGCTTTCGCTCACGAGCGTGATCCGGTCCACGTAGGGCTTGTGCAGGTCCACGCGTTCATAATCTTCCGCGGAAGGGTTTTCCGCGTTGAAACCCTTCAGCGGGTCGGCGTCCATAACGCCGGTCTGGACCGCTTTGGCCACTTCCGCTTTCAGCTCGGCCAGGGTGCCGATGCATTTTTCCTCGGTGCCGTCCGCGGTGCGCCAAATGGGCAATGGGATGCCCCAATAGCGACTGCGCGAGAGGTTCCAGTCCTGCAGGTTCTCCAGCCAATTGCCGAAGCGGCCGCTACCGGTGCTTTCGGGCTTCCAGTTGATCGTACGGTTCAGTTCGGCCATGCGCTCCTTGGCCGCGGTGCTGCGCACGAACCAGCTGTCCAGCGGGTAGTACAGCACCGGCTTGTCGGTGCGCCAGCAATGGGGATAGTTGTGCTCATACTTCTCCACCTTGAAGGCGCGACCCATCTCCTTCAGGCGGATGGCGATCTCCACATCCACGCTTTTTTCCGGCGCCTCACCGTCGGTGTAGTATTCGTTCTTCACGTACCTGCCGGCCAGTTCGCCCATCTCAGGTGTGAACCGGCCTTGCAGGTCCACCAGGGTAAGCGACCCGATACCGTGCTGCTTGGCCACGCGCATATCATCCGCACCAAAGCTGGGCGCGGTGTGCACTACGCCGGTGCCGTCCTCCGTGGTAACAAAATCACCGGTGATCACACGGAAAGCATCACCGTCGGTGGGCTGGGCATAGGGCAGCAACTGCTCATAGCGGATGCCCTCCAACTGCGCGCCGCTCCATTCGCCGTCCATCACCCAAGGGATGTGCCCCGCTGAGGCTTGGGGTTTGCTGCTGTTGTTATAAGCTGCGGCAGCTTGCTCCCATTCCTGCGGCGCCACTTCATCCTTGGGGTTGAAGTAAGCGTTCAAGCGCGCCTTCGCCAGCACCACTACCTGCGGCTCATGGGTGTACGGGTTGAAGGTCCTTACACGCACGTACTCCAGCTTGGCCCCCACGGTAAGCGCTGTGTTGCTGGGCAGGGTCCACGGGGTGGTGGTCCAGGCGAGGATGAAGACGCCCCCGCTCGAATGGGGCGGGGTGCCTGAATCCTCATCCCCCGGCCTCTTCTCCCGGGTAGAAGGGGGGTCGGAGAACAGGAACTCGCTCTTCGCATCCCGCTTCACCTTGAACATGGCCACCACGGTGGTGTCCTTCATCGGTTTATAGGTTCCCGGCTGGTTCAGCTCGTGGCTGCTGAGGCCGGTGCCTGCGGCGGGTGAATAGGGCTGGATGGTGTAGCCTTTGTAAAGCAGGCCCTTGGCGTACAACTGCTTCAGCAACCACCACACACTCTCCATGTAGGCTGTGTGGTAGGTCACGTACGGGTGCTCCATGTCCAGCCAGAAACCGATCCGCTTGGTGAGGTCGTTCCAAACGCCGGTGTAGCGCATCACGGCCTCACGGCATTTGCGGTTGTACTCCTCCACGGAGATGCCCCCGGGCCCGGGGTTGCCGATATCCTCCTTGGTGATGCCCAGCTCCTTCTCCACGCCCAATTCCACGGGTAACCCGTGCGTGTCCCACCCTGCCTTGCGGTCCACGCGCTTGCCCTGCTGCGTTTGGAAGCGGCAGAAAATATCCTTGATGGTGCGGGCCATCACGTGGTGGATGCCCGGCAGGCCGTTGGCGCTTGGCGGCCCTTCGTAGAACACGAAAGGCGGCGCGTCCTTGCGCAACTCCAGGCTTTGCCCGAAGGTGTCCTCCGCTTCCCAAAGCTTCAGGACCTCCGCCGCCAGCTTAGGCAGGTCCAATTCATCGTACTGCGGGAAACGCTTGTCCATCACGGGCTTTTTAAGGGGCGGCAAAGATAACCTTGCGCATGGTGGCCATGTGGCGGATCTGGGCTGGCCCATTGATCCCGCTGCCGATCCGACCCCATCAAGAATTTCCGGGGCGCTCCCACATGGCGCGCAAACAGCATGGCATTTTTACCTAGTGTCGCCTATTGCATAGCGGTTTCCGGCTTTTGGTTGAGGAATTATTTATCTAATATCGTTGTCCATATATGCCCGATGACCTCATAACCATGCGTCCGTCCAAAAATAAAGTATTGTTGGTGGCACTGGCCCTGATCACAATGTTCAGCTTATTGACCGACCTGCATTTGACACGGAAATACGCAGGGGTGGACCTCCGCGACAAGCTCGTTGGAAGCAGGAGCATAATAGCCGGGCGATCGCTCTATTTCGACCCCTGGCGGCCCGGTGAACCTGAAATTTTTGCTGACGCCATGGTTCCGGCTGGGGCTGGGATGACCCGGTACACGGGAACACCATTCCAAGCATTGCTGACCGCTCCTTTGGCGATACTGCCCTACAAGGTTGCGCGCTTCGCCTGGCTGCCCCTACAATATGCCTTGCTCATTCTTGCGGCGTGGCTGGCCGCGATGGCCGTTGGCGGGAGCGCCGACGAGCGGATACGGGCCATAACGATCGTACTCGCCATCATGCTGGCCTCGAGCTCATGGTGGTTGCATGTGGAACGTGGCCAATTGTATGTACTGCCGGCATTTTTGATCGCGTGCATCTTCGCTGCTACCGCCAAAGGCCGCCCTTATTGACCGGCTTTCTGGCCACTGTGCTGATCCTGATCAAACCGACGTATGGATTGTTGATGGCGCCCCTAATATTTTCCTTCCGTCTGAAGTACGTGGTCGGTGGCCTGCTTACGCTCGGGTCGCGGCACTGTGTTTTGCGATCATACCCAACGGCTTCGCTTCATGGAAGGAATACGGGCAAGCGATGGAGATCTGGCAGCACGGCATGGAAGGAAGCCTACTGACCGGGTCCGGCGCACTTCAGTTCCTGTACCCGCTGGCCATTGAAGGGATCGCTGACCCTGTTTCCATGCATCGCATGCCTTTCCAGAACGGCTCCATTCTTTCGACCTTGCAGGGCTTCGGCATCATGATCCCCGGCTTGATACCGGTGGCTGGGTATGCCGCACTCCTGGCAGTGGGTGCCTGGGTGCTGCGGAAGCGGCTCCAACGGCTTGGGCCCACGGGCCTATTGCTGGTGGGCTATTGTTGTTGGACCGTGCTGATGTGGTTGTTGCCAGCGCCCCGGTTCAATTACCAAGCAGTGCATTGGGTGGCACCGCTCGTGATCGTGCTCATTTCCTTCCGCGAAAAGCCTTACGCTTGGCGTGTGGTCGCGATCATAACCGCAGCTTTATTCCTCGGTGCCTGGAACATAGTTCCATTAACCTACCTGCTTGCGGACATGATGGCCGTGAGCTTGACCGGGTGGCTGCTTTGGAACCGCACCAGCCCATTGGAACCGGCTGATACCACGTCCTGATGCGCGGCCTGGATCCGCCAAGCGGTGCCGAAGGACGCTTCCCACGCATGGCCACTAACACTTGCACGGCCTGATCGGCACACTCTATGCAAGGCCGCGGCCTTTTCACGATCATGCAAAGCACCATTTCCGCAGCGCGGCAAAATCCCAACAACCCAGGACTCTTCACCCTCGCGCTCCGCTTGATAGTGGGCTGGACCTATTTCTCGGCCTTTTGGCGGCGGGTGGCGTTGGAAAACAAGCTCGATCCGGAAGCCGCAGGCTACATCGGCGAAAAGTTCAACCACTTCCTGCCGCATGCGCTCGGCATAAAGCCATTGATCGAATATCTGGTGCTGAACCCCGATGCGCTTTGGTGGAGCATGGTGGTGTTCACCATTATTGAAGGCGTTGTCGGCCTGCTGTTGATGCTCGGCCTGTTCACGCGCGCCATGGGTTTGGCGGTTTTCGGCCTGGCCTTGGGCATACTGCTCGGCTCGGGCTGGATCGGAACCACCTGCCTCGACGAATGGCAGATCGGGATCTTGGGATTGGCCTCCGGCTTCACCTTCTTCCTCAGCGGCAGCGGGCATTACTCCGTGGACCATTGGCTGATGCAGCGCGGTGCCGGGGTCACCACCAAGCGTTGGTTCCCATGGATGGGGTCGGGCCCGCTGGAGTTGTTCGCCAACCGTTGGCGGCCCTTTGTGCTCGGTGGTTCATTGGCCATTTTCGCCCTGGCGCTGTTCACAAACCAAGTATTCCATGGCGGCGTTTGGGGCACGCTGCACAATAAGTCCGTGCGGCCTCAACTGGTGATCGAACGTGCCGCGCTGAGCGGTGATACCCTCACCTTCACGGTGCAGCGCGTGCAAGGCGCGGATGTGTACGGATCTTTCCTGGTCGGCATGGCCTTGCTCGATGCCGAGGACCGCATAATTGCGGCCCTGGATGGTGAGGCCCTTGCCAAATTCCCCGCCGGGCGGATCCACAACCACTATGTGGCCAAGATCAGGCCGGGCAAGCATAGCATGGTGTTGCCGCTGGGCGCCAAGGCCGATATCCATTGGTGGCACCCAGCGCTTACCGCATTGCCCAACGGCGCTCTCAGCTTGCGGCTTACCGATATTTCCGGGGCCACGTGGCAGGCCGCGATCGAGCGGTGACCGGTGCTTAGGATCATTCCAGATAAGCGGCCTTGGTGCACTTGCGGGATGATCCTTGCGCAGGACCGCTACTTTTGTCCATCATCAACCGGCGGCATTCTCAGCCCCGCCACCCTTCGCATGGCAAGACAAGGACTCTTCGGCTCGGCCCTGATCAAGAAGTACTGGATGGCCCTGACGGGCCTTTTCCTTATTTCCTTCTTGGTGATACATGCCCTGATCAACGGCATGATCTTCTTCAACGATGGCGGTGTCACCTTCAATAAATGGGCACACTTCATGGGCACCAACCTCATCGTGCGCACCATGGAGCTTGTGCTGTTCCTTGGGTTGATCCTGCACGTGGTGGACGGCCTTATCCTCTTCCGCCAGAACCGGGCGGCGAGACCGCAGAATTATGCCTACGCACGGCACCAGGCCAACAGCAAGTGGTACTCGCGCAGTATGGCCATCCTGGGCATCCTCATCCTGCTGTTCCTGGTGGTGCACCTGTGGCACTTTTGGTTGCCGAGCCGGCACATCGTGGGCAACCTCGATCCCTATGGCACCGATGCGGCCGGCCACGCCAATATGTTCGCCTTGATGATGGAGGTCTTCTCCAACCCGCTGCCGGTGGTCATTTACGTGCTCGGCTGCTTCGCCCTGTTCTGGCACTTGTTGCACGGCTTCCGCAGCGCGTTCCAATCGCTGGGGATCAACCACCGCAAATACAACGGTTTCATCGCTGCCTCCGGCACCCTGTTCTCGATCCTGGTGCCCTTGGTCTTCGCTTCCATGCCCGTGAGCATGTACCTCGGCTGGGTGAACTAAGAGAGCAACCATAAACGAGACGCGTCAACACTTTAAGCAATCATGAGCATTCTCGACGCCAAAGTCCCCGACGGCCCCTTGGAGAAAAAGTGGGCGCACCACAAAGAGCACCTTCGCTTGGTGAACCCCGCTAACAAGCGCCGGATCGATGTGATCGTGGTGGGCACTGGGCTGGCCGGCGCCTCGGCGGCGGCCTCACTGGCCGAACTGGGCTACAACGTAAAGTCGTTCTGCTACCAGGACAGCGCCCGGCGCGCGCACAGCATCGCCGCGCAGGGCGGTATCAATGCGGCCAAGAACTACCCCAACGACGGCGATTCGGTGTACCGGCTGTTCTACGACACGCTGAAGGGCGGCGACTACCGCTCGCGTGAATCGAACACCTACCGCTTGGCCGAGGTAAGCGCCAACATCATCGATCAGTGTGTGGCACAGGGCGTGCCCTTCGCCCGCGAGTACGGCGGCCTGTTGGACAACCGTTCCTTCGGCGGGGCCTTGGTCAGCCGCACCTTCTACGCCCGCGGCCAAACCGGCCAGCAACTGCTGCTTGGCGCATACAGTGCGCTGATGCGCCAGGTGGGCAAGGGCAAGGTGAAGATGTACGACCGGCACGAGATGCTGGACCTGGTACTGGTGGACGGCAAGGCACGCGGGATCATTGCCCGCAACCTCGTCACCGGCAAGATCGAACGCCATGGCGCGCATGCCGTGCTGCTGTGCACCGGTGGCTATGGCAATGTGTTCTTCCTGAGCACCAACGCCATGGGCAGCAACGTTACCGCGGCCTGGAAAGCGCACAAGCGCGGCGCATTCTTCGCCAACCCCTGCTACACCCAGATCCACCCTACCTGCATACCGGTAAGCGGCCACCACCAAAGCAAGCTCACGCTCATGAGCGAAAGCCTGCGCAACGACGGGCGCATTTGGGTGCCGAAGAAAAAGGAGGATGCCGAGGCCATTCAGCAGGGCCGGAAAAAAGGCAGCGATATACCCGAGCAGGACCGCGATTACTACTTGGAACGGCGCTACCCCAGCTTCGGCAACCTGGTGCCGCGCGACGTGGCCAGCCGGGCCGCCAAGGAACGGTGCGATGCCGGGTT
>JBIQMI010000141.1:0-8265 GCA_044463585.1 Cryomorphaceae bacterium
CGACTCGGGTTGGTCCAGGTCGTCGATCCAGTTCAGGACCTCGTAGCTCTGGTTGCCCAATTGATCGGCGTAGACGAAGTAATAGGCGAAGCCGTGGAAGTAATCCCAGATCTCGTCCTCGTTCTCGTCAAAGTCGCCGTTGGCAAGGGCCTCAAAGTCGCCTGAGATCCCGATCACGCCCGCCACATTGCCCATATCAGGGCCGAAAAGGCCATCGCCCATGGCATCTTCACCCACGGCGAAACACACCGCGATGTTGATGTTGAGCGAGGCGCTACCGGCCACCACCGTGCCGCCACCGGCGCCAAGGCCGGCTTGCGGCCCGGTAAGCACCACCATGCCGCCGTCCTGGGTCCAAACCCACTGGCCACCATTGCTGCTGGCGAAGTTGATCCCATTGGCGGGCACGGCCGTGAACGAAAAGCTGCGGTCGCCGCTCTTCTGGCGCTTGAACACCAGGATCTTGTCCATGGTGCGGTTATAGATGCCCACGGTGGGTGCATCGTTGGACAGCTGCACCAAGCGCTGCTTTTGCGCCTGCGTCAGTTCCACGGTCCTCACCGGGGTGGGTCCGTCCACCGCCTCTTTGCTGCACGCGCTGAACAGCAGCGCCACCACGGCCAGCGACAAGGCAGGTTTCATCAGCTTGGGAAAAGCCATCGTTCTTAGGTTCATTGCCTTGGTCAGTTAGCGTGGCCGTGATCAGAACATCCAACCCAGGCGCAGCTGGCCCACTACGTTGGGGCCCACCTGGAACTTGCTCACATTGTCCTTCTTGCCGTCGGTGTTGGTGGTCTTGGTACCGCTGTTGTCGTCATTTGCGGAAACCACTTCCGTCTTGTTCTTCATGGGCATGGTGGTGGCCAGGCCGAAACCCAGCTCGGTGCCCAGGTAGAGGGACTTGGCGAGGTAGTAGTCGAAACCGGCCACGGCATTCAGGCCGATGCCCAGGCTGCCGCTCTTGGTCTTGGTGTAGCCCACCTGCTGTGTGTTGTTGTTCAAGTTAAGCTGCGCATCTTCAGTCTTCGACTTGCTGGTGAAGCTCAGGTCCAAATACCCGCCGAAGTAGGGCGACAGGCGCTCGGTGCCTGCCATATGCTTCTCGATGCCGGGCTGCAGGCCGATGGTGATCGTACTCTCCTTTTTCTTCAATTCCAGCATTTTGGCCTTGGTGTCCTCGTCCTGCGTAACCGTGGTCTTGTTATCGAACCCGAGGAAAATGCCAGCACGCATGGCGGAAGTGGCCGAGCTGAAGCTGCGGAACTTGATGCCGGCCATGGTGATCGGGCTGCCACCCAGGGGAGCCACCATCAGTTCCAGGTTCTTCTCACCACCCTCGGGGCGGTATTGGGCCTGGGCATCCATTGCAGTGGTTGCTCCTACCAACAAAATGGTGCCGGCCATTACGATCCTCTTCATGTGCTTTGTGTTTAGTGGAAATTTGGTTGCAAATATCGTCCAAACCCCTCATTCGGACAATGGCAAAGCCTTCATTTACGGGAAAAACCGTAGCCTTCATCGTCCCTTTCCGGGGTTTCGGGGGCGCTAAACGGCGATTGGTGGATAAAGGTTCGGGGGCGCCACCGGAATTACGGCACATCCCGTAGGCGCACTTCATCAGGAGGAAATTGCCAACGTGCCAATTTGCCAATTCGCCGGTCACGTTCCCCCGCCCCGCGCCTCCGCGGCAAATGGCCCGTACCGCATACCTTGCTGCCCAACCCCAAACACACCCGCATGCGCCTTCACTACCTCTTTTTGGCCCTTGCCCTGCCGGCCGCACTGCACGCGCAGGAATGCGCAACAGGCCGGTACTATACTCCCGTTTTCAACCAGATCGACAGCATACCGGCGGTGGCGTATGGCAGCAATACCAACCTCTTGGGCGCCCAGCAAACCCTGCGGATGGACATCTACGCACCGGCCAATGATCCGCTGGCCGCGCGGCCCGTGGTGGTGATGGCGTTCGGAGGCTCGTTCGTTACCGGCTCACGCGCCGACATGGCCGGGCTGGGCGGCATGCTGGCGCGCATGGGCTATGTGGCGGTGGCCATCGATTACCGCGTCGGCTTTTTCATACCCAATACCAGCACCACCATGCACGCGGTGCAACGTTGCGTGCACGACATGAAGGGCGCGATCCGCTTCCTGCGGAAAACCGTTGCCGAGGACGGCAATCCCTACGGGATCGACCCGGACCGCATCATCGCCAGCGGGGTGAGCGCGGGGGCCATCGGCGCGCTGCACCTTACCTACATGAACGAGCCGTCGGAGCTGCCGGCACCCCTGGTGGCCGATAGCGCCACCTTGGGCGGCATGGAAGGCACCAGCGGCCCGCTGGGCTATTCGAGCAGCGTGATCGCCTGCGTAAGCCTCAGCGGCGCACTGATGGATACCACCTGGATCAAGGCCGGTGACCCGCCGTTCTGCGGCATCCATGAAACCGGCGACGACGTGGTGCCCTGCTTCACCGAACAGGCCTACGCGCTGGGCTTTCCTACTGGCATCGTGGTGTCCGGCGACCACGACATCAGCGTGCGCATGAACTCGCTCGGCATTGCCCATTGCTACAAGGAATATGTGGCCAACGACCATGTGGGCTACCTGGGTTACGACGGGGCCAATGCCTTGGCCTTCATGGCCGAATTCCTGGCCGGGGTGGTGTGCGAACAACCCTTCGCCTGCACCATTGCCACCGGTGTGGCCGAACAACATATGGCCGGCACAGCGGGGCCATTTCCCTATCCTTCCCCGGCCAGCACCAGCACCACGCTCGAGCTTGCCACCGCCACGCAGGTGCACATTTTCGATGCGCAGGGCCGCAGGGTGTACTCGCGCCTGTTGCCGGCGGGCAGCCATGCCATCGATGTTTCGGCCTGGCCGGAAGGGATCTACAGCCTGCAGCTGCTGGGCAACAACGCGCAATTCGCGCGCTTGGCGGTACAGCGTTAGCGCGCGGCCTGCTTGCGACGCTGCAGCTCGGCGGTGAGCATGGAAAGCTCGCGACCGCTCTGGCCTTTCGCACTGGTGTTCTCCTCCGCCCTGCGGATCAGGTAGGGCAGCACTTTGCGCACCGGTCCGTACGGCACGTACTTCACCACGTTGTACCCGGCCTTGGCCATGTTGAAGCTGATGTTGTCGCTCATGCCCAGCAACTGGCCGAAATGGATCCGCGGGTCATTCTTGGCCAGCCCCTGCTCGTGCATGAGGCGGGCCGTGAGCAAGGTGCTTTCCTCGTTGTGCGTGCCCACCAGTACGCCCATGCGTGCCACCTGTCCGGTGCAGAAGCGCACGGCCGCATCGAAATCCGCGTCCACCGCGGCCTTGTTCGGCCCGATCGGGTCGCGGTAGCCCATTTCCGCGGCGCGCTCCCGCTCTTTTTCCATGTAGGCCCCGCGCACCAGCTTCATGCCCACATGAAAGCCTCCCGCGGCCGCCCCATGCACCTCCTGCTGCAAAAAGGCCAAGCGGTCGTGGCGGTACAGCTGCACCGTGCTGTACACAATGGGCCTTTCCTTGTTGAAGCGGCGCATCATTTCCGTGCATAGCGCGTCCACCGGGTCCTGGATCCAGCTTTCCTCGGCGTCCACCAGTACGGGCACCTGCGCATCGAACGCGGCCTGGCAGATCTGCTCCACCCGCTTGCGCGCACGGTCCCAGGTGGCCTGCTCATCGCTGCTGAGCGCCGCGCCCGCCGCCACTTTTTCAAGAATGCCCTTCGGGATCACCCCCGTGGGCTTGAACACCGAAAAGGGAATATCGGGATTCCCCTTGGCCGCGGCGATGGTGCGCAGGATCTCTGCCGCCGTGCCGTCCATGGCCTCGCGGTTCTCCTCGCCCTCCACGCTGTAATCCAGTATGGTGCCCACGCCCATTTCGGCCAGCCGCCGCGCGGTCACCAACGATTCATCGATCGTTTCGCCACCGCAGAATTGCTTGAAGATCGTGGCCTTCACCAACCCTTTCACCGGCAGGTGCAGGGCCAGGGCCACCTTGGTGAGCCAGCCGCCGATGGCGGTAAGCCAGGGCGTGCCGATGATCCGGAAAAGCCACCAACCTTGCCGCAGCTCACGGTCGCTCTTATGGGCAAAGGCAATGGCGGTGTTGTCGAGGTCGGGCAGGGTGAAGGTGCCTGGGGTGGTTGGCGGTTGCTGCATCTGGCGCCGCGTGCTTGTAGTTCGTTCCTTTGGGCGCCCCTCCCTTGCCCGGCATGCCGGGACGGAGAGGCGGCCAAAAGTAGCCATGGCACCCGCTAGCAAAGATGTCGGCACCGTAACAGGCCCACCGGTGCTGCACGGCCCCGACGCGTTGGCGCATCTGGAGCATTGGTTGTCCGCGGAGGCCAAGGGGCGCGCGGTGTTCGTGCTATGCGACGAGATCACCGCCGTGCAATGCCTGCCCGAGCTGGTCGCCGGTGCCCCATCGCTGCAGGATGCCCATGTACTGCAGGTGCCGGCCGGGGAAGCGAGCAAGGACATCGAGGTGTGCCGCGCCATCTGGGGGTATTTGGCGCAGCACCATGCGGACCGGCACGCCGTGCTGCTGAACCTGGGCGGCGGCGTGGTCACCGACCTTGGCGGCTTCGTGGCGGCCACGTACAAGCGCGGGATCCGGTTCATACAGGTGCCCACCACCGTAATGGGCATGGTGGACGCGGCCATCGGCGGCAAGAATGCGATCGACCTGGACGGCGTGAAGAACATGGTGGGCACCTTCGCCGACCCCGTGGCCACCTATGTGCACCCGCCCTTCCTGCGCAGCCTGGGCAAGCGCGAGGTGCTGAACGGCGTGGCCGAAATGGTGAAGCACGGCCTGGTGCTGGATGCCGGGCATTGGCATGCCGTGCGCCGCGCACCATTGCACGACCTGCAGGCCTTGGCGCCGCTTATTGCGGGCTCCGCCAACCTGAAGGCCGCCGTGGTGGCATCGGACCCCTTCGACCGGGGACAGCGGAAACTGCTCAACTTCGGGCATACCATCGGCCATGCGCTGGAGGCCTTTGCACTGGAAGGCCAGCAACGCACCCTGCTGCACGGGGAGGCCGTGGCCATCGGCATGGTGTGCGCGGCATGGCTGAGCTGGCGCACCGGAATGCTGGGCCGCGAGGAAATGGCCGCCGTGGAGGAACACCTCATGGGCCTTTACCCCGCTTTCCCCTTGCAAGCATCGGACGAGCACCGGATCGTGGAGCTGATGCGCAACGACAAGAAGAACGTGGGCGGCCAGTTCCGCTTCACCCTGCTCACCGGCATCGGATCCGCCGTGGTGGACCAACCGGTGAACCCCGTGCAGGTGCGCGAGGCCCTGGAACACTACCGGCTGCTGGTACGCGATGCGGAAAGAAATCACCATCACCGCGCCTGAAGGGCCGTTGAGGGCCAGCATCAGCGTGCCGCCGAGCAAAAGCGTGGCCAACCGCGCCCTGGTGCTGGCCAGCCTGGCCGGCGACCGCTCCGCGGTACACGGCCAAGGTGATGCCGATGATACCCGCATCCTCCATCAACTGCTGCTGCAACAGCCCGCCAAGCTGCATTGCGGCGATGGGGGCACCACCTTCCGCTTCCTGCTGGCCTGGGCCTGCGTGCAGGAAGGGCGGTCCTTCCTGGTCACCGGCAGCGAGCGCTTGATGCAGCGCCCGCACGGCCCATTGGTGCAGGCCCTGCGGCACCTCGGCGCCGACATTACGGACGCGCCCGGCGGCTTTTTGGTAAGGGGCAAGCGGATGCGCGGCGGCAACATCCGCATGCATGCACCGCCCAGCAGCCAGTTCATCAGCGCGCTGCTGCTGGTGGCCGCCCGTTTCACCGAAGGATTGGCGCTGGAATGGACGGGCATGCAATTGAGCAGGCCCTACGTGCACATGACCGTGGAACTGTGCCACCGCTTCGGTGCGCACATCCATTGGGACCACGACCGCTTGGAAGTGCGGCCGGGACCGCTTGTGGCGCGGCCCATCACCGTGCCCGGCGATTGGAGCGCCGCATCATTCTGGTACCAGGCGGCGGCCTTGGCGCCCGGCAGCACCATCGCCCTGGAAGGCTTGTTCCGCGACGGGCTGCAAGGCGATCAGGCCCTCGAGCGCTTGTTCGCGCCATGGGTGCATACCACGGAACAAGAAGGCCGGCTGGTGCTTCACTCCAAGATGACCAGCTTGGACCATTACGACGCGGACCTCATCGACACGCCTGACCTGTTCCAACCGTTGGCCTTCGCCATGGCCGGCCTCGGCGTACAGGCCAAGTTCACCGGGCTGCACAACCTGCCGCTGAAGGAGACCGACCGCCTGCAGGCCGTTCAACAGGTGCTGGGGCAACTGGGCTGCACCGCCGCGGTGCACAACGGCACGTTCACCATCACCGGAACAATCAACCATGCTGCGAAAGGAGCGTTCGATCCGCAGGGCGACCACCGCATGGCCATGGGCATCGCCCCCATGGCCCTTGTTTGCGGAGCCGTTACCATCCTCCACCCTGCGGTGGTGGCCAAATCCTACCCGGCTTTTTGGGACGCCCTGGCGAGGATGGGGTTTGGCATAGGCTAGGGCGCAGTTCGTGGTGGTCACGAACCGCGCTCCATATCTACTTGGACCTGTGCTTCCGCAACCACACCTTCTGCCCCGGCTGCAGTGTGTCCGTGGGGGCCATGTTGTTGTACTTCGCCAAGCGCTTCAGCTTTACGCCGTACCGCTGGCTGATGTCCCACAGGGATTCACCCGCTTGGGCAATTCCGGTTTCATCGGTCTTGCTGCGGTTGCGCTTCGGCTGGATGTACACCACTTGGCCTTCCTCCAAACGGCTGTCCTTGGGCAGGTCGTTCCATCCGGCCACCAGCCCGGGCATTTGCTGGATCTCCGCCGCAATATCGCGCAATGATTCACCCTTCTTGGCCCGCACGAACTTGATCCGCCCATCGAAAAGCTCAACGGGCCGGGCATCCCCGATCGTGATCACGTCCCCGCCCCGGTCATGGCCGCCCTTCACAGGCTTATGCGCGGATTTGGCCGGTGCAGCGCCTTTGCTGGCGTACGTTACATCCACCCCGCGGTCCAGGTTGTCCAGCTTGTAGCGCTCGATCAAATTGATCAGCTTCTGCGGATACGCCGGATCGGTGGCGTACCCGGCCTTCTTCAACCCGTGCGCCCAGCCCTTGTAGTCGGTGGGCTTCAGCTCGAAAAGCGAGGCGTAGCGCGGGCGTTCCAGGAATTTGGAATGGTCCTCGAAACTTTGGTCGGCGCTTTTGTACTTGCGGAAGCAATCGTTCTTCTTGTCGTCATCGTGGAACACCTTGCCGCCGGTCCAGTCGGGCGTGCACTTGATGCCGAAGTGGTTGTTCCCCTGCACGGCCAGCACACTGTTACCGCTGCGGCTTTCCAACAGGCCCTGCGCGAGGGTGATGCTCGCCGGTATGCCGTGCTCTTTCATCTTCCGCACGGCCACATCCTTCCATTTGGCGATGTACTGTTCGGGGCTTTGCTCGCCGCTATCGGCCTGGGCCAAGGCTGGCGCCAGCAAGAGGGCAAGACCCCAGGCAAAAGAAGTTTTCAACAGTGCTCCAGCTTTCATTTTCAACAGATCCTACCACGCCAACCGCAAAGCTATCGGGCCCGCATGCCGGTTTTCCACAATGCATCCACCATGGTATGCACGGTCGATCGTGGATAAAACGGAACCACTCCGCAACTTCGTGCCCATGGAAAGGGAGGAAACGCAGACCGGCGACGACCCGCGCGTGCAGCGCCTGCTCCAACGCGGCTACGAGCGGACCGATTTCTACTTCACCCCGGAAGGCTACGTGGTATGGACCGAGCAATTCCACCTGAAGCGCGGCTATTGCTGCGGAAGCCGCTGCCGGCACTGCCCGTACGGCCACGAGGCGGTGGGGAGGTGAATTGCGGGGTGGGGTATCCCTTGGCCACCAACCTTGCGTTCATGAGCAATCGATAAGGTGCTCATGTGAGACGGTCGACACCTGCCGCGCGAGATCGAATAGTATCGCGCGCACTCAGGGAAACTCCGTTTCAATGATGCGTTTGAGCAGTTCGTCCAATGGGCCGAGGTCCTGTTGGATGTTGGCCCAAATGGACGAAAGGCGGATGCCGAAGTAGTCATGGGCGATCACGTTCCTCTGGGCACGCACCAGGTGCCACGGGTAAGCATACTTCGCCAAGATCTCAGGGGAAATGCGGCGCATTTCCTCGCCAAGGACATGCAGCTGGATCAAAGCTGCATCGCTCACCATCTTGTTGGAGAGAAAGCTTTCCAGGCC
>JBIQMI010000142.1:0-8207 GCA_044463585.1 Cryomorphaceae bacterium
CTGTGGCGCGTGCAGTCCTTCGAGGAACTTGATCGTTTCCTGGTCCATGTCCTTCAGCAGCGGCGTTTCGATGAAGCCCGGTGCCACGGCATTCACGCGTATGCCCTTTGTGCCATACTCCCATGCCGCCGTTTGGGTGATCCCCACCACGCCGTGCTTGGCCGCCGTGTAGGCAACGGAATTTGCAAACCCCACCTGCCCCAATATGGAGGCCATGTTGATGATGCTGCCGCCACCGGTCTTCAGCATCGCGGGGATCTGGTAGCGCATGCCATAGAACACGCCGCTGAGGTTGATGTCGATCACCTTCTTCCATTCATCGATCCCGTATTCGCCGGTTGGCTGCTGTGCACCGCCGATGCCGGCGTTGTTCACCGCGATGTCCAGCCGCCCGAAGCGGTTCAGCGCTTCCGACACCAGCACGTTGTTGTCCGCGGGCGAAGAGGAATCCGCCTTCACGAACAGCGTTCCGCCACCCATGCTTTCGGCCTCCTTCTTCCCTGCTTCCTCATTCACGTCGCTGATCACCACCTTGGCCCCTTCCTTCAAAAAGAGCTCGGCAATGGTCTTCCCCAGTCCCGAGGCACCGCCCGTGACCAAGGCCACTTTCCCTTGTAATTCGTTCATTGTAGTGGTCCTGCTTTAGCCGAGGAACAAGCCGCAACGCAATTGGTTCCGCCATTGGCACATTGGCGATTTGGCGAATTGGCACATTGGCAACTTGGCAAATTCCAAGGCCTTAACTTTGCGGGCACTTCCCGGCCGCGTGCGCCCTCGTCGGTGCCTTGTTCGGCCATCTGCGTCCGCCCTTGTTGGTTGGCGATTGTTTTCCCGCAGCAAACCCGATTGCTTTTGCACTGGATCGACCTCGGCATCCTCATTCTTTACATGTTCGCCCTATTGGCGATCGGGGTCTTCTTCATGCGCAGGAACACCGACCAGGAGGACTACTTCGTGGGCGGCCGCGGCATGGGCAGCTGGTCCATTGGGCTTAGCGTGGCGGCAACCGACGTGGGCGGCGGCTTTTCCATCGGCCTGGGCGGGCTCGGCTTCATGATCGGCCTCTCCGGCTCATGGATGCTCTTCACCGGGCTCGTGGGGGCCTGGCTGGCCGCAGCGCTGTTGATCCCGCGGGTTTACCCGCTGGCGCGGCGCATGAAGTTCCTCACCTTCCCGCAATTGATCGGCCACCATTACGGCAGCGCCGCCGCCTTGGCCGCGGGCATCCTCAGCGCAGTGGGCTACCTCGGCTTCACCAGCTCGCAATTGCTGGCCGGCGCCAAGCTGGCCTCATCATCCTTTGCCGGGCTGGACATGCAGACCGCGCTGCTGGTGATGGGCGTGATCATTGTGGGCTACACGGTAATGGGCGGACTGAAGGCCGTGGTGTACACCGATGTGGTGCAATGGACCGTGCTGGTGCTGGGCCTGGGGCTGGTGGCCGTGCCCATCGCATGGCAGGCCGTGGGCGGTTGGCACGGCGTGCATGCCACACTGGGCACGGAGTTCCTTTCGCTCACCCACGTGCGGCCCGTAACGCTGGTGAATTGGGCCTTCACCATCCTGCCGATCTGGTTCGTGGGCATGACGCTCTACCAGCGCATCTACGCCAGCCGCGACGAGCGTTCCGCCAAGCGCGCCTGGTACATCGCGGGGGTGTTCGAGTGGCCGTTGATGGCCTTCATCGGCGTTACGCTGGGCATGCTCGGGCGCGTGGCCTTGGAGCAGGGCCTGATGGCCGGGCTGCCCGTGGCCACCGCGGAGCTCGACCCCGAGCTGGGCCTGCCATTGCTGCTGCACACCGTTATGCCCGTGGGTGCATTGGGCATTGTGCTGGCCGCCTATTTCTCCGCCATCCTCAGCACCGCGGACAGCTGCCTGATGGCCGCCAGCGGCAACACGCTCACCGATTTATTGGGCCGATGGCTGCCACAAGGCCGCAGCGATAAGCACGTGCTGCGCCTCTCGCAACTGGTCACCCTGGCGCTGGGCCTGGTCGCCATGCTCATCGCCTTCAACATGCGCAACGTGCTGGACCTGATGCTGGCCAGCTACGCCATTATGGTAAGCGGCCTGCTGGTGCCGCTTGTGGCCGCCGTGTTCATGGGCAACACCAACGGCAAGGCGGCCTTGGCGGCCATGGTGGCCGGGGGCGGCAGCACCGTGCTGCTCAGCAACCTGGGGCTGCAACTGCCGCTCGGCCTCGACCCCATCATCTTCGGCATCGTCCTTTCCACCTTGGCATTCATCGCAACCGATCTATTGGGTGCCGGGGGGCGTTCCTCTGTGAAAGACCCCGATCCTTAAACAATGAACATTGAATCGTACCGGCCCGAAAGCCCGGCCGACGCGGCCCAGCGGGAGGCCGTGGCCAGTTTCCTGTTCCAACACCTTGGCCGTTATGGCGACCCCAAGCCGCACATCCATGCCGCCATGGAGTACGCCTTGGACCCTGCGCGTGGAGGCTTGGTGCTGGTGGCACATGAAGGGGAAAAGATCGTGGGCGCCGTGGTGCTGAACCATACGCGCATGGCGGGCTACATCCCCTCGAACATCCTGGTGTACATCGCCGTGGATGCCGAACAGCGCGGCAAGGGCATCGGGCGCAAGCTGATGCAGCAGGCCATTGAAAACACCAACGGCGGGATCGCCCTGCACGTGGAACCCGACAACCCCGCCAAGCGGCTGTACGAATCGCTCGGCTTCACCAACAAGTACCTGGAAATGCGCCTTCAACCATGAGCAGGCCCATCGACCTCGTGGCGTTCCGGCGCGAATTGCATGCCCATCCCGAAACGGCCGGTGAGGAAAGGGAGACCGCGCAACGTGTGCTGGACGTACTGCGGCCGCTGAAGCCCGACGAAGTGCACACGGGCCTCGGCGGCCACGGCATCTTGGCCACCTTCGGAACGGATGTGCAAGGGCCGCAGGTAATGGTGCGCTGCGAGCTGGACGCCCTCGCCATTGAAGAGGTGAACGATTTCGCGCACCGCTCAACAAGGGCCGGCAAGTCGCACAAATGCGGCCACGACGGGCACATGGCCATTGTTACCGCCCTGGCGGAAAAACTTTCCGCCGAACGGCCATCGCGCGGAAGGGTGCACCTGCTGTACCAGCCTGCCGAGGAGAACGGCGCCGGGGCGCATGCCGTGCTGCAGGATCGCCGCATGCACGGACGCCGGTTCGACCTGGTGCTCGCCCTGCACAACCTGCCCGGCCATCCCATGGGCAGCGTGGTGGTGCGCGCGGGGGCATTCACCGCCAGCGTGAACAGCATGGTGATCAAGCTTACAGGGCGCACCTCCCATGCCGCCGAACCCGAGCACGGCGTGAACCCGGCCTTGGCCGTGGCCGAGATCCTTCAGCAGGCATTGGCACTTCAGCATAACGACCCCAGCGCGGACGGCCTGCGCGTGGTGACCGTGGTGCACATCAACCTCGGCAGCCCGGATTACGGCATCTCGGCGGGCCACGCGGAAATCCATCTCACCGTGCGCTGCTGGACCGACGGGGAACTGGAGCAGTTGCAGGCCGAGATCGAAGCGCTGGCACGTGCGGCCGCCGGGCGGCATGCACTGGGCGTGGAGGTGGAATACTGCTTCACCTTCAAGGCGAACGTGAACGATGCCGATGCCGCCGCACTGGTGGAGCAAGCCGCCAAGGCCACGGGCCATGCGTTGGTGCCACGCTCGCATCCCTTCAAATGGGGCGAGGATTTCGGGCTCTTCACCGCACGGTACAAAGGCTGCATGTTCGGCCTTGGCGCCGGCATGGACACTCCTGCGCTCCACAACCCCGACTATGACTTCCCGGACGAGCTGATCCCGCAAGGCGCCGAACTGTTCCATGCCGCCATCGGTTCCTTCCTCGCGCACTGACCCATGTTCCACGGCACCGCCATCGAGCTCAGCACCGCGGCCTTGCGCAGCAACCTGGCCTTCATCCGCTGCTTGCTGGGCCCGCACACGCGCCTGTGCACCGTGGTGAAGGGCAACGCGTACGGCCATGGGCTGGACCCGTTCGCGGGGATGGCCCAACAGCTGGG
Source organism: Cryomorphaceae bacterium (assembly GCA_044463585.1). GTDB lineage: Bacteria > Bacteroidota > Bacteroidia > Flavobacteriales_F > PHOS-HE28 > PHOS-HE28. Next base: position 4,046 of record JBIQMI010000142.1, read on the forward strand.
CGTGGACTGCTTCGCGGTGTACTCCGCCTTCGAGGCGCTGGACCTGCACGGCCACTTGGCCCCCGGCGCGCAGCTGTACATCATGGGCGATTGCGATGGCGATGCCTTGGAATGGGCCGTGGAACATGGCATCTCCTTCAATGTTTTTGAGCGATCGCGGTTGCAGCACGCCATTGCCGCCGGCCAACGTTTGGGCAAACCCGCGCGCGTGCACATCGAGGTGGAGACCGGCATGCACCGCACCGGCTTCCCCTTGGTTGAGCTGGACGCGGTGTTCAACCTATGCCGCGCCAACCGCGGTTCCGTGGAAGTGGTGGGCCTCTGCTCGCACCTGGCCGGTGCCGAAAGCCAGGCCAACCGGCTGCGCATCGATGCGCAAAAGGAAGCCTTCCAGCAGGCGCTGCAGCAGCAAATGGCCAGCGGCCTCACCGTGGAATGGCGCCACCTGGCCTGCTCCGCCGGTGTGCTCAACGAGCGCGGCACGTTGTACGACATGGCCCGCGTGGGCATTCTGCATTACGGCTTTTGGCCCAACGAGGAAACGCGAAAAAACTGGTGCAAGGCGCACGGTATCCAGAGCGACCCGCTCAAGCGCGTGATCCGGTGGCGCAGCCGCGTGATGTCCGTCTCCACCGTGGAACCCGGCGGCTTTGTGGGCTACGGCAGCAGCTACCAGGCCCAGCGGCCCGTTCGCATCGCCACCATTCCCGTGGGCTACGCCTACGGTTATGCACGCAGCCTGAGCAACACCGGGCATGTGCTGGTGCGCGGGCAGCGTGCCCCGGTGCGCGGCATCGTGAACATGAACTGCATAACCGTGGAGGTGACCGGCATACCCGGCGTGCAGAAAGGCGATGAAGTGGTGCTGGTGGGCAACCAAGGCACCGAAAGCATTACCGTGGCCTCGTTCAGCGACCTCAGCGCACAATTGAATTACGAACTGCTTTCCCGCCTGCCGGCGCACATCCCGCGCACGGTGGTGGAAAGCCATCACGCCTGAACCATGGCATTCCTCGAACTCTTCCGCAACAGGCTGCGCCACAACCATCGCTTCCTCGACAAGCTCTTCCGCGCCAACGCGGTGGAATGGGGCATTGTGACCAAACTGCTCTGCGGCAACGAGACCTTCCTGCGGGAAGTGATCGCCTTGGGCGTGCAGGAATTCCACGACACCCGCATCAGCAACCTCAAGGCCCTGAAGAAGCTCGCGCCCGATGCCCAGACCGTGTACATCAAGCCGCCTGCCCGCCGCGTCATCCCCAGCCTGGTGCGCTTCGGCGATGTCAGCTTCAACAGCGAACTGGCCACCATCAAGGCCCTTAGCGCGGAAGCCGTGAAACAGGGCCGCCAGCACAAGGTGATCATCATGGTGGAAATGGGCGACCTGCGCGAAGGCGTGATGGGCGAGGAACTGGTGGACTTCTACGCCCAGGTGTTCCAACTGCCCAACATCGAGATCGTGGGCCTGGGCACCAACCTCAACTGCCTCAACGGGATCATGCCCACGCAGGACAAGCTGATCCAGCTCGGCCTGTACAAGCAGCTCATCGAGGCCAAATTCAACAAGCACATTCCCTGGATCACCGGCGGAACCAGCGTCACCATTCCCCTGCTGCTCAAGCACCAACTGCCCAAGGGCATGAACCACTTCCGCGTGGGCGAGGCCCTGTTCTTCGGCAAGGACCTGTTCACCGATGGCGTGATCGAGGGCATGCGCGACGATGTGTTCAAGCTGCACGGCGAAGTGATCGAGGTGCATGAAAAACCCATGGCGCCCATTGGCGAACAGCGCACCAACGTGGCCGGGGTAACGCCCGAGGTGAAGGAGGCCGATCTGGGCCGCACCGCCTTCCGCGCCATCCTGGACATCGGCCTGCTCGACATCAATCCGCGCGACCTGCGGCCATTGCACGGGGACATCGCAGTGATCGAGGCCAGCTCGGACATGCTGGTACTGGACCTGGGCGAAAACCCGCGGAAGGTCAAGACCGGCGACCTCGTGCCCTTCCGGGTGAACTACATGGGCGCGCTGGGCCTGATGAACTCCCGCTACATCGACAAGGTGGTGCGCGAATGAGCCGGGCATGGCGCAACAAGGCCGTTTCCCCCCAATTTCACCCCCAACCCCAACATTGGCTTCCTTTGCGCCCTGAAATGAAGGAAGCACCCTTGATCGCCGACCCTGCCGCCTTCAGGGACCTGATGCGCCATTTGGAGCATGAGCCCTGCGTGGCGCTGGACACCGAGGCCAGCAGCTTCCATCGCTTCCACGAGCGCATCGGCCTGATCCAGCTTTCCAACCGGCAGGACACCTGGCTGATCGACCCGTTGGCCTTGCCCAAGGTGGAGGAGCTGGGCGAGCTGCTCGGCTCGGAGCATGGGGAAACCGTGGTGCACGACGCCGATTTCGACCTGCGGCTGCTCAAGCGCATGTACGGCTTCCGCGTCCGCCACATCTTCGACACGCTCATTGCCGCGGAATTGGTGAACGAACCCGAACTGGGCCTGGCATCGCTGCTGAAAAAGTACTTCGGTCTGCAACTGGACAAGCGCTACCAAAAAGCCGACTGGACCAAGCGTCCGCTTACGCAGGGCATGCTGGACTACGCGGCCATGGACACCCGGTATTTGATCGCCCTGCGCGATGAACTGGCCACCGCATTGCACGCCAAAGGCCGCTGGGATTGGGCGCTGGAGGAATTTTCACTGCTCACCGAGATCCCCTTCCAGGAAAAAGAGGACCAAGGGCCGGGCTTTCTGCGCATCAAGGGCGCCAAGGCGCTAAAGCCCCGCGAACTGGCCATCCTGAGGGAACTGTACCACTGGCGCAACAGTGTGGCCGCCCGGCTGGACCGCGCCCCCTTCATGGTGCTGGGCAACGAGGCCATGATTGACCTGTCGCGCCAACCGGTGCACCACTTGCATGCCTTGGCGCAAACCAAGGGAGTGGGCCAAGTGGCCACCGACAAGTACGGCCCGGAGATCCTGCAGGCCATGGAGCGCGGGCTGCAAACCCCGAAGGAAGAATTGCCGCGCGTGGAAAGGCCCAAGCGCCATCCCCGCGACCCGCAGCTGGAAGAGCGCGTGAAACGCCTGAAGGCCGTGCGTGACCGCCTGGCCGCCGACCACGACCTAAGGCCCGGCATTGTAGCGGCCAACCAGCTGCTTATGGACATTGCCCGCAACGCACCCCACAGCTTGGAGGAATTGTCGCATGTGCCGCACCTGCGGAATTACCAGGTCCGCGTATTCGGCCCGCAGTTGCTGGAGGTGATCTGAGCCGGCCCGCGCTCCGTGACCTTTCACACCGCGTTGGCGCCATTGGCGGCCTACGTTTGCAGCGTGGAACAGGTTAGAACGGCGGGTCAACCGCAACACATCGGTCCATGGGCCTAGCCGTGCTGGGCTATGCGGCCGCGGTGCTCATGGGCCTTTCGCTGGGGCTGATGGGCGGTGGCGGCTCCATCCTCACCGTGCCCATCCTGGTCTACCTGTTCGGCATGGAGCCCGTGGCCGCCACGGGCCTCTCGCTGTTCATCGTGGGCACCACCAGCGCTGCGGGCCTGTTCAGCCACCACAGGCAGGGCAACCTGCAATGGCGCACCGCCGCGGTGTTCGGCCTGGCCTCCGTGGCCAGCGTGTTCGTTACGCGCCATTGGTTGATGCCGGCCTTGCCCGCCACCCTGCTGCACATCAACGGCATCGAATTGTCCAAGGGAACGGCCATCCTCATCCTCTTTGCGGCGCTGATGCTCGTTTCCGCCTGGCGCATGATCGCAGGCCGCCGGCCCGACGCTGTTGCCGGTGGCGATGTGGCCCAGGTCAAGCTGTTCCTCACCGGCCTCGGTGTGGGCCTGGTCACCGGCGTGCTGGGTGCGGGCGGCGGCTTCTTGATCGTGCCCGCGTTGGTGCTGTTGGCGGCCATGCCCATGAAACAGGCCGTGGGCACCTCGCTGTTCATCATCACCATCAACGCTTTCGTCGGCTTCATCGGCGATCCCTTGGTAAGCCTGGCGGACCATTGGTCGATCGTTCTGCCTTTGCTGGCCTTCGCCATCGCCGGTATCGTGGCCGGGGCGCGGCTGGTAGGGCGCATCAGCAACGAAAAGCTGCGCCCTGCATTCGGCTGGTTCATTTTGGTCATGGGCATTTCCATCATTGG
>JBIQMI010000143.1:0-8194 GCA_044463585.1 Cryomorphaceae bacterium
TGCCGCAGTGCTCCTGGTCACTCTCCTCGCTGCTTTCCTCGGCTGCGCTGCCGGGCGTGGCAGCGGATCACCCCCGGCCGGGCCAGTTGCCGAAAATCTGTTCGATAGTGCTGCCGTGGTCAGCGCCCACCCCTTGGCCACGGCCATTGGCGTAGAGGTACTGCGCAAGGGCGGCAATGCGGTGGATGCTGCAGTGGCCGTGCATTGGGCGCTGGCCGTGGTGTCGCCGTGGGCAGGCAACATCGGCGGCGGCGGGTTCATGGTGGGGCGCAATGCCGATGGCGAGGCGTTCACCCTCGATTTCCGCGAGGTGGCACCGTCCGCCTCCACGGCCGATATGTACTTGGGCGAGGATGGCGAGGTGGTGCACGGCCGCAGCGAGCATGGCCATTTGGCGGTGGGCGTGCCCGGTACCGTGGCCGGCTTGTTCGCCGTGCACGACAGCCTGGGGCGGCTACCCATGGCCACCCTTATGCAACCCGCCATCGACCTGGCCGCGAACGGTTGTGCACTTACGCCGTGGGAAGTACGTGAACTGAACGCCTTCCTTCCGCAGATCAAAAAGTACAGCACACGCCCATCGGCCTTTTTGGACCAAGCGAAGTGGCACGTGGGCGATACGTTGAAACAACCCGAGCTGGCGCGCACGCTGGAGCGCATCCGCGATGGGGGCGCGGCCGAGTTCAGCAAGGGCCGTACGGCGGACCTGCTTCTGGCGGAAATGGCACGCGGCGGCGGTATCGTTACCCGCGGTGACCTCGAGGCCTATCGGCCGGTGTGGCGGCCCGCGTTGAAAGGCAACTACCGCGACCTGGAGATCATTACCATGGGGCCGCCATCGAGCGGGGGCATATTGCTGCTGCAGATGCTGCGCGGCATGGAAACCGCAGGGCCGGCGATCTGGCAGGGACCACGTGTGCCAATGCTGCACCGCATGGTGGAGGTGGAAAAACGCGCCTTTGCCGACCGGGCCTCGCACTTGGGTGATCCCGCGTTCGTGCCCGTGCCGGTGCATGGCCTGCTCGACCCTACGTACATCGATGCGCGCATGGCCGGCATCGATCCCCAGCGGGCCACATCGAGTTGCGCCATATTTGCCGGCGACCCCGTGCTGGAGCCGGAGCACACCACCCATTTTTCCGTGGTGGACGCCGAAGGGAACGCCGTATCGTGCACCACCACCCTCAATGGTGCCTTCGGCTCGGGCGTGGTGGTGGGCGGTGCCGGCTTCGTACTGAACAACGAAATGGATGATTTCAGCGCGGCGCCGGGCGTGCCCAATGCCTACGGGCTTGTGGGCGGCGAGGCCAATGCCATATCACCCGGCAAGCGCATGCTTTCGTCCATGACGCCCACCATCATTACCCGCAACAACAAATTGTACATGGTGCTGGGCTCACCCGGCGGCTCCTCCATTCCCACCGCGGTTTTCCAAGTGGTGCTCAACGTGCGCGATCGCGGCATGGACATGCAGGCGGCCGTAAAGGCCAAGCGCTTCCACCATCAATGGCTGCCCGACACGATCATCGTGGAACCGGGCGTGTTTCCCGCCCCGGACAGCTTGGCGTTGGTGCGCATGGGCCATGCCTTCAAACAGCGCGGCGCCATTGGCCGGGTGGATGCCGTGCTGCGCCGCAATGACGGCAAATTGCAGGGCGGCGCCGACCCACGCGGCGACGATAGGGCAGGAGGGTATTGATCCGCCATCGCCGCGCCGGGGCGCGTTATTGCCGCGTGGCATACCATTGTGGCAACGCAATTATTGGGACCGCGTGATCCGCGATAACGCCGAACACGAACGCATCGCGAAATACATCCGCGACAACCCCGCCAATTGGAAAGGGGACCGGTTCAACCGGTGATGCCGATATTCGGGAACCATGGCCGACCGTTTCCATCGCCGATCCATCCGATTGCGCGGATACGATTACACCCGTGCCGGGGCGTATTATGTAACGGTATGCACGCAGGGCCGGTTGCCGTTGTTCGGTGACGTGGTGAATGACGTGATGACGCCGAATGCCATGGGCAACATCGTGCAACGATGTTGGGATGGAATACCGGAACACATGCCGATGGTGGTGTGCGACGCGTTCGTGGTGATGCCGAACCATGTGCATGGGATCATCGTGATCACGGATGTGGCGGCCCCACCGGATCCTGTACGGGCGGGAAATTTCCCGCCCCCACAAACCGGGGATGCGCCGCCCCGCCGATCACCGATCGCCATCATGGTCAGAAATTCGTTGGGTCACATCATGCAAACGTTCAAGGCCGCCGTTTCACGACAGGCCATACGCGATGGGTTGATGCCACGGGGTACCCCGATATGGCAACGCGGGTATTACGAATCCATCATCCGCGACGCGGCATCGCATGACCGCATTGCGCAATACATCGCCGAGAACCCGACGAATTGGAAAGGCGACAGGTTCAACCGCTAACGATGGGCGGGAACTTTCCCGCCCCAACGCAGAGAACCCGGCGAATTGGAAGAACGACCGGATGAACCGGTGATGACGGACGGGAATTCCCTGCCCCAACGCCGAAAACCCGGCCAATTGGAAAGGGGACCGGTTCTACGATCGATCCGTGTGATGGACCGCGGCACGGTGCGCGGATTTCGCGCATTTGGGCCGGGGCACGCCCAAAAGACCTACACCTGCAACACCCCCATGTTGAATGCCTTCGTGGCCGGGCTTTGGTTCGCCGCTTCAATGCCCATGCTGATCCATTTCCGCGTTTCCAATGGATCAATGATCGCGTCCAGCCATAACCGTGCTGCGGCATAGTAGGGGCTTGTGCTGTCCTCGTACTTCTTGCGGATCTTGCCCAGGATCTCTTCCTCGCGCTCCTTGGTGATCTCTTCGCCGCGGCCTTTCAGGGCCGCCACCTCGATCTGCAGCAGCACCTTGGCGGCCTGGTCGCCGCCCATTACGGCCACATTGGCGCTGGGCCAGCCCACGATCAGGCGCGGGTCGTAGGCCTTGCCGCACATGGCGTAGTTGCCCGCCCCGTAGCTGTTGCCCACCACCACGGTGAACTTGGGCACCACGCTGTTGCTTACGGCGTTCACCAGTTTCGCGCCATCCTTGATGATGCCGCCGTGCTCGCTGCGGCTGCCCACCATGAAGCCGGTGACGTCCTGCAGGAATACCAAGGGTATGTTCTTCTGGTTGCAGTTGGCAATGAAGCGTGTGGCCTTGTCGGCGCTGTCGCTGTAGATCACGCCGCCGAACTGCATTTCGCCTCCCGCTGCAGAGCGGGATCTGGCCTTTACCACCTTGCGCTGGTTGGCCACTATGCCCACGGCCCAGCCGTCTATGCGGGCGTAGGCGGTCAGTAGGCTCTGGCCGTAGCCTTCCTTGTACTCGGTGAATTCGCTGTTGTCCACCAAGCGCTTGATCAGCTCGCGCATGTCGTACGGCTTGGCGCGCTCATCGGGCAGCAGGCTGTAGATCTCCTTGGGGTCGGCCTTGGGCGGCGCGGCTTTCTCCCGGCTGAAACCGGCGTCCTGCGGCTTGCCCAGCTTGTCCATGATGTCGCGGATCTTCTGCAGGCACTCCGCATCGTCCTTGCACTGGTAGTCGGTAACCCCGCTGATCTGGCTGTGCGTGGTGGCGCCGCCCAGGGTTTCGTTGTCGATGTCCTCGCCAATGGCGGCCTTCACCAGGTAGCTGCCCGCCAAAAAAATGCTGCCCGTCTTTTCCACGATCAGGGCCTCATCGCTCATGATCGGCAGGTAGGCGCCGCCCGCCACGCAGCTGCCCATTATGGCGGCGATCTGCGTAATGCCCATGCTGCTCATCACCGCGTTGTTGCGGAAAATGCGGCCGAAGTGCTCCTTGTCCGGGAAGATCTCGTCCTGCATCGGCAGGAAAACGCCCGCGCTGTCCACCAGGTAAATGATCGGCAGGCGGTTCTCCATCGCTATCTCCTGGGCGCGCAGGTTCTTCTTGCCCGTCATGGGGAACCACGCGCCGGCCTTCACCGTGGCATCATTGGCCACCACAATGCACTGGCGCTTGCTCACGTAGCCGATCACCACCACCACGCCGGCACTGGGCGCGCCGCCGTATTCCTGGTACATGCCGTCAGCCGCGAACGCACCGATCTCAATGCGCGGGGCATTGGGGTCCAGCAGGGCATCAATGCGCTCGCGGGCGGTCATCTTGCCCTTGGCCTTGTGCTTGGCCGTGTGCTTTTCGCCGCCGCCTTGGTACACCTGCTTCAGCCGCTTGTTCAGGCCGGAAACGGCCAGCTTGTTGTGATCCTCGTTCTTCGAGGCCTCGATGTCGATCTTTTCGGGCATGTGGCGAAAGTACGCGCGAAGCAGCGCAGGACCGGCCGGGGTGTTTTGGGCGTGTCCCCGCCTATGTCCGGTGCGGGCAGGCCCGTTGGCATGTGCGGTGGGCGGGGCTGCGTGCTCCGCTGTGGCCGGCTTGCCGTGGCTGGCGGTGGCGGCACTGCGGGGGCTTCCTCGCGGTCGCCTCCTCGTTGCACGCCCCCGCAGGCCACGCCCGCGCCGGGCCGCCGCTGCGCCCGCTCACGCGCTGCAGTGTTCCATGGCCTGCACGGGGCGCATTCGGTTCGATCCGTGCCGCTCGTTCCAGTAGCTTCACATCAAGTTCAACCCAATGGAAACCAGGAACATGCTTTTCGCCATCACCTGTTGCATCCTCTTGTCGGCCTGCGCCAAGGAGGGCCCGGCAGGCCCCGCAGGCCCTGCCGGGCCAGCCGGTATTGCTGGCGCGGCTGGCGATGCCAATGTGCACGTGGAAACCTTCACCATAGCCTACCCCGAGTGGCAGCAAACCTCCAACGGCCTGGTCACCACGCACCAAGTGGCCAGCCTTGCGCAGGAGGTGATCGACAATGAGGCCGTGCTGCTTTTCATCGCCAAGAATGGCACATGGAACGCCATGCCCTATCAAGTGAACGTGTTGCGCTACACCTGGGCCTATCAGCCCGGGCAGGTCGCCATCACCATAACCGGTTCCCAAATTCCCTTGGACCTTCCGTGCAAACTGGTGTACCTAAAGGATACCGAGTAGGCAGGCCTGGGCCGGTAAAATGCGCACGGGCCGCACCTTTCGGCACGGCCCGCGCACACGGCCACAGGTTGGCGATCACCGCATGGCCAGCTTTATCACGTTCTTCTTGTCGTACACGTACACGTAGTTGCCGTCGCTGCTCATGGTGGAGCTGGCCCCCTTGCGGGCGTTGTATTGCGTAAAGGTGCAGTCTTCCAGATTGAAGCAGGCGATGTCCGACTTGTCCGTTTGCAGGATCAGGCGGTCGCCGTTCACCGAGTGCAGGTCGGCCTTTTTGTACTTGCCGCTGGCCACGGGCTCGCCTGTGGCCATGTTGAAGGCGCTCACGCCTTTTTCACCCACCACCATCACGCGGTCCTTGTAGGTGAAGATCTGGTCGGCGTTGCCCACGCCGCCCTTGGCCACGGGCACGGTGAATTTCTCGGCACCGGTGGCGATGTCGAGGTTGTACAGCTCCTTGCCGCTGCACACCACGAATTGGTCGCCAAGCACCACGGCGTTGGTTATGCCCTTGCGGAAGCGTTCGCTCTCCCACGCCAGGCTGCCATCGCTTGTGTTGAACGCCTGTATGCCGTTGGGCTTCACATTGGGGCGCCATACGCGCCATTCGCGGGTCACATTGCCGTCGGCGTCCGTTTTCACGATGTAGGCCTGGGCTTCCACGTTGCCGCCGATCTGCAACAGCACGCGGTCGCCCACCACGTACATGGCCGGTATGGCCTTGGCGCCGCCCTTGATCTCCGGGCTGGTCCACAGCAATTGGCCGCTCTGCTTGTTGTATTTCTTCAGGTATTGGTTGCGGCGGTTGCTCATGTCCAGCACGTACAGGTCGTCGCCCACGGTCAGCGGGTCGGCCACAGCGCCATACACGCCGAAGCGGCGCGCGTTCAGCGGCCTGCCCACCACGCCGTCAGGGGTGTAGTCGAAGGCTGCGCTGTACAGGTTCTTGCCGGTGTTCAGGTCGTAGGCCTGTATACCGTTCATGCGCAGGAACACCTTGTCGCCGTTGATCTCCAGGTCGTACAGGAACTTGCCGGTGATCACCTTGCGCTCGGCGCGGCCCACGTAGGTGTTCTCCCACAGGATGTTGCCGTTGGAAAGGTCGATGCGCACGATCTGGTTCTTGAAGCCGCTGAACAAGGCCGCCAGTTCGCCGGGCATGAAATTCACCATTACCATGGTGCCATCACCCGTGCGCACGTATTGGCCCACCACGCCCTTGAACTTGGTGGTGCTCCATACTTCTTCGCCGGTCTTGGCCTTCACGAATACCAGCTTGTCCTTCAGCGCGATCACGAAGGCGTCCATTTCCGGCACGTACACGATGTTGTCGCTGCTCAGGTCCTGGTAGATCTCCGAGTTCCACAATAGCTTGCCGTCCGCCATGTTCACCACGGCCAATTGGTCCTTGCCCATGCGGCGGTCGAACAGGAAAATGGCATCGCTTTCCCAAAAGGGGATCAGGTCGTCCACCTTCTTCAGCTTAGGCACCAGTTCCTTGAACTTGGAGGTCCAAATGGTTTGTCCGGTTCTGGTATCGTACACCGTGATCTGTTTGTCGTCAGCGGTGTAGCCGTGCCCGCGTTCCTCGCTGCCGGTACCGGAGTGGTCGCCCTTGTGGTCCTGTTTTACGTCCCACATGACGGGCATTTCCTTTTGTGCGTACAGGGCGGATGCGGAGCATAGGAGCAGGGCGAGGAGCTTGTGTTTCATGTTACGGTGCATGGTGGTTGATGGCGTTGAGGTTGAATTCCTGTTCAATGCGGTATTGCTTCCCTTTCGGTATGCTGAAGGGCAGCCGGTAGCCGTGAACAAGTTGCTTGAAGCGGTTCTGCGAGCGGATATCGCCGTCGTTGGCCTCGGCCACGAAAACGTTCACGATCGTTCCTTTCTCCCTGAAGCTTACCTGCAGCAGGTAGCGGCCTATCAGGTTTTCTTTCACCACGGTCTGGTGCAAGGGCCCACCGGGCGCCATGGCAGCGGCCAAAGCCTCGCGGGCATGTACCAGCGCGGTCTCCTTGTTCTCAACCAATACGCGTTTTTGGGCGTGCGCACCGGCCATGCCGATCAATAGCAGGGCCGCCGCCAGCAGGGTGCGGCACAGCAGCGGCAGATGGCCGTGCCGCAGGGGGCGGATGCAAGCGGGATGGGGCAGGGCGAAAGGTTTGGGCAAAGCTCAATCCTTGCGACCCGCGGCACCATCCGGGGATCACCCCAAACCGTCTACGGTCTATGCTGTAATTTTAGTTGGCCGCTGGCACGGCCTTGCGGGTGCGGCGCCGCCTCAGGCCAGGTCCACCCTTACGGCATTCATGCCTTTCGGGCCGCGCTCAAGCTCAAAAACCACCTTGTTCCCTTCGCGGATCTCCTTCAGCAGCCCGCTTACGTGCACAAAGTAGCGGCCGTGGCCACCGATCTCCTTGATGAAGCCGAAGCCCTTTGAGGTATCGAAGAAATCGACCACTCCGGTATGCAGGTGTGCCTGCTCATCGGCCTCCTTCGGGGGTATGCCCAGCACGATCTCGCTCGCGTCGATCTCCACCCGCTTTTCCGGGTCTGGCGGCGTATCGGTGAGCATTCCGTTCTCGTCCACATAGGCCATCATCGATTCGAGGCTGCCGTCCGTGGAGTTTGCCTTGCGCTCCTCCTTGCGGCGGAGCTTGTCCAGCTTCTTCTGCTGGCGTTTCTTTTCTTTTTGTCTTTTTTCGAATGTTGACATGTTCACACCCGCATGGTTCAAGCCTCCGCCGGGGATCGATCAAACTGGAAGACCTGTTTTTGGATGCGGAGGCTGTATGCAGTTGCGCGAAGATACGGATCAGGAAATTGACGCCTGTTGAAGATGCCGTTTTGCTCCATGCGGTGCCCATCGTTTCCATGTATCGGGCTGCTGCCCTTGGTCAATCGCGTGTGTCCCCGCCGCTGAACAAGCCAACAGCTAGAGGCTAGCAGCTGGAAGCTGCACGGTATTCCAAGCCCTAGGGAATTGGCGATTTGGCGAATTGGCACCTTGGCGGATTGACCTCGTAAATCCTGTCAATCCTGCCCATCCTGTCCAAAAGCAAGACGCGCTTGGCGCACCTTGTTGGCAAATTGGCGAATTGGCACCTTGGCAAATTGTAATCCTGTAAATCCTGTCC
>JBIQMI010000144.1:0-8144 GCA_044463585.1 Cryomorphaceae bacterium
CCGTTCTTCATTTCCTTGCCTTGCCCGCGGTGGGCCTCGCCGGCCATGTTCAGCGAGCTTTCGGCCATGCTGGTCAACTTCTGGTCGCAGGCTTTTTCCTCTTTCAGGATCTGCTGCAGGATCTTGGAGGCCTCTTTCAGCCCCAGCTCATCGGCATAGGCGATCAGCGATCCATAGGTGCCGATCTCGTAGTGTTCCACTTTTTGTGCGGCCACCACCAATGCGGCGTCCAACGCGGGATCGTCCTCAAAGTCCTCCATGATCTCCTGGGCCTCTTCGATCAGGCCGTCCATGGCGTGGCAGGTTTTGCCCTTCGCCCGTTTGCCCAGCAGTTCGAACACTTGTTCAAGCTGCTGCACATGGCCCTCGGTCTCCTCGCGGTGGTCCTGGAAGGCGCTCTTCAGCTTTTGGTCGCTGGCCTTGCCGGCCATTTTCTTCAGCGCCTTCACCAGCTTCTTCTCCGCGTAGTACATGTCCATTACCTGCTCCTCGAACAGCTTTTCGAGGCCGCTCGTTTTTTCCTTCTTCGGCATTTGTTGTTGGGTTTAATGGTTTCGGCCGAAGGCGCAAGGCGTGTGCCGCCAAGGAACAGGCCCGAACATTCCGCGCGCCCCGTAAGGACCCGGCATTTTTTCCCGGTCCGCCGCCGTGCATAAGCTCCGCGGTGCGGTGGCGCGTTGGGGAAGGATGGTCACATGTACACTGCCCGGCATGTACACCGGGGTAAGGCATGCCCGTTTCGTGGAGCAGTGAGCTGGAGGGCCTTAGTGCCTTACGAATTTGCAGGAGTGTATTGCGCTGCCCACATGGAACTTCACTACGTACATCCCCATGGGTAAGGCGCCGATGTCGTAAAGGCCGCCTCCCAGCTTCCGGATGGCCACTTCTTGGCCCAAGGCACTGAACATTCGTACCTGTACCGGCACACCATTTTCAACCCGCACCATGATCTTGCCGGGATCATCGGTTTGGCTGATGGCCACCTTGGGCGAGTGCGTGGGATCTTCCAAACCGACGGGTACGGAAATATGGACCGTCTCGGTGATCCGGTTGCAGGCGGCATCCGGTGTGAAGACCACGCGGTAGTATCCGGTATCCAGTCCGGCCCAGGTCGCGGAACTGCCATTGATCATGGTGCCCACCATGTCCCATCCCTCCAGGCCGCGGTAAAGCGCCGCAACACCGGACACCGGTGCCTGTAGCGGATAAGGCTCGGTGGTATCAGGCTGCGCCTCCACCAGGACTATCGCACCTTGCAGGTTGCCGGGCGGTGTGCCGGTTGTTTCCACCACGAGCTTCAGGCTGTCGCAGGCATGCGCGATGATCTGCGTGGTATCGTCCACCATGTTGCCGCAGCCCAGGTCGTAAAGGCGTACGGTGTAGCTGTGGCCCGTGGGCACGCCACCGAACCGGAACGTGCTCCCGTGGCACGGCATGGAATCGCAACCGGCACATGGCCCGGTGGTGATCTCCGTGGTGCCATCCTGTACCAAACGCATATAGGTGAGCTCGCTTTCCGGCGAACAGCAGGGGGCGTTCCAGGCAGAGGTGCCACACCACGGTACTTCGGCCCAACCGCTGATCGTGAAGCCTGTGTTGTCCATCCAATAGTTCTGTACATCGGAAATGGACCACGCCAATTGCACGATCTCGATGCCGCTGGAGGACTGAACGACCTCTCCATTGGCGTAGGCTTGCCAAGCGTATACACCGGGCGTTAAGTGGGCCTCAAAGCCCACTTGGCCGTTGGACCATACCACCGAATCGATCTCATCGGGGCAGGCAAGGGCGATGTACCCAGCGGTACAGGACCCGAACGGATGGTAAATGTGATCACCGCCGGTGCATTGGGCTACCACCAACCCCGGGAGTGCACAAATGAGCAGGGAACCTATGGTGCGCATGATTATTGGGTGTGAGTAATTTCGTTAGTGCACGAGGTCGCATTAAGCCAAATGCTAGTCAGTTAATAGAATTGATGGTTGGAGCCGTGTAATTCCATTATATTGGGTGCTACGGAATAATTCACGGTCCATGCCTACAACCGGCAACGAAAAGCGTTCGAACTCTGACATTGCTTGGGTTGGCTGATACTTGCCAGATAATGGGGAGTTAGTTTTCTCCCTTGTATACTCAATCCATAACTGATATGGAGCCTTAAATCGAAGTTCCGGGAGCAGAGGTAAAGAAGAAATCAAGCGCAGTCAAGCCAAAAATGTAAATGTTTATAAGTTATACGTTAGGTTCGCATTGTGCATGCCTCGCAACATGGCTTTGTTGTTGAATTCACAAACCGTAAGGCATGTAATAGCAGACTGAACTTCTTAGCGATCGTAAAATGTGTGCCCGCCGCTTGCTTCGTTCAAGTGCGCTGGCCACCCTCTACTTCCAACCGATCACTTCAGCACCGCCAGTCTTTCTTCCAGTGCCTTGATCTTGGCCTCGGCGTCGGTCTTCTTCTTCCGTTCGTTCTCCAGCACCGCGGGGGGCGCACCGTTCACGAAGCGTTCGTTGGAGAGTTTCTTGTCCACGCTGGCCAGGAAACCGCGCAGGTACTTCAATTCCTCCTCGGCCTTTTTCAGTTCCTCGCCGGTATCGATGCTGCCGCCCAGGTCCACGGCGTATTCCGTGGTGCCGGTGAGGAAAGTGATGCAGCCTTCGCCGGCCTGCTCCACGCTGTTGAGCGCGGACACATTGGCCAGCTTGTACACGATATTGCGGGCGGCACCGCCCAAGGGGGAGGAGCCTTTTACCTGCAGGGCCATCGGCTCCTTGGGGCTGATGCCGCGCAGGTTGCGGATGTTGCGCACACCGCTCACTAGGTCGAAGGCATGCTGGATCTCCGCTTCCAGCTCCGGATCGCCCATGCCGCCTTGGGGCCAGGCGGCAATGATGAGCGCATCCTGCGGGCCTTTGTGCTCGCGCAGGTGGCTCCACAATTCCTCGGTGAGGAAGGGCATGAAGGGGTGCAGGAGCTTCATCACTTCCTCGAAGAGTTCCACCGTGGCGGTGTAGGTGGCGTTATCGATCGGCTGCGGCACGCCTTCCACGAATGCGGGTTTCACGGCCTCGAGGTACCAGCTGCAGAGATCGTCCCAGATGAGCTTGTAGGTGGCCATCAGGGCCTCGCTGATGCGGAACTGCGCGTAGAGTTCATCCAGCTCTCGGGTGGTGCGCTGTATGCGGCTGCGCATCCAGGCCACGGCCGCGGCGTTGGCGGCCGGCTGTTGCTCCTGGGCCACGGTCCAGCCTTTCACCAGGCGGAAGGCGTTCCAGATCTTGTTGGCGAAGTTGCGGCCCTGCGCGCAAAGGCTTTCATCGAAGGGCAGGTCGTTGCCGGCGGGGCTGGAGAAGAGCATGCCGGTGCGCACGCCGTCGGCGCCGTACTGCTGCATCAGCTCGATAGGGTCCGGGCTGTTGCCGAGGCTCTTGCTCATTTTGCGGCCCTGTTTGTCGCGCACGATGCCGGTGAGGTACACGTTGCGGAAGGGCACTTCGCCGCGGTATTCCAGGCCGGCCATGATCATGCGGGCCACCCAGAAGAAGAGGATCTCCGGCGCGGTCACCAGGTCGTTGGTGGGGTAGTAGTACCGGATGTCCTTGTTGTCCGGCTCGGCGATGCCGTCGAACACGCTGATGGGCCACAGCCAGCTGCTGAACCAGGTGTCCATCACGTCCTCATCCTGCCGTATGCCCTGGGTGCTTTGGCCCGCCGCCTTGAACTGCGCGATGGCCTCGGCCTCGGTCTTGCACACGGTTACGTCCCCGGTCTCGTTGTACCACGCGGGAATGCGCTGGCCCCACCACAACTGGCGGCTGATGCACCAGTCGCGCACGTTCTCCATCCAGTGGGTGTAGGTGTTCACGAATTTCTGCGGGTGCAGCTTCACGCGGCCATCCTTCACCGCATCCAGCGCGGGCCGGGCCAGTTCGGCCATCTTCACGAACCATTGCAGGCTGAGGCGCGGCTCGATCACGGCATCGGTGCGCTCGCTCACACCGATCTTGTTCACAATGTCCTCCACCTTCACCATGTGGCCGGCCTCCTCCAGCATCTTGGTGATCTTCTTCCGCGCCACGAAGCGGTCCTCGCCCACGCATACCTGAGCGGCGGCGGCCATGGTGCCGTTGGGCTCCAGCGTGTCGATCACCTTCAGGCCGTGGCGCTTGCCGATCTCGTGGTCGTTGGTGTCGTGCGCTGGGGTCACCTTCAGTGCACCAGTGCCGAACTCGCGGTCCACGTAGTCATCGAAGATCACGGGCACGGGACGGTTCACCAGCGGCACGATCACGCGCCTGCCCTTGAGGTGGGCATAGCGCGGGTCTTCCGGGTGCACGGCCACGGCGGTATCGCCGGGGATCGTCTCGGGCCGCGTGGTGGCGATGGTGATCCATTCCCCGGCACCGCCCTCGTTGGAAGAGGAGCCGGGGGTAAGGGATTCCACCTGATAGCGCACATGGACCAACTTCGAGTTCACCTCCTTGTGCAGCACTTCCTCATCGCTTACGGCGGTAAGGGCCACGGGGTCCCAGTTCACCATGCGGTAGTCGCGGTACACCAGGCCTTTGCGGTGCAGGTCGATGAACACGTCGATCACGGCCTCGCTGAGGGCGGGCTCCATGGTGAAGCGGGTGCGCTCCCAATCGCAGCTGGCGCCGAGCTTCTTGAGCTGCTCGAGGATCACGCCGCCGTACTTCTCCTTCCAGGCAAAGGCATGCTTGAGGAACTCCTCGCGGCCGATGGCGCTTTTCTTGATCCCCTGTTCGGCGAGCATGCGCACCACCTTGGCCTCGGTGGCAATGCTGGCGTGGTCAGTACCGGGCACCCAGCAGGCGTTCTTGCCCAGCATGCGGGCGCGGCGCACCAGCACGTCCTGTATGGTGTTGTTCAGCATGTGCCCCATGTGCAGCACCCCGGTAACGTTGGGCGGGGGAATCACCACAGTGTAGGGCTCGCGATCGTCCGGTGTGCTGTGGAAGTAGCGGTTGTCCAGCCAATACTGGTACCATTTATTCTCCACGGCGGTGGGGTCGTAATGCTTGGGAAGTTCCATTTGCGCCATAAGGGCGGCAAAGGTACCGGGCATCCGGCATCGGTCGTTGGCGCGCGGCAGCGCCTTCCGGGACGCGATCCCCGTTACATCACCACGCGGGCCACCAGTTCGCGCAGCAGCTCGGCATCGTCGGCGCTGCTGTTGTCAAGCCCCTTGCTGCGCAGGTCGGCCTCGCGCAGCAGGTGCTGTACCTGCATCAGCTTGGCGGGGCTGTACTTGGTCGCGGCGCTGGTGTATTCCCTCAGGAAGTAGGGCGCCACCTTCAGCGCCGCCGCCATTTCGGCCTGCGGCTTGCCGGCCTGCGCATGCACGATGCCCACCTTGGTGAAATAGGCACCCAGGGAGCCCACCACCATCACCAGGGGCGAGTTCTTGTCCGAGCCCAGGAATTGCGCGATGCGTTGCGCCTTCACATGGTCCCGTTCGCCGAGGGCTTTTTGCAGCTCGTACACGTTGTAGTCCTTGCTGATGCCCACGTTGCGCTGGATCACATCGCTGGTGATGGCCTCGCCGTGGCCGGTGACCAGGCAAAGTTTCTCCACCTCATTGGTGAGCTTGCCGAGGTCGCTGCCCAAATGATCGGCCAGCAGCTTGCTTTCCACGGGCCCGATGCGCCGCTTGTGGCTGGCCACGTACATCTGGATCCACTCGGGCAGTTTTTCCTCCTTCAGCTTGTCGCTGGTGAACACCAGGTGTTCCTTGGCCAGCGTTTTCAGCCAGCCCTTGCGGCCATCGGCCTTCTTGTGCTTGTAGCAGATCACCAGCACCGTGGTGGTGGTGGGCTTTTCGAAATAGGGGAGCAGGTCGTCGAAGGGGTCGTGCTTGCCGCGCGGCACCCAGGTTTGCGCCTCGCGCAGCACCACCACTTGCCGCTCGGCCATCATGGGATAGCGCCGGCACGACTCGAGCAGGGTGCCGGGATCGCTGTCCTTGCCGTAGAGGATGCTGAGGTTGAAGTCGCGCTCGTGCTCCTGCAGGGCATAGCGTTCCACTTCCTCCGCGATGCGGTCGATGAAGAAAGGCTCTTCGCCGTGGAGGAAATAGATGGGCCTGAACTTGCCGGTGGCGAGCTCCTTGCGGATCTTCTTGAAATGCTCGGTGGTGCTCATTCAAAGCGCAGGTGCTTCACCGAGCGCCCTTCGTTGATGATGTCGCGCAGCGATGAAATGCCCACCTTCACGTGGTTCTCCGCGAAGCGGCCGGTCACTTTCCTGTCGCTTTCGCCGGTCTTCACCCCTTCGGGGATCATGGGCTGGTCGCTCACCAGCAGCAGCGCGCCGGTGGGTATTTCGTTGTGGAAGCCGGTGATGAAGATGGTGGCGGTCTCCATGTCCACGGCCATGCAGCGGTCGCGGCGCAGGCGCTCCTTGAAATGCTCGTCGTGCTCCCATACCCTGCGGTTGGTGGTGTACACGGTGCCGCTCCAATAGTCGAGCTCCATGTCGCGGATCACGCCGCTTACGGCGCGGTGGATCATGAAGCTGGGCAGGGCGGGCACCTCGGGCGGGAAGTAGTCGTTGCTGGTGCCTTCGCCGCGGATGGCCGCGATGGGCAGGATCAGGTCGCCCAGTTCATTCTTCTTCTTCAGTCCGCCGCATTTGCCCAGGAACAGCACGGCCTTGGGCATCACCGCGGAAAGCAGGTCCATGACGGTGGCCGCGGTGGGGCTTCCCATGCCGAAGTTGATCATCACCATGTCCTCGGCAATGCCCACCTGCATGGGCTTTCCCTCGCCGTAGAGCTTGGCGCCCGTTTGTTCCACGAACAGGTCGAGGTAGTTGTCGAAATTGGTGAGCAGCACGTAGGGCTTGAATTCCTCCAGGGGCACGCCCGTGTAGCGGGGCAGCCAGTTTTTCACGATGTCTTCCTTGGTATGCACTTTTGCGGGGTGTTTTTCAATGGTGATGCAAGCGTTGAACCTGCCGGACCACGGTGTCAAAACTAAACATGGTGCGGAGGGTTGGCGCATTTTCGATCCGGTGCGGCGGTTGTGGGTGGTGCTTACGCCCGAGGAGTGGGTGCGGCAGCATGTGCTGAACCACTTGATGCACGACCTGGGCTGCCCGGCCTCGCTGCTGGTGGTGGAACGCAAACTGTCGATGCACGGCCTTACGCGGCGCGCCGACATCGTGCTGCACGCGCGCAATGCCGCGCCGTTGCTGCTGGTGGAATGCAAGGCCCCCGGTGTGAAGCCCGACCTGGACGCCTTTGAGCAGGCCGCCCGCTACAACACCGTGTTCAAGGTGCCGTACCTGCTGGTGACCAACGGGCTGGTGCACTATTGCTGCCGCGTGGACCATGTGGGCGGAAAGATCAATTTCCTGCCGCGGGTGCCGTCCTTCGCCGAGATGAACGAGGCCGTTTCCGCCTAAATTCGGGCCATGGTGATCCGTTTCCTTTCGGCGTTGGCGCTGATCGCCGCAACGCTGGGCTGCACGGCCCAAGGGCCCATCAAACTGGGCTTCCAATTGCAGGCGTGGTTGGCCAAGGCCGAACAACAGCAGCCGGTGGACCTGTTCCTGGGCGGGGAGGCCGAAGCCGTTTCGCGCGCGGTGGCCCGCCTGGGCGGAAGGGTGAAAATGACCCTGCCGGACTGGGTGCAGGCGGAATTGCCCGCCGGGCAGGTGCCTGCGTTGAACGGCGAGGAGGCCGTGCGCTGCGTGGTGTTCAGCCTTTCCAAGGGGCATGCGCTGAACGACAGCATGCGCGTGAAGGCCTGGGTGGAGGAGGCCCGTGCCGGCATGGCCCCGCTGCTGCAGGGCTTTGATGGCGAAGGCGTGCTGGTGGGGATCATCGACACCGGCATCGAACTGTCGCACCCCGATTTCCGCGACACCACGGGCCGCACGCGGGTGCTGCACTACTGGGACCAGAACTATGTGGCCGATCCCGAATGGACACCCGCGGAATTCGGCTACGGGCAGGCCTGGGACAGCACGGCGATCAATGCGGGGCTGTGCCCGGCGAACGACCTGCCGTCCCAGTACGGGCACGGCACCACGGTGGCGGCCACCGCCGCGGCCAACAGCAACGGCAATGGCCATTGCGAGGGGGTTGCGCCGAACAGCGACCTCATCATCGTTTCCAACA
>JBIQMI010000145.1:0-8140 GCA_044463585.1 Cryomorphaceae bacterium
CGGCCTTTGCGGGTCAAGTGATCGCCCAAGCGGGGCTTTCTGCCCGGAAGGTCTTGAAAAAAGCGGCCAAGCAGCGGGTGATGCTCCAAGTGCCGGTACAGTTCACGTACACCGACCTCAGCAAGCAACTGACCGGCGAGAATGTGCTGGCCTACGTGGAAGGCAGCGACTTGAAAGGGCAGTTGGTGGTGGTGACCGCCCACTACGACCACGTGGGGATCAAGGATGGGGAAGTGTACAACGGGGCGGACGATGACGGCTCCGGCACCGTGGCGGTACTGGCGATGGCCAGGGCATTCGCCAAGGCCAAGGCGGAGGGCCATGGGCCGCGGCGCAGCATGCTGTTCATGGCGGTCAGCGGTGAGGAAAAAGGCCTGTTCGGATCGCGCTGGTACACGGTCCATCCCGTATTCCCTTTGGACAGTACCATGGCCAACCTGAACATAGATATGATCGGCCGCGTGGATGAATTGTACAGCGACACCGTGCCCTACGTATATGTGATCGGCAGCAACAAGATCAGCAGCCAATTGGGCACCTTGGTGGAGGAGCAGAACGCGCTGTACACCAAGCTGCAACTGGATTATCGCTATGATGCGGATGATGACCCCAACCGATTCTACTACCGCAGCGATCATTACAACTTCGCCAAGCACGGCATTCCGGTGGCCTTCTTCTTTAACGGCACCCATGAGGACTACCACGGGCCCTACGATGAAGTGGACAAGATCCGTTTCGACCTGCTGAGGCAGCGGGCCTTGTTGGTGTTCCACATCGCTTGGGTCCTGGGCCAGCAGGAAATCCCGCCGTTGCCCGACCTACTGGTGCCCGGTGGCCGATAGGGGCGGCGGTTCATCCAGCAGCTGCTGGATCGCCCGCTCCATGCGCGACCTGAAACGGTGGTACCGTTCTCCGGTGCCCGGGCCATAAATGCCGGTGTAAATGTGCCTCACTTGGCCATCGCGCCCGATCAACAAGGTGGTGGGGTAGGCCTTCAACTGCCGGAGGAACGGAAGGCGGGCGGCCACGTTCTCGCGCTTTTTGCTGCCAGCGAATAGCAATGGATACGGCAGTGCCAGCCTGTTTCTGAAGTTCCGCAGGGCCTTTGCCGCCTGCCCGGGGTCCGTATCATGCTCAAAGGCCATGGCCACGGTCTCCAATCCTTGGGCATGGAAGGCTTGGTGGAACTCCTTCATCATGCGGGCCTGGTCGAGGCAGTTCGGGCACCAGGTGCCCATGATCTCCAAGGCTACCACCTTGCCCCGGAACCGGGCATCGGAATAGGAAATTATGTTTCCATCCACATCGGGCAGGGAAAAATCGACCGGATGCGAACGGTCCAATTGGGTCAACTTCTCCTCGTCCGAAAGTGCGAATCCCGGGCTTCTTCGGGCGGACCATTCCTGTTTCCAGCGGTGGCCACTGAGGAATTCACCAACCATGCTATCCTGTGACACCTTGGCCCTGAACAGGTAGGCCTGTGAGCCATTGAAAGATGAGAGGTACAGCGAATCACCGGTGTGGACACCCTCCAAAAAGCGCAGGTCGCCGGTTTCCGTGGCGAAGGTGCCCCTTACCCGGCCTTCTTCGGAAGTGAAGATCCCTATTGCAGGCTCCGGGCCGGAAGGGGATTGGAAATAGTTCTCCCAATCCCCGGTGATGTCGCCAACAGGTGGACCCAGGGAATTGGGGAATCGTGGTTGGGCCCCTGCCCGGGCCGTGAACGGGATCTGGTAATCCGGCCCCTTGTAATGGTTGGTCCAATGGCCGGCGAACACACTGTCCGATACGATGTGGCCCCGGAAGGCCGAATTGAAGAACGGCATCTGGATGAACAGGCTATCGCCCATGATCACCACGGAATCGACCGTAATGGCCTCCTCCTGGTTATGGATCACCATGCGGTACTCCTGCCCCGGCGACCTATGCAATTCGAAATTGAACGGCAACGGCCGGTAGCCGGCCGTACTGTCCAGATCGAGTTGCATTTGCCAAGGCCCCTCGGCCAACACCGGTGCATGCGGATGTGTGCCCGGCCGCTGGCCGCATGCCAACAGCATTGCCGCGCACAATACAAGGCTACCAATGTGCTTTTCGGGCATCCGACGGCCGCCAAGGTAAGTGCTGGCTACAGGTCGAACTTGATCCCCTGCGCCAACGGTACCGTGGTACCGTAGTTGATGGTGTTGGTTTGGCGGCGCATGTAGGCCTTCCACGCGTCGGATCCGCTTTCGCGGCCGCCACCGGTCTCTTTCTCGCCACCGAACGCACCGCCGATCTCGGCTCCGCTGGTGCCAATGTTCACGTTGGCGATCCCGCAATCGCTGCCGGCCGCGCCCAGGAACAGTTCCATTTCACGCACATCGGTGGTCATGATGGAGGAGGAGAGCCCTTGGGCCACGTTGTTCTGCATGGCAATGGCCTCCTCTACCCCGCCGCTGTAGCGCATCACGTAAAGGATCGGCGCGAAGGTTTCCTGCTTCACGATGTCCATGCCGGGATTGGCCTCCACAATGGCCGGGCGCACGTAGCAGCCGCTGGCGTACCGTTCGCCACTGAGCACATCGCCCTTAACCAGCATTTTACCACCTTGTTGCACGGCGGCCTCCAAGGCCTTGCGGTACATTCCCACGGCATCCTTATCGATCAGCGGCCCCACGTGGTTCGATTCGTCGAGCGGGTCGCCGATGCGCAGTTGGCCGTAGGCCTTGGCCAGTTTTTGGGTGAACTTGTCATAGACCGAATCGTGGATGATCAACCTGCGCGTGGTGGTGCAGCGTTGGCCGGCAGTGCCCACAGCGCCGAACAAAGCGGCATGCATGGCGATGTCGAGGTCGGCCTTTTCGCTTACGATGATCGCGTTGTTGCCGCCCAGCTCAAGCAGGGAGCGGCCCATGCGCTTTGCAACAGCGGTACCCACGGCCAGGCCCATGCGGGTGCTGCCGGTGGCGCTGATCAATGGAATGCGCTTGTCCTCGGCGAGCCATTCGCCCACCTCGCGGCCGCCGTTCACGATAACGCTCACCCCTTCCGGTGCGCCGTTCTTCTTCAGCACCTCGGCTATTATGGCTTGGCATGCCAAGCTGCACAAGGGCACTTTTTCGCTCGGTTTCCAAATGGTTACATCGCCGCAAACCCAGGCCAGCGCCGTGTTCCACGACCATACCGCCACGGGAAAGTTGAACGCCGTAATGATCCCGACGGGCCCGTAGGGGTGCCATTGCTCGTACATGCGGTGCTCGGGCCTTTCGCTGTGCATGGTAAGGCCATGCAATTGCCGCGAGAGGCCAACGGCGAAATCGCAGATGTCGATCATCTCCTGTACCTCGCCAAGGCCTTCCTGGTAGCTCTTGCCCATTTCATAGCTCACCAGTTTGCCCAATTCCGCCTTGTGCTCGCGCAGGGCCACCCCGAATTGGCGTACAACCTCGCCCCGCTTCGGGGCAGGCCATTTGCGCCACTCGATGAACGCTTTTTGGGCGGTTTCCACAGCCTGGTCGTACTCCGTACGAGACGCACCGCGCACCGTTGCGATCTCCGCACCGTCCACCGGGGAGTATGAGACCAAGCGCTCAGCTTCACCCTCTAACCAATGGCTGCCGGTGGAAACGCCTGAGTTGTCCCGACCTATTTTCCAGAGGTGAAGAATTTCTGATACGGGTGATGTGGATGTGAGGGTGCTCATGGTTGATTGAATTGGGGTTGCAAAGGTACGGCTGCTGAAAAGGGCAAAGGCCCCAGACTTTACGAACCACGAGTAGCCGGAACTCGTCGAACGGGGAATATGGCTGAATTCGAGGCGCGTAACCCTTTAGAAATCAGTTGAATATAAGAATGTGAGAATTGCAAGGGTTTCGGCAGGTCAAGATAGGTAACACGCCCCAAACCAGCTATAGCGCCGGAAATCGGCTCAAAACGGCATAAAGCACCAATTAAGAAATATTGG
This sequence comes from Cryomorphaceae bacterium, assembly GCA_044463585.1. GTDB lineage: Bacteria > Bacteroidota > Bacteroidia > Flavobacteriales_F > PHOS-HE28 > PHOS-HE28. Next base: position 3,947 of record JBIQMI010000145.1, read on the forward strand.
CAATGTATAATGAGCTGGAAGTGGGCCGTTTGGAGGTGAATGCGACCGCATTTGACCAAATACCGAAGCCGACCCCTTTCAGGAAGGACCCGATCGGCCCAGCTCCTTTGTACTGTTCGCTGAGCATGGAGACGTAGGCGGCATCCAGCCACATGCCGCGCACACGGATGTTCGTGAATCCTGCTCTTTTTAGGGCGGAGAGGATATCGTGCCGCCGGAAGTGGGAGAGGTGGCGTGGTACATCCCAAGCGGCCCACTTGCTGCCGTAGTGCTTCGCATCCCAGCTTTCCCTGTCGGGCACGGCAATAACAAGTAACCCGTTCGGCTTCAGCATCCCTTTCAACTGCACTAAGGTGGCCATCGGATCGGCCAAATGTTCCAGGACGTGCCACAAAGTGATGATATCAAAGGTGGGAACTGATGCAAGATCTGAAAGCTTTTCGTGCACGCGCAGGCCCTTCTCCTTTGACAAGGACCTGGCTGCTCGGCTCAGTTCTATTCCTTGGCATTGGTAACCCTTCTGCTGCAAGTGGAACAAAAAGTCACCGGTTCCGCAACCGACATCCAGCACGTGGCCACTGGGATGGGTTCTTGCGAGTAACCTGTGCTTCCCTTTGACGGTGAGCCTGCGCAACGCGCGATAGACCCGGTCCCTGAACGTTCTGGCCTGGGCGGAATGGGATATGTACTCCCCGGACTGGTAGTATTTGCCCAATGATCCTTCCTCGGGTCGGGGAGAGGTGAAATGGAAGCCACATGTGTCACAAGCTTGGATGGAAAAACTTTCCTTGGTCACTGTTTCATCGATTGCGGTCAGGGCCAAGTCATGCTTATCCGATCCGCAAATGGGGCAATGTTGAATGGCTACCATGATATTGTTCCACGTGGAACGATTTCAATTTTTAGCGGCCCAAATAGACCATCAACACGCTGATATCGGCAGGAGAAACACCACTGATCCGTGAGGCCTGGCCCAGCGAAGCAGGGCGTACTTGGTCCAACTTCTGGCGGGCCTCAAACGAGATGGAACTCAACTTCTGGTATGGCATATCGTCAGGGAGTGGTACATCCTCCAGATGCAACAATCGATCGGCCAGGTTGCGCTCCTTTTCAATGTAGCCCTCATATTTGGCTTTGATCTCGGCTTGTTCCACTACCTCGTTGCGGATTTCCCCGAAACCCGTAACCAAGTCCCGCACGGCGGGAGACATGCTTTCGATATCGCCGTATTGCAGCTGGGGCCTTAGCAGCAGGCTCATCAGCTTTACCCGCTGTTTTATCGGCTCTGTTCCACGTGGAACGATCACGGGATTCGCATCTTCCGGCGCCACGCTTTCCGTGCGTAAGGCATCGATCAGTGTTTGGGTATGGGCCGCCTTTTGTTCCGTCCGCGCCATGCGTTCACCATCCGCCAAACCCACGGCATGTGAGAGTGGGGTAAGGCGCAGGTCGGCATTGTCCTGCCGCAAGAGAATGCGGTATTCTGCCCGGCTGGTGAACATGCGGTAGGGCTCTTCGGTGCCCTTGGTGATCAGGTCGTCGATCAGTACACCAATGTAGGCTTCGTCGCGGCGCAGCGTGAATGGATCGCGTTCGTGCACCTTCAAATGCGCGTTGATGCCTGCCATCAACCCCTGACAAGCGGCCTCCTCATAACCGGTGGTGCCGTTGATTTGGCCAGCGAAATACAGGCCATCCACAAGCTTGGTCTCCAAGGTGTGCTTGAGCTGCGTAGGAGGGAAGTAGTCGTATTCCACCGCATACCCCGGCCTGAAAATGCGTGCTTGGGCGAAGCCCGGCATCTTCCGCAATGCCTTCAATTGCACCTCTTCTGGCAAGCTTGTGCTGAAACCGTTGATGTACTTTTCCACCGTGTCCCAACCCTCGGGTTCAACAAATACCTGGTGGCTGTCCTTCTCCGCAAAGCGGTTGATCTTGTCCTCTATACTGGGGCAATATCGCGGCCCCACACCTTGTATGCGCCCGGTGAACATGGGGCTGCGGTCGAAGCCTTCCCGAAGGGCATCGTGCACCTCGGGACTGGTGTAAGTGATCCAGCAGCTCAGCTGTTTTCCTGCCGGACGTGTGCGGGTTGAGAAGCTGAATTTTGCGGGATCTTCATCACCGGGCTGTTCCACCAGTTGGCTGTAATCGATGCTGCGGCCATCCACCCGGGGTGGGGTGCCGGTCTTCATGCGGCCGGAAACGAAACCCCATTCCTGCATTTGCTCAGTGATGCCATGCGAGGCTTTTTCGCCCGAGCGGCCTCCGCCGAACTGCTTGTCGCCGATGTGCATGACGGCGCCCAGAAAGGTGCCGTTGGTAAGCACTACGGCGCGAGCCTGAATGGTCTGCCCAGTGCCGGTGCGCACCCCTTCGATCCGGGGTTGGCCATCGGCCCCCTTGGCGGTGATCAACCCGGTAACGGTATCCTGCCGGAAATGCACTCCTGGTATTTTCTCCAGTTCTGCACGCCAAGCATGCGCGAAGAGGTTTCGGTCGTTTTGTGTGCGCGGGCTCCACATGGCCGGTCCCTTGCTGCGGTTGAGCATGCGGAATTGGACGGTACTGATATCGCTTATGATACCGGAATAGCCTCCGAGGGCATCGATCTCCCGCACGATCTGGCCCTTGCCCACACCGCCCATGGCGGGGTTGCAGCTCATTTGGGCGATCACGCCCATGTTCATGGTGATCAGCAGGACCGAACTGCCCATGTTCGCTGCAGCAGCAGCGGCCTCGCAGCCTGCATGGCCGCCTCCCACCACGATAACGTCATATTTTTCACTCATCGTTCTGTTCCACGTGGAACGGTTGTTGAAACATCCTGATAATCAACCCAATGTGTGCTCGTCACGTAGCGTCGGATGTCAACAATCGGCCAACCGGCAAAGGTAACACTGGCCGTGAGCTCATGACCGGAGTTATTTGCAACCTGTAACACCCGTTCGCGAGGAAATTTCGCGAGTTGGCACGGGCATGGCTGGTCATAACCATTCTGCCCACGGGTTGCCGCTAGGGCGTTAAGGAGCTTGTGACGAAATTGGGGAACAAATTCCCCAAACGGGAGCAATTTGCCCACGATAAAGGGCCATTGACCGCCTGCATTACCGTGGGCAAGCCTTTTGCACGGGGCACGCAATCTTTTCAGTACGCCAAGCACACTCTCCCCATTCCAACGAAAAACTGACGTCCGTGGGCCCTGTGCTGTATTCTTGCCGGACACTTGAATAGCACCTCCGCTCAACCGATGGATAGGTAGGTGAAAGCCTTCGGAAAATGAACGTTCTTTTGATAGACGATGAAACCGAGATCTGCTTCCTGTTGAACAACATGTTGCGTCGGGAAGGTTTCAAATGTGACATGGCCCACTCCATGGCCCAAGGCAGGGAACAATTGGAATCGGGCACTTACCAAGCGGTATTCCTCGATATCCATTTGCCCGATGGACTGGGCTACCACATGATACCGGAGATCCGGGAAAAACAGCCGACGGCACAGGTGATCGCGATCAGCGCCGTGGACAATGAAAAGCGGCATGCCACCGACCGCGGGGCCGACCTTTTCATCTCCAAACCCTTCGACAAAGGGAGTATCTTAGGCGGACTGCGATCATTGGGCTTGAAAAACTGAACCAACCACCACCACCGAATGGCCAAAGCGAACCTGCTCGTCATAGACGATGACGCCGACATCTGTGCCCTGCTTACGCGCCTGCTTACAAAGAACGGCTACCAAGTGGATTCCGCACAGCGCGGTTCCACGGCCAAGGACCTGCTGAAGAAGGCGCGCTACGACTTGGTGCTGTGCGATCACCGGTTGCCCGACACGGACAGCCTGGAAATGCTGCAGCACATCAAGTCGGTGTCCATGGACACCGCGGTGATCATCATCACCGGCTATTCCGATGTGCGCACCGCCGTGGAACTGATGCGCAAAGGAGCCTACGATTACGTCGGCAAGCCGCTTTACCCCGACGAGATCCTGATGCGGATCGGCGAGGCGCTGGAGGCCGGCAGCTCACCGGCCCGCCAAACGGCCAAGTCGCGCACGGGGACCAAGGCGAGCGCTGCGGCACCCGAATACATACAGGGCAAGGGCGCGCACGCCACCGCCCTGGCCAACCACATCGCACTGGTGGCGCCCACGGACATGACCGTGCTGATCACGGGCGACACCGGCACGGGCAAGGAA
>JBIQMI010000146.1:0-8097 GCA_044463585.1 Cryomorphaceae bacterium
CAGCTGCTTGGCCGCCATGATGCCGGCCAGCACACGGTCGATGTGGGCCTGTAGGCGCGCTTTGGTGCTGGCCGCTGGGTCGGCCGTTACGCTTTCCATGGCCGTGCGCACGGCGGGCATATCACCTGCTATGAAGCTGAGGTGGCCATCGAGCAGGCGCAATAACGGTTGTTGCCCCGCAGTGGCCTGCGGCAGGATCCTTTTGACGAAGGCCTTCACTTGACGCAGGTAGGCCAGGTCGGCCTTGGCCACGTCGCTTTCGGTAAGCCCATCATCCCCGGCCCACTGGCGGATGGCCGCCGGATAGCCGGTGAGGGGCGGCGTGAGCAGCCAGTCCTCCAGCTTGTTCACTTCGCGGCACAGCAGCAACGGCAGGTGCTGGTTACCGGGGTCCCATGCAGCGATGCGTTCCAGGTCGCCCAGCGCGCGGCCGGGGTGTTGGAGGCTGCGCATCACCAGCAGCGTTGCCCGTTGCTTGTCGCTGGTGGCCTGGGCGATGTAGTCTTCCGTGCCGGTGTTGGCGAAGAGCTGCACCATGCGGAACCGCTTATCGATGGCGCGGTCGAACAGTTCCGCGAAGGCCAGGTCGCGTGCGGGGTTGTTCAGCATGCCCGCCACGTAGAAGGCGGCGGAAGGCTCCAGCCAGCTCTTGCCGCGCAAGGGCGCGAGTTCCTTGTTATACACCTTCTGTGCGTCCAGCTTCAATTCCGGGGCGTAATGCGCCAGCCGTACCAACTGGTAGGCGATGCGGGCACGCAATTCCTGGCCGCGTGCTTCCTTCAACAGTTTCTGCCCCTTGTTCCACGCCTTGCGGATGCCGGGCGTGTCCTTCGGGGCAAACCCCCACGGGTCGTTCATATTCACCAACTGCTCGCACTGCTTGGCGTAGCGGATGTATGCCGGCCACCCCTTGCCCAACGCGTCCAATTTCCGCAGGAAGGCATTCCCGGCAAACATTTCCTTCTCGCGGGACCAAAACACCTCGGGGCTCGTTCCGTACAGGATCTCCGCGATCGCTTCTTCCGGCACATCGGGGCCCGTGACGGCCCGCCATTCCGCCAGGTTCATCCGGTAGGCCACTTCCTTGATCTCCTGCTCATCCGGCCCGTTGAAGATCGCCGTGGTGAAGTAGAACGGGTGCAGCTCGCTGGCATCGGCCAATTCGGGTTGCAGCAGCCAGAAACGGAATTCCTCCGCCTCCACGCCCCAGCCGCAGCCGTTCGCTTGTTCCTGCACAAGGGAGAATAGGCCAAGCGCCAATAGGATCAATCCGCGCTTCATCGTTCAAGAGGGGTTGGTACATGTGGAAATGGCAAGGCATCCGGACGCTGGGCGCGCGGGCCGAAGGAGCGGATGATGCTATCGGTGAACAACGGGTCCAGGCCACGGAAAGCCCGGGTGCCCACCTCGAAGAAGGCCACTGCGGTGGTATCGCTGTTCACCGCCTGCCGGGCCAATTCGGCCACTTGCCGGATCACCTCCGGCGTCATGCGTTCCACGCGCAATTCATCGCCCAAATGCAGCTCGGGCAACAGGTCGTTCTCCTCGCGGATCACCTGCATGCGGCCATTGGGATCACCTTTCAGCAGGCCCAGCGCGGCGGCCCGGTCGATCTGGTCCTCCTGCATAATGCCCATGAAGCGCCCCTTGCGGAAGTGCGCGCCCCAGGAGAAGGCGGGCAACGCCAGGTCCATGGGCAGCGGATAGGGCTTTTTCCCCGTGAAATACGGAGCGGCTTCTTCCCGGCTGAAAATGGAATTGGGCATTCCCGGTTCGTTCACCTTGCCCGTGTTGTACACCATCAACATGCCACGGTCCGCGGGCGGCACGCCGGTTTTGCCCGGATGCGCGTACTGGTGCAGGCGTATGGTGGCCGAAACCGGCACGGCCAAGCTGTCCTTCATGGTGCGCACCAGGCGGAAAAAGCGGTCCCGCGTGGTGGCCGTCCAGTCGCAATCCAGCAGCACGCTTTGGATGTTGGGTGGGCATTGCCCACGCAATGTGCGCAGCAGGTTGCGCGCCAACTGGTCCACCCCTTCCGGGTCCAACTGCTCCATGGTGGCGTTGGTGATGAAGACCGACGGCACCAATTGCACCGAATCGGCCCATGCCGGCCGGCCGCCGTAGTAGCCGCGCCACATGTAGGGCACCGCCACGGAGGAAACGGGGTATGCGCCGTTGGCCGGGTTCCAGCCGATATCGAGGACCTTGAAATAAACGCGCTGCACGCCGTTGGCGGCAATGGCCTGGCGGTCCGCGTAATTCAGCGCATCGTTGTTCCGCCAATGGAACACGGCCGGCACCACCACGGTGCTTTGCCGTTGGCAGGCCGTTGTTGGGGCAAGCAGCACCAGTACGAATAGCAGCAGCAGCGGGCGGGCCATGCGATGGCAATGTAGGGCGCGGTGGTGACGGAAAGCATTTGCGCATTTCTCAAAAAGAGGAATCAGGCCTTCGTGCCCGAAAGCCGGGAAGGGCTCAACCTGTAACTTGCACTCCTTGTATGAATTGATGAATACGGTCGGTATGCAACGGATCGCTCTCACCATTTTCGCGCTTCTGGCCATTTTGTCCGCCCGCGCGCAAACCCCCAACGTACTATGGGAGACATTGGGCGGGGGCACGGACAAACAGGTTCAAGTGTTATTGCGCCTTTCTGATGGGGACATGCTCGTGGCGGGCACGTTCACCATGGCCGGTAGCACGGCCAGCAGCCGTGTGGCGCGCTGGAATGGCACATCCTATATGCCGATGCCCGGATTCCCGGAATACTTCGACATTACCTGTGCGGCCGAACTGGACGGCTTCATCTACGTGGGTGGGATTCCCCCGCCCTCGGATCAATCATCGCACTACGACCTAATGACGTGGGACGGCAACACATGGACCGGACAAGCCGTGTGCCTGGGCAGTCATCCCTATGGCTTTCATGACCTTTTCGTGCATGACGGCATGCTCTACGGCAGCACTACCAACTACGGGATATTGACCGCTATGCATGGCGTTCAGCGCTTCAGCGGCGCGGGATGGACAGGATGGGAATGGGTGGGCCAGTCGCTGAACCATGAAGTCCGGCGCATCAGCTATTTCGATGGACACCTGGTGTGCGGCGGCGACTTCAATGCCAACACCGCCTCACCGGCCAACGACATCAGGCACGTTGCTTACTTGGATGGGAACACCTGGGTGCAATTGGGCGATGGCCTCAACGGCGCGGTGAATGACCTATTGGTAGTAGGTGACGATCTCTATGCCACCGGGGACATGCGCTCCTTCACGGAGACATACTTCGGTTTGGCGCGCCTGTACACGGGCAGTGCTACATGGGAGCAGTTGATGCCGAACATCGGCGATTACGTTCCACAGCCCGCTAGCAGCGTGATGATGGCCGGCCAAGCGTTGGAGGCACACAACGACAAGGTGTATGTCGGAGGGGAATTCCTGCTCTCAGGCGAGGTGCAGGGGCGTGGGTTGGCCGTATTCCATGGTGCGCCGGATGCCGTGGAGTCATTCTGCCATTTTGAAGGCCCGGTACGGTCCCTAGCGCTGATAGATGGCCACGAACTGGTGATTGCCGGAAAATCCAATGCCTATCACCACATCGCCGCCACGGACCTGCTTACCACCGGTGTTGTGGACGAAGCCGCATATTCCTACTTCACTCTGTCCCCGAACCCGGCCTCGGGTGTAGTGACCGTCCGTACAAACCTAATTGCGGGACAAGGTGTGCTGGTGCGCATGCTGGACCTCAATGGCCGTTTGGTGTACACGGCACGCATGGCAAATGGGGCCGAATTGTCCATAGACTTATCCGGTAAGCGACCCGGCATCTACGTGCTAGAGGTCCAGGCGCAAGGTCAGACGCAGCGCGAGCGGCTTGTTCTGGTTCCCTGAACGCGGGCAATAACTGATGGGCTGGCGGATAATGTCAGCCCCGTTGTGCGCGGGAACTCGCCACGCATCGGCACCCACGTCGCCACGCGTGTGGTGATAGATGGATCCCATTGGCGGCGGATTGCCCGTGGGAGATGCAGCAATAGTGGCTTCTCCCATGTTTGGTGCGCCTGAAAATCTATTGCCGGGATAGATTAAAGGGCCGCGCACCTTGCGGTTTTAGCTAAACGAAAGAAGAGCAACCCGCCGCATAAACACCCGCCCAACAAACGGTTGCAAACAGCTATGAACGATTACAAACGCAAGATCAACCGGATCGGGCTGAACGATGCCCGGATGTTTGCGGCGGAGTTCGGCTAAAGGCTCCTCGAACAAGTAACCTCAAACACCTTTACAGATGAAAACGCAGAACAACATTGTACGCCTCACCGGCAACTTGGGCATGGCACCGGAAGTGCGCGAAGTGGGCAATGGCCGCAAGGTGGCCCGCATGAGCGTGGCAACCCGCCAGCACTACACCAACGCTTCGGGGGAAAAGGTGACCGACACGCAGTGGCACACGGTGGTGGCGTGGGGCCGGGTGGCCGAGCAGGCCGGCCTGCTGCTGGGCAAGGGCGCCCCCGTGGTGGTGGAAGGCCGCCTGGTGCATCGCAAATTCGAAGGCCGCGACGGCGCGATGCGCCACGTAAGCGAGATCATCCTGGATACGTTCACCGTGCTGGCCAAGCGGGTCCGTGAGCACAACGAAGAGGCCAAATCGGCTGCGTGACCATTTTTCGATACATGCAGAAAGGGGCTTGGCGGCCCCTTTTTGCTTTCCCAAATCCAATGCGATATGCTTGCCGGAGTGTACCGGCACCGCTCAGGTAGGGAGGGGCACGGAGCCGGGACATCCTAGCAGGAACACCGCCCCAGCACGTCCAAGCATGGACACCGCCTCGGGACGTCCAAGCAGGGTCACCGCCTCGGGGCCCTGCGCCCAGGACGCTTACACCAGCTTGATATCGAAATCCACCAGTTCCACGAACTGCTGGATGCGCTGGTCTATTTCCGCTTGGTTCAGCTCGAGCAGGCGCTGCACGCCGAATTTCTCGCAGCAGAACGAGGCCATGGCCGAGCCGATGATGATGGCGCGCTTGAGGTTGTTGAAGCTATGGTCGCCGCTGCGCGCCAAATAACCCATGAAGCCGCCGGCGAACGTATCGCCCGCGCCGGTGGGGTCCACCACTTCGTCCAACGGCAATGCCGGCGCGAAGAATACGCGCTCCTTGTTGAAGAGCAGTGCACCGTGCTCGCCCTTTTTCACCACCAAGTGCTTGGGCCCCATGTCCAAGATCACTTGGGCCGCGCGCACCAGGCTGTGCTCGCCACTCAGTTGGCGGGCCTCCGAGTCGTTCACCGCAAGTATGTCCACCCGGGCGATCACCTCGCGCAGCTTGTCCAGCGCACTGTCCATCCAAAAGTTCATGGTGTCCATCACCACCAGGGCCGGTGCATCCACTTGGTCCAGCACCTTGGCCTGCACGGTGGGGTCCAGGTTGCCGAGCATCAGGTATTCCGCGTTGCGGTACTTGTCGCTCAGCTTGGGGTCGAGGTCGAGCAGCACGTTGAGCCGGGTTTCCAGCGTATCGCGCGCGTTCATGTCGTAGTGGTAGCGCCCGCTCCAGAAAAAACTTTCCTTGCCGGCCATCACTTCCAGGCCGCCCAGGTCGATCCCGCGCGCTTGCATGGCCTGCAAGGTCCCTTGCGGGAAATCATCGCCCACCACGCTCACAATGCCCTGCTCCTTCAGGAAATAGGAAGCGGCCAGCGAAATGTAGGTGGCCGCGCCACCCACCACTTTATCGGCCTTGCCAAAGGGTGTTTCAATGTTGTCGAAGGCAACGGTGCCCACGGTCACAAGTTTCATGCACGTTGGGGGTTTGGGTGGCAAAGGTGCGCACGATCCACGCACCGGGAATAAAAAAGGCCCCGGCGCATGCCGGGACCTTTTGGCTCCCCGGGCTGGACTTGAACCAGCGACCCCCTGATTAACAGTCAGGTGCTCTAACCAGCTGAGCTACCGAGGAAGATATCCGTTCCGAAAAACGGAGCGCAAAAGTAGCCAGCACGGCCGAACCTGCAAATCCGCAGGAAAGTGGGCGTTTCCGCGGCCTACCGCAATTCCTTGCCGTACACGCGGTACCGCTTCCATACCTGCCCGCCCAGCCGCTCCACCTCGGCGCACATGCGGCGGTTGGTCTCCAGCACCAAATGGCTGTCCATGTGCGTAAGGCCGCGCCTGCGGGCCTCTTCCAGCAATTCGATCGCCAGCACGCAGGTCAGTCCGCGCCCTTGCAGGTCGGGGCGCACCGCGCCCAAAAGCAGGTCCAGCTGCGTGGCGCGGCGCATGGCCGCCATAATGCGCAGGAAGCCGAACGGGAATAGGTGCCCGCCCGCCTTTTGCAGCCCTTCGCTCATGTCCGGCACTCCCACCACAAAGGCCACGGGGAAATCGAAACGGTCCACCAATACCTTCACCAACTTGGGCTGCAGCACCGGCAGGTATTGCGCCGCCAGCTTTTCCATTTCGGCATCGGTCATGGGCATGAAGCCCAGCAGGCCCGCATAGGCCTCGTTCACCAACTTGAACACGGGCACCACCCATGGCCGCAGCGTGCTTCGCGAATCGATGGGCACCACGCGGAATTCCCCCCGATCGATGAAGCGTTGCCGGATGCGCAGGTAAGCCTCCGGCAGCACCTCCGGTATGGGCGTACGGTAGGCCACCGCGTCCGAGAACTTGCTGTAGCCCGCGGCCTCGATGTGGCCGGGCAAAAAGGCCGGATTGGATGGTGTGGCCAGCACCGGCAAGTGTTCAAAGCCCTCCACTTGGGCTCCTTGCGGGTCCTTGTCGCTCAACCCGAACGGGCCGATCATTTGCTGCATGCCCTTGGCGCGCGCCCATTGCTCCACCGCCGCGATCAGTGCGCCGCTTACCTCAAGGTCGTCCACCGTGTCCAACTGGTAAAAGCGTGCGGTGCGCTCGCCATGCAGCTTGTTGTGTGCGTGGTGCACGATGCCCATGATCCGCCCAACGCATCGCTCACCGCGCCAGGCCAACAAACGCACAGTGTCGCAACCGGCCAGCCCCGCGTTGCGGCGGTGATCATGGAAGGCCTTTTCCTCGGACCATATCGGCGGCACGTAATTGGGCCTTCGACCGGGCAATTGCGCGGGCAGCCTGATGTACAAGCGCAATTGCCTTGCACCGCCCACCGGTTCCACCCGTACCGGTCCGTTCGCGTTGGCCATGCTGCGGGAGCTCTGTGCGGGCTAAGGTATCAGCGTGCAGCAGATCGCCGGCCGCGGGCGGCCATCCCCGGCGCGGGCGGCCATCCGTGCGTATTTTGTATCTTTGCACGTCTTACCACCCCCGCACTGCCAGCAACGGCGCGGGTTTCCCTTCACAATTGCACGCATGATGGATTACACGGCGATCCCGATGACCAACGATGAAAGCTCCCGCCAGTTTGAGATGGAAGTGGAAGGCCGGATCGTGAAAATGGAATACGAGCTCAACGGAACCAAGATGTTCCTCACTTGTGCCAAAGTGCCGAAATCCTTGGTGGAGAAAGGAGTTGGTGCCGAATTGGTGGAGCGCGTGTTCACCTACATCGAGGAGAACAACCTGAAGCTGGTGCCCATGTGCGCCTTCGTTACCGCGCACTTGCGCAAGCACCCCGAATGGAAGCGCATCGTGGAAAAGGGCGTGGAGGTGTAAGCCCCCGCAAGGGCTAATTTCGCCCGCTGGGCCCGCTTGGATCAACTTTTTCCATAGGCCCCGCGTGCAGCATGTCCGTAAGAGTCCGTTTTGCCCCCAGCCCCACCGGCCCGTTGCACATGGGCGGTGTGCGCACTGCCCTGTACAACTTCCTCTTTGCCCGCAAGCATGGCGGGCAATTCCTATTGCGCATCGAGGATACCGACCAGGCGCGGTTCGTGCCGGGGGCCGAGGAGTACATCCGCGAAGCATTGGCATGGTGCGGCCTTGTGCCCGATGAGGATCCTTGGCAGGGCGGGCCGCATGGCCCCTACCGCCAAAGCGACCGGAAAGCCATTTACCGCGAATATGCCGAGCGGCTGGTGCAGGAGGGAAAAGCCTATTATGCCTTCGATACGGCCGAGGAACTGGACGCCTTCCGCGACCGGCTGAAAGCCGCC
>JBIQMI010000147.1:0-8095 GCA_044463585.1 Cryomorphaceae bacterium
CAGATGAAGCTTCAGCGCGGCGATGGGCGTGCGCAGCTCGTGGCTGGCTGCCATGAGGAAATCGCGCTGCTGGCGTGCAAGGGAAAGTTCCTGCCGCAGGGTACGGAAGGTGATCCAAAGGGCGAGCAGCAGCAACACCAGGAAGACCAGGCCTTCACCCACCACCATCCAAAGCGTGTGCTTGGGCATGCGCACCGGCAAATGGGGCAGAATGCCCGCGGAGAGGAGTTGCTGCTGCAAGGCCAGCACGTCGCGGTCCTTGCTCACCAGCAACCACATCCACCAGGCCGATTGCAACAGGATGTACACCGCAAGGAAACCGAACAGCAGCACGGGAGTGCGGGCGGTGTGGCGCGCCATAGGGCAAACTTACAGCGGGCGGTGCACCGGTAAAATAAAACACGGCCATCCGCGTTGGACCGGCCTGGCAGGGGAATTGCTTTTCCGGGGTTGGAAATATTCCGGCGAGTTCGATTATTCTTGCAACCCGACCTGTGATGGACATTGAAGCCGCCCGGAACTTCATTATAGGTGAGTTGATCATCGGCTTGCCCGGTTTCCGGACCTACCACTCCTTGGAGCATACGTTGGACGTGCATGAATCCGCCGTTCGCATCGCCCAGGCGGAAGGTGTGAACGGGGAGGGCCTTAAACTGCTGGAAACGGCAGCGCTCTTCCACGATTCCGGGTTCATGGTGCGGCCTTCGCACCACGAGGCCGGAAGCTGCCTGTTGGCCCGCGAGCACCTGCCGCGCTTCGGTTACGGGCAGGAGCAGGTGGCCCACATCTGCGCGTTGATCATGGCCACCATAGTGCCACAGGCCCCCGAGGATGAACTGGGCCGCATCCTGTGCGACGCCGATCTGGATTACCTGGGCCGCGATGATTTTTTCCTCATCGGCGAGCGGCTGTTCCACGAGTTGCGCATGCAGGGCGACATCACGGACCGGCTGCAATGGAACCGGCTGCAGGAAAATTTCATCTCGCGCCACGCGTATTACACCGATACCTGCCGCCAGCTGCGCGAACCCCGCAAGCAACAGCACCTGGCGCAGATCCGCGCGTGGCTGGCCGAACATGCCTGAAAACAGGGAAGCCCCCGCAGGTTGCAGGGGCTTCCGGTGGTGGTGCCTCCCAGAATCGAACTGGGGACACATGGATTTTCAATCCATTGCTCTACCAGCTGAGCTAAGGCACCAAACTGTTCCTCACCATCTTTGCAGGCCTTTGCCCGCAGAGGGGCGGCAAATATAGCCGAAGCGCCCATATGCCAGAAAAAAGTAAGCCGGAACTCGTCCTCGATGTGGGGAACACACGGGTGAAGCTCGGCCTTTTCCAAGGGGTGCGCCTGCTTGGTATGCGCGTGGCCGGCAGGGCCGGATGGGCCGATGCCGTTGCGGAACTGGCGCCGGAAGGCGTGCGAAGGTGCATCGTAGGCTCGGTGGCGGGGGAGGACCCTGCCTTGATCGCTGAATTGTCGCGGATGGCGCCCGTGGTGGTGCTCCATGGCGATTCGCCCTCGCCGGTGCGCAGCGTGTACACCACGCGCGATACCCTGGGCGTGGACCGTTTGGCCAACGTGGTCGCCGCGGCCGCACTGTTCCCCCGTAGGCCGGTGCTGGCCATCAGCATGGGCACCTGCATCACCTTCGACCTGGTGGACGAGCTGGCGCTGCACCGGGGCGGCATGATATCGCCCGGACTGCGCATGCGGGCGAAGGCCATGCACGCCTTCAGCGCGCGGTTGCCGGAGGTGGAACTGCCCGCCGAGGTGCCATGGCCGGGCACCGATACGGCCTCCAGCCTTGCCGCAGGCGTGTTCCATGGGGCCTTGCTCGAGCTGCGCGGCCACATCGAAATGTTCAGCCAACAATATCTGGGGCTGGTAACGGTGCTTACCGGTGGCGATGCATTGCGCATGGTCCCTGCCCTGAAAAGCAACATCTTTGCACACCCGGCGCTCACCCTTATCGGCCTACACGCACTTGCACATTATGAAACGGATCATCGCACTGGCCTTGGCCGTTGAGGTAGGGATCTTGGCGCTGCTGGCGCAGGCGGGCGGCAATTCACCTTACAGCGCCTACGGATTTGGCGATATGCTGCCCACGGCCCAACCCGTGCAGGCCATGATGGCGGGCACCGGCCTGGCCATTACCGAACCGTACAGCGTGCCCACGGGCAATCCGGCGGGCTACCCTTTGCTGGCGAGGCCCGTGTTCGATGTGGCCGCTACGTTCAGGGCCACGCAAAGCCGGTCGGACCACGCCTCCTCAAGCGGTAAGGATGCCCGGTTCATGGGCTTTGCCATGGGTGTGCCCTTCGCGGGCAAGTGGGGTTTGGCACTGGGCCTTGCACCCTACAGCTTCGTGGACTACAACCTGGCCAGCCAGGCCGTGCAGGACGGTTCGCCGGTAACCTACCGCTACACGGGCAGCGGCGGGGTGAACAAGGCCTACTTCGGCCTGGGCCGCGTGCTGTACGCGCAAACCCCCGATAGCCTGGGCAACGTGGGCGGCCGCCTCAGCTTCGGCGCGGACTTCAACTTCTACTTCGGCAGCGTGAACCAAACGCGTGAGGCCCTTTACTCGCGCGATGCCGGATATTCCAGCGTACGGGCCTTCGATGCGCTGGTGCTGAGGGCACCCTCCGGTACGGCCAGTTTGATCTGGCAGGGCGACCTTACGCGCCGCACGCACCGCGACCAAGAGAATTGGCGCTGGTCGGTGGCCGTTTCGGTAGCGCCGCCCGTGGACCTTGCCGCGCGCCATACCCGCCAGGTCTCCACCTTCATCAGCAACGCCGCAATTGAAACCCCGCGCGATACCATCGAAGGCCGTTTCAATGTGAAAGGTACCGTGCAATTCCCCTTGGCCGTACGCTTCGGCGCGGGGGTGCAGAACAACAGATGGGCCGTTACCGCGGAGGTGCGCCAACAGGACTGGGCCTCCACGGTGCTCTCCGTTCCCGGGTATTCCTTGTCGGCGCCCATGGGCATGGCCAGCACCTACGCGGTGGCTGCGCGATTCAGGCCCGGCAACGAAGGCAATGCGTTCAACCGCGCGGTTTACCGCGTGGGCCTGCGCACCGAGCGTTTGGGGCAGGAGGTGAAGGGCACTGCGCTGGAGGCCCAAGTGGCCAGCATCGGGCTGTCGCTGCCGCTGAATGCGGTGCAGACCAACAGCTGGCTGCACATCGGCGGCGAATTCGGGCAGCGGGGCACCACGGCCAACGGGTTGCTGCAGGAGCGCTATGGCATGCTGTGGCTGGGCGTATCTTTTACGCCGTGGCGGGGCGA
The DNA here is from genome assembly GCA_044463585.1 of Cryomorphaceae bacterium. GTDB lineage: Bacteria > Bacteroidota > Bacteroidia > Flavobacteriales_F > PHOS-HE28 > PHOS-HE28. The sequence goes on from JBIQMI010000147.1 coordinate 3,299, forward strand.
ACGGTGGTTCGTGCCGGCCAAGATCCTATGAGGAAGACCATTGTGGCCTGGCCACTTGTACTGCTCGCGTGCCTGCCGGCATGCAAGAACGACCTGGACCGCGTGGCCGCGATCGAGGTGGGGCACGATGGTCCCGGGCGTGTGACCACCCACGCCGAATACATCTATTCCGACAGTGGCCTGGTGCGCAACCGCCTGCGCGCCGGACAGATCCTGGAGTACACCGGCGCCCGGCCACGCACCGAATTGGCGGGCGGGGTGGAGCTCTCCTTCTTCAATGCCGATGGGCACCAAGGAAGCCGATTAACGGCCCGGCGTGGCCACATCGACCCGCAAACGCGCCACATGACGGTGGAAGAGGAAGTGGTGTTCGTGAACACGAAAGGGGAGAAGCTGGAGACCGAATACCTGGCCTGGAACCAGGACAGCGGGCGCGTGTACACCGACCGGCCGGTGCGGGTGACCCGGGCGCGCGACATCATATACGGCCAGGGCCTCGACGCTGCCGAGGATTTCAGCCAGTACACCATCCGTCGGATCACCGGCACGCTTTTCATCGGCCCAAGCGATACCTTGGCACCTGATAACCCGGATCGTTGATGGAGCGGATCGCACGGATCATGGAAATGTTCTGGCTTGTGCTGGCAATACTGAGCATGGGCTGGGCGGTGTATGTCCTGGTGGAACGGGGCTGGGCAACGGGGAAGGTGTGGTTGCTTTTCCCGGCCGTGGCCTTTGCCATGTGGGGTTACCGCCGGTTCATGCGCGGAAAAATGGCGCAATGGGCCGAACGTCAACGCACGGAAGAACAGCGCAATGGACGGTGACCAGGGAGCCCGGAGGACCATACCCGTAACACGATCACTCGCGCATGGGCACGGGTGACCTTACCGCCTTGGTGCTGGCCGTGCTGGCCTCGGGTTTTTGCTCGGGCCTGGAGATCGCGCTGGTGACGAGCAACAAGCTCTACATCGAATTGCAGCGCCAGCAGGGCGCGATCTGGGCGCGGATCATCGCCTTCCTGATGAAGAAACCCGCACGGGTGATCAGTGCGCTACTGGTGGGCAATACCATCGCACTGGTGATCTACGGCATACTCATGGCCCAATGGATGGAGCCCTGGCTGCGCGGATTGGTCCCCAACGAAGGTTTCATCCTGGTGATGCAGACCGTGCTGAGCACCCTGCTGATCTTGGTGCTTGGCGAATTCCTGCCCAAGGCGTTGTTCCGCATCGACCCCAATGGCATCCTCTCCGTGTTCGCCGTGCCGTTGGCCATGGTGTACATCCTGCTGTGGTTGCCCACCATGCTGCTTACCACGCTCAGCGAGGCTTTCCTGCGGTTGGTGGGCGTAAAGACCACCATGGGCAAGGCCGGCTTCGGACGGATCGACCTCGATGCATTCCTGGCGGAAGTGAGCGAGGCTGCTTCACCGGAGGAGGAAGTGGAGGCCGAGGTGGAATATTTCAAGAACACGCTGGAACTGAGCCACACCAAGGTCCGCGACCTTATGGTGCCCCGCGCGGAGATCGAGGCCCTGGACGTGGAGGAGTCCATAGCGGCCTTGGCCGCCAAGTTCCAGGCCACCGGGCTTACCAAGCTGCTGGTGCACAAGGACGGGATCGACAACATCATCGGCTACGTGCACAGCTACGAGATGTTCAAGCGGCCGCGCAGCATCCGGTCCATACTGCACGCGGTCAATTTCGTTCCGGGCACCATGCCCGCCGATGAAGTGCTGCGCATGTTCACGCGCCAGCGCACCCACATCGCCGTTGTGGTGGACGAGTTCGGCGGCACGGCTGGCATGCTCACCATTGAGGACGTGGTGGAAACGATCGTGGGCGACATTGAGGACGAGCATGATGACGAGGATACCGTGGAGGAGCGCATAAGCGAAGCGGAATTCCTGTTCAGCGGGCGCGTGGAGGTGGAGCAATTGGTGGAGGAATACCAACTGAACCTGGAGGAAAGCCCCGAGTACGACACCTTGGCCGGCTTCATCATGCATTGCACGGGCAGGGTGCCCGAGGCGGGCGAGATCGTGGACCACGGTCCCTTCCGCTTCACCGTTACCAATGTATCGCACGGCCGGGTGGACCTTGTGAACCTGCTCGTGAAGGACCAGGAACAGGGCTTCGTGAACGGCACACCGCCACCCATGCCGGGTGCCGAAGCAAAGGGCTAGGCGGCCACCATCCCGAAATGGATCGCCTTGGCCACGGCGGCCGTGTTATTGTTCACGCTCATTTTCAGGTAAACGCCCTTCAAGTGGGTGCGCACCGTTTCGAAGCTGATGCCCAATGCGTCGGCGATCATTTTGTAGCTCATTCCCTTGGCCAACGCACAAAGCACCTCCCGCTCGCGCGGGGTGAGCCCCAGGTCCTGGCCGCAATTGCCGGTTTCATGCAGGGTTACCCGCACGGGCATGCCGATCGCTTCGCCGGGATCGCATCCTTTGCGCTGTTCCTCTATGGCCCGCAGTATGTTGCAGGTTGTATGCCCGGGGATCAAAACGCCCTCCGCACTGGTGGGCCCTTCGCCCAGATCAATTTCGGAGGGCATCCTTAGGATCACGAACATCAACTTATGCTGCCCCGGCAGCGGATCGGTCGTTTGCATGGTGGAATGGTTTCCCCTTTATCGGGGATGCCCCGGAATGTGAACAGGCCCATCCCCGTGCGGCCCGCTCCATGGCAGTGTTCACATTTGGCACCAGGGCCGATAAGGACATGACCAAGGAGAAAAAAAATGGACCGCTTAGGCCAACTGTCGTATTATCGTTGCGTATACCGCTGGTGCAGTGGCGCAGGAGAAAGCCATAGGAACACGTGGCCAATTGCCCGCATGGGCCCATGGCTTGTTGCGCAACGACCCTGCGGCCGCCAAGGAGTTGTACCACGCCCACTTCCCGGCGGTGAAAACCTACGTGCTGAAGAACAGCGGCACGTTGGAGGATGCCCGCGACGTATTCCAGGAAGCGTTCCTGGTGCTTTGGCTGAAGGTGAAGCAGAACGATCATGGCCCATTGGGCACGGATCCCGGTGGATTCCTCTATCAGGTGGCCAAGAACAAATGGCTGGACGTGCTGCGCTCCGCCGCGCGCCGGCACATGCACGTGGTGCAGGACGGAAACCTGGCCGCACAGCCAATGGCCGCAGTACAGGAGCAGGCAGAGCTGGAGGACCAGCTTGTGGCGCTGCGCCTGCTTTACGATCAATTGGATGCAAAGTGCAAGCGGGTGCTGCACTTGTTCTACTTCGTGCGGCAGGACCTGGCCAGCATTGCCGTGGAACTCCGCGTGGACGTGGAGAGCATCCGCACCATCAAATACCGTTGCATGATGAAATTACGGGCCGCCCGCAATTCCATACGCCGTGATCGACAAGAGAAGCCATGAGCGGAAGAACGATCACCCAAGAGCAGTTCGAGCAACTGGAGGCGTACATCCTGCATCGCATGGATGCGGAGGAAAGGGCGCGCTTCGAGGCTGCAATGGAACATGATCCCGTGCTGCGCGGGGAATATGAGACGCAACGCCGGCACACGCTGGCCTTGGAACTGGGCGGCATGCAGGAATTGCTGCGCGGAATGCCCAGCGGAACAGGCGAAAACCGGCCCGGCCGGGAGCGCCGCTGGGGCCGTATGCTGAAATATGCGGCCATGGTGGCCCTGCTTGCCGCAGCCGCGGTCTGGTGGTCCACCCGGCCATCTGCCAATGAGCGTGCATTCGCTTCACAATACCGGCCCGATCCCGGCCTGCCCGTGCCCATGAGCATCGTGGATGCCCCGCAGTTCCATGACGCCATGGTGGCGTACAAGCTCGGTGAAATGGAAGAGGCCATCGGCAAATGGCGGCCGTTGTTGCAAAAGGATCCGGCCAACGATACCCTGCTCTATTTCATGGCGCAAGCGGAATTGCAACTTGGCGATGCCGAATCGGCCGGGCCGCGTTTTGCCGCTGTGGCCGCCGATGGCACCTCCGCATTCCAGGGCAAGGCGCGCTGGTACCTGTACCTTTCCTTGTTGCGCCAAGGTGACTTTGCCCGCATGGACAGCCTGCACATGGAGCAAGATCCCATTTACGGGGAACGGGCCCGAACGATCCGCGGGCAGCTTGGAAGGTGATCGGTACGGGGCGTTACGGGGCGGAAATTCCCCACTTGCTTTGGCCCGGCAGCCTTGGCGGGCGCATGGCACGGATACTGGTATGCCACAGGCAAACCAACACCATAACGAGATGATAGGGCAAAACTTGTTCGAGCGTAAGAACCTTCTACCCGTGCTGGCGGCCACCCTGCTGGCCTGGGGCTGCGGCAGCAGCAACGATGGCGACGCATCCACCACGAACAGCGGTACCACCACCGATGTTACCGCCACCCCGCCGGGCGGTGCCACGGGAACCGATGCGGCCACCACCGATGCCACCACCAATGCCTCGGCCAATACCAGCACCGCCGACCGCTATGATGCCACGGGCAAACTGGACCCAACGGGCCGATATACCGCTGATGGCACGTTGGCACCAGGCGTGGTGCTCACGCCAACCGAGGAACGTTCCGATGCCATGACGCGCATGAACGGCATACGCGCCACCTTGGTGGCGGACCTGGAGGAGGTGCGGGCGCACCTGAAGGACGGTACGCTGGACGCGGAGCACGCAGCCGCCGATAAGAAACGCGCGGCCGATCTGGCCCAAGGCCTGGAGCGTGTGGACCGTACGCTGAAGGCCATGGGCGGTGCAACCGATGCCACTTGGGCCGAAATGAGGAATGCACAATTGAAGGAAGTTGACGA
>JBIQMI010000148.1:0-8039 GCA_044463585.1 Cryomorphaceae bacterium
GTGAGGGTAAGGGTGGAATCTGCCAGGCGCTGGTGGAAGTTTTCTTGCGCGAGGACGGCAGGCAGTGCCAAGAGAAGAAAAGAGAGCAAGAGGAAGGATCTCCTTATGGTAGGTAACGTTTTGGGTATTGCCGAAGGCGGGGAAATCGAAGCCGAAAGTTTCGATTTTGCACCGAGGCGAGTCAAAACGAATTTTTATGAGTTAATTTAAAAATAAAAAACGAATAAAATTCGTTTTTGGCAGCGATAGAAGTACAAACCTTGAATTAAGCACTTTAGGCTCCGCTTTTGGCAATACCGTGTTATCTGTAGTCTTATTTATTCAACTAATTTTCCGTCTTTATAATTTTGAATGATTTTTTCGTCTCCAGTTTCATTGTACATTTCCCATTTACCTTCATAAATTCCATTTTTCCATTCGCCAATTCCTCTTAAATTTCCATTTTCATACCAATATTTATGAGTTCCATTCGGTTTTCCATCAACAAATTCTCCTTCCCGAGCTTTGTTTCCATTTTCGTTCCAATATTCCCACAAACCATTTTCCTTTCCATTTTCAATTTTCCCTTTTGAATATAGTTTTCCGCTTAAATAATAAGCTGTTTTATTACCATCGGAAATAGGTTTAAATTCAATAGTTTTGACTTTTTCTTCGCTTAGATTTTGTCCGTTTTTCATAAAGTCAGAATTAGAAATTAAAGTATCTTTTACATAAATTTCATATTTGTCCAAATCAATATTCTGTGAATATAAATTTGTAGTAATAAAAAGACCTATAAAAAATGTTAGAATTTGTTTACACATTGCTTTTTTAAGATTACAGATAACTCAGAAATAGGCGTAACTCCCCAACTTGATTGCCAATCCGGATGGGTTGATAGCCAGCCTATTGCGAGTTCCGAGTGATCCTTGGCGCATTGCGTCAAGCCAGCCGTTGGTGGGTGCCCTGGCATCGATGGGTGGTGAAGTTCCTCGGGCATGTGGCGAATGTAAAAAGGAATTCACCCCTCCACCACCCTCAACTTCGCAAAGCGCAGCAGCAACTGTTTCTGCCCTGCGCTGGGGAAGAAGATGGTGGCCTTTTGGTCGGGGGCGGCGCCTTCCACCTTTACCACTTTGCCTTTGCCGAAGCGGGCGTGTTCCACGGTTACACCTTCCTGGATGTTCTCCACGGTGGCCATGGCGCCGCCGGTGATCGGTTCCATCGGCTTGCCGGAGGGGGCGAGGCGCTTGAGGTTCCGCTTGCCGGGCAGGGGCGTGGCGGTTGTGGGCGCGGTGCGCTCCTTGAAGGCGGGGCGGGCCGGGGCCGCGGTGCGGGGTGCAAAGCCGTTGCGCTCGGCGAAGGAGGGCCGCTCGCTGATGAATGTGGCCGCTTCGTGCCGGGACGGCAATTGCAGGTACTTCTTGTCGATCTCCTGCAGGAAGCGGCTGGGCTCGGCGCTTTGCAGGTTGCCCCATTTGAAGCGGCTGTTGGCGTAGCTGAGCGTGCAGCGCTTTTCGGCGCGGGTAATGGCCACGTAGAACAGGCGGCGTTCTTCCTCCAGCTCGGCGCGGCTGTTCATGGCCATCATGTTGGGGAAGAGGTTTTCTTCCATGCCCACTACATACACGTATGGGAATTCCAGGCCCTTGGCGCTGTGTATGGTCATCAGGCTCACGCGGTCGCTGTCCTTGGGGTCCTCGTTGTCGGCATCGGTGAGCAGGGTCACATCGATGAGGAAGTCGGGCAGGGTGTGCAGCGTGGCCTCATCGGGCTCTTCGCCGGGTTGCGTGGTGGGCGCATTGCCCTCGCTGAATTCGCGCATGCCGTTCAGCAGGCTCTGGATGTTCTCGTAGCGGCTGACGCCCTCGGGGGTCTTGTCCTGGAACAGGTCCTGCAGCAGCCCGGTGGTGCGCGCGATGTATTCGCCCAGTACGTAGGCGTTCTGCGTGTCCAGCATGGTCTGGAAGCTGCGGATCATCATCACGAACTCGGTGATCTTGCGGTTGAGGCCGCTGTGCAGGCCCACCTCGGCCAGGTTTTCGTTCATGACGGCCCAAACACTTTTCTGCAGTTGGTTGGAGGCCACCATCAGTTTGTCGATGGTGCTTTGACCGATGCCGCGGGTGGGGTAGTTGATCACGCGTTTGAGGGCCTCTTCGTCCTTGGGGTTGCAGGTGAGGCGGAAGTAGGAGATGAGGTCCTTGACCTCCTTGCGCTGGTAGAAGCTGATGCCGCCGTAGATGCGGTAGGGGATGTTCATTTTGCGCAGGGCCTCTTCCATGCTTCGGCTTTGCGCGTTGGTGCGGTACAGGATGGCGAACGACTTGTTGGGCAGTCGCTCGTGCATTTTGGTGCTGAAGATGTCGTCCGCCACGAAGCGCCCTTCGTCGTTGTCGCTGATGCTGCGGTTGACGGTGATGGGCGAGCCTTCCTCGTTCGCGGTCCAAACGGTCTTTTCCAGCCGGTCGCGGTTCTTTTCGATCAGGCTGTTGGCGGCGCCCACGATGGTTTTTGTGCTGCGGTAGTTCTGCTCGAGCTTGAAGATGCGGTGCTCGGGATAGTCGGTCTTGAAGTTGAGGATGTTCTGGATGTTGGCGCCGCGGAACGCGTATATGCTTTGGCTGTCGTCGCCCACCACGGTGAGATTTTGGTGGCGCGCTGCCATGGTGCGCACGATGTTGTACTGGGCCAGGTTGGTGTCCTGGTATTCATCCACCAAAATGTACTGGAAGCGCTGCTGGTACTTGAGCATCACGTCCGGGTGGTCGCGGAAGAGGATGTTGGTGAGGTAGAGCAGGTCGTCGAAGTCCATGGCGCCGGCGCGGTAGCAGCGTGCGGCGTAATGCTGGTAGATGGTGCCGATGTGGGGGCGCAGGTTGGCGGCGTCGGCGGCCATCAGCTCGGGATTGTCCAGGTATTCCTTGGGCCCCATGAGGTTGTTCTTGGCGATGCTGATGCGCCCATGCACCTGGCTCGCCTTGTAGAGCTTTTCGTCCAGCTGCAGTTCCTTCACGATGGCGCGGATGAGCGAGCGGCTGTCGTCGGTGTCGTAGATGGTGAAATCCTTCGGATAGCCGAGCTTATCGGCCTCGCTGCGCAGGATCCTGGCGAATACGCTGTGGAAGGTGCCCATCCACAGGTTGCGTGCCTCGCCGCCCATGCCCGGCAAGTCGGCGAGCAGCTTGGCGATGCGGTCCTTCATTTCCTTGGCCGCCTTGTTGGTGAAGGTGAGCGCGAGGATGCGGAAGGCATCCACGCCCTTGGTCATCAGGTGTGCGATGCGCACGGTGAGCACCTTGGTCTTGCCGCTGCCTGCCCCTGCGATGATCATGGTGGGGCCGTCGGTAGCCTCCACTGCGGCGCGCTGGGCGTCGTTCAATCCTTTCAAATGGTCCATGGGAAGTGTGCGAAGGTACTGCCCGTGCAGGGCCTTCCGGCCGGCGTTTATCAACAGGCCGCGCGGTGCGCGGCCCATGCGCGCCGCATGCTTGCACCCCGCGTTTTATGGCTAGCGCAACCGCTCCACAATGAACCTGCGCATGGCCGCTCCCTTGGGAGTTTCGCCATTGCTGGCGCCGCTGAGCAGTGCCGTGGTGCGCTTGTTGGGCGCGTACAGCACTTGGTCGAGCAGGTAATCGCCGGGCCGCAGGTGGCGCACGATGTTGCGGTAGTGCGCCGTGGCCGCCTCGGCCACTTGGGCATAGCTCAACTTGGGGTCGAGCGCGCCGGCCTCGGTAACGGCGATGTGGCGGCCGGGGGGAAGTGAACGGCGAAGGCGGTCGATCTGGTCGTAATCGAAGTTCCGCAGCTCATCGGCATTGCGCACGTACAGGTGTATGGTGGCGTTGATCTGGCGCTTGGGGTATTTGTTCTTCACGGCGTTGGCCACTACATCGTTCCATTGTGCGAGCCGTTGATCGGCGGCGGGCCGGCCGGGGCGCGTGGGTGCGAAGATCACGTAATAAGGCAGGTTGAATTGGTCGAGTTCCTTCCAGAAGTCCGGCAGGATCTGGTCCACGTATTTCTCCGGGGTGATCACTTGGGTCACTTCCGGGTCGCTACGATCGCCCTTGGCGTACTTGGGCAGGTAGTACTCGTTCATCATTTCCAAAAAGTCGAAATGCGCCCCGGCTTTTTGCCAGCGCTTGATCAGGGTGGCCTGGTTGGCCGGGGTGTCGTTGCCGTTCACCACGTACACCAGGCGTATGCCGTGGGTTTTCTGCAGTTGCGCCCAATCGGCGATCATGCGGTCGGTCCAATCGCTGGCGTAGGTGGTTTGTGAGCGCGTACCGCCGGTGACGCGGATGACGAGGTTGCGCTTCACCACCGGGTTATCGATGCGCGAAAGGAAATCATTCGCCAAGCGCACTTGCAGCTCAGGGTCCTGGTCGCCGCGGGTATTGAAGCCGAAGTAGGGCAGGTTCCAGGCGCTGGTGTCGCGGCTGGCCTGCTGGTACAGGCTGTCGTCGGTTTGGCCCAAGCCCGGGCTGCGCGGAAAATTGCCGGCACAGCCCACGGCCAATAGCACCATGGAAGCTATCAATGTGGCCAGAACTGAAAGAGCGTTGCTTGTTGTACGGAACAATGGCATGGGTTGCGGTTTGGAGCTTGCGGGCAAAGATCGGGCGATGGCGCTGAGTGCGTGTGGCCGATGCGCTGGGCAGAACAACCTTTGAGGCCATATTGTTGGCTGCGAAAGGCGCCGCCTCGTCCATTTGGCGAACCGCCTTCCACCCCATGACCGCCTTCAAAAGCCACCGCCTGTGCCTGCTCGTGCTGCTGTTGCTGCTGGCCACGGTCAACGCGCGGGGTCAAGGTGATTCAACCACGGTTTACGACGCGATCCACGAGTATTCCAAGAAGCACAAGTTCATGCGCTGGATCTACAGCGGCATTTTCGTGGAACCCAAAAGCGCGCCCGAACCGCCTGTGTCGGCCCCGAAAAGCGAACGGGTGGACCCGTTCAAGCGCTTTGGGGGAAAGATCGTGCGGCGCATTGAAGTGCGCACCTTCGACCCTTTCGGCTACTCGGTGGACGATACCACCAAAAGCCCCGTGGCCTTCATTCAACGCGCGGGCAACACCATGCATCGCCAAACCCGGCCCGTGGTGGTGCGCAACCTGCTGCTGGTAAAGACCGGCCGACCGCTCGATCCACTGGAGGTGAATGAATCGGAACGGGTGCTGCGTGCCCAGCCCTTCGTGAACGATGCGCGCATTGTGGCCCTGCCGGTGGCCTCTGCGCCGGACAGCTTGGACCTGTTGGTGCTGGTACATGATAAATGGTCGATCGGTGCCAGCGGCTCGGCCGACTTGACCAGCGCCGATGGCAAGCTGGCCGAGCGGAACTTTCTCGGTCTGGGCCAAAGCTTGGAGCAGGGGCTGGGCTTCACGCTGGGGGAGAAGCAGCCCCGCCTCAGCGGCGCGCACGAGGTGTACAACATTGGCCGAACGCATATTTCCTCGTTGCTCACCTACCATACCGGGCCTGATGACAATGGCCTATCCGCCTCGCTGCAGCGGCCCTTTTATTCGCCCCTGGCCACCTGGGCGGCGGGCGCTTCCTGGTCGCAGGGCTGGAGCCGCCATGTGGTGGAAGGCGCAGGGGGCGAAGTGCTGGACGACCGGGTCCTTTCCCCGGCCGGCCTCGACCTGTGGGCAGGCCGCGCATTCCGCCTGGGCGATGGCACCGAACCGGGGAGCCGGAACAGCAACTTCGTATTGGCCGGGCGTTACGCCCAAACGCGGTATGCCACCCGGCCACCGCTTCATTTGGACAGCCTCGGTTATTACCGTTCAGCCTCCCTCTTCCTGGCCAGTTTCGGGCTCAGTGTGCGGCAGTACTATAAGGAACGGTACCTGTTCCACTTCGGCAGCTCGGAGGACGTGCCGGAAGGGCTGCTGCTTTCCATTACCACCGGTGTGCGCAAGATCGAGCTCATGCCCAACATGCCCTACATCGGCGCGCAGGCCTCGCGCGGCCGGCACTACGAAGGCCTCGGTTACCTGAATGCGGGCATCAGCTACGGCACTTTCGTGCACCGCCGCGAATTGTCCGATGCCACGCTCAATCTGCACCTGCTGTACTTCAGCGACCTGCGCAACCTGGGGCGCTGGCATTTCCGGCAGTTCGTGCGCTTCAATACGGTGTACGGCTACAATAAGCTGCCCGGGCGTACCATTGACCTGGGCGGCAGCCAGATGTACGGGCTGCCCAACGGCCCGTTGGCCGGTACGCATAAAGAGATCCTGCGCAGCGAGACCGTGCTGTACGCCCCTTACAACCTGCTGGGCTTCAAGATCGCGCCGGTGCTGCTGGTGGGGGCGGGCACCATAGGCATGGAGCGTGACCCGCTGTTCTCCGGGCGGATCCATACCGCGTTCACCCTTGGGCTGCTGGTGCGCAACGAGAACCTGCTGGTGCAAACCTTCGAGGTATCCCTCGGATTCTATCCGTATTTGCCGGGCGATGGGGCGGCCGGTTTCGACTTGAACAGCTTCACGTCGTTTTCGCCCGCGGCGCCCGGCTTCGATTTCGGCGTGCCGGCCATGGTTACCTATGAGTGAGGCCCGCTCGGCCGGTACCAGGCATTGCGGCCGGTGCCATGCCGCTCCAGCTCGCCGTTTTCCACGCCCAAGGCAAGGTCGCGGCTGGTGGTGGCGGTGGAAAGCTCGGGGAACATCACGCGGTAGTCCTTGCGGGTGAAACGGCCCCGTTCGCGCGCGGCCAAGAATGCGGCCAGGCGCTGTTGCCCCGATAGCACGGGCCGCTCGCGCTGCAACAGTTCGTGTAGCGCCTCATCGATCCGTTCCATCATGTAGGTGATGAACGGTGCGCAATCGTCCAGGTCCTCCGAGCGGTCCAGTGCGGCGTAGTAGCCGGCCCGGTTGCGGTTGATGAAGCTTTCCAGCGGCAGGAAGGAGAATACCGGCCATTGTTCCATCAGCGCCAACTTTTGCCAGAAGCGGGCGATGCGGCCGTTGCCGGCGGTGAACGGGCGCAGGCGCGCCAGCCCGTAGTGCAGCACGCAACTGGTCACCAGCAGCGGCGAACCGTCGTTCTCGGCGAAGTACAGCAGTTGCTCCACTTGGCTGGAAATGTTGCCTGCCTCGATACGCCGTGTGCCCGGCCGGTTGCCCGTGATCACCTCCAGCGGCCCAGTGCGGAACTGGCCGGGGTCCAGCGCCAGGCCGCGCATCAATTCGCCATGCGCCTGCCGCAGGTCGTTGCTGGAGTAGGGGTCCAAGCCGGGCAGCAGGTCGTACAGGCGAATGGTGTTCATGGCCTCTTGGTGGGCGGTATCGGTCGATCTGGGCTGGTCGCCGCCGAGCAGCATCGCCACATCGTGCGGGGCCAAGGGATTTTCCTCCAGGGCCAAGGTGGCGTGGATCACGCTCACCCGGTGCGCCCGCCGCAGCAAAGGGCTGGGGAAGTGCAAATGCGCGGCCCGTATTTCGCCCAACCTTTCGGAACTGGCGGCCAGCAGGGCGAGCATGCGGGGGGTGAGCGAGTAGCTGGTGACCTGCATGGATGGTATCAGATGATGCCATCAAAAGTAGTGCGCAGCAGGTGAACGCTGCCTTGCGGCAATTTCCGGGGGTGGTGGCCACGTGCCGGGTGGGGCGTCCGTACCCCTTGACTGGCGCGGGTTTCGGGAGTTCTTGCCGCTTTCTGCGAGGTGAAGTTCCATGCGTTCGAGGTTGCTGTACAAAAGTTTTTCCTGTACCCACCTTGGAGCAAAGGGTTAAACAGCTACATTTGCAGCCCCATTTTCGCCACCCTATGTGGGCGCAGGTGGGCAGATAAACAGGAGATACGGAGCTTCATGCCAACGATTCAACAGTTGATCCGGAAAGGACGCAAGTCGCCGACCTTCAAAAGCAAGTCGGTGGCCTTGGATGAGTGCCCACAGCGGCGCGGAGTATGCACCAAGGTGTACACCACCACCCCGAAGAAGCCGAACTCGGCGCTTCGCAAGGTGGCCAAAGTGCGCTTGTCGAACAAAGTGGAAGTGATCGCCTACATCGGCGGCGAGGGCCACAACCTGCAAGAGCAC
>JBIQMI010000149.1:0-8037 GCA_044463585.1 Cryomorphaceae bacterium
CAGGTCATTGGCGAAACCGAGATGCTCCACGTCTTGTTTGAGGATCACTTCCATGGTTCTCTTTTCTTACTTGAGCATGTCGGCCACGTAGGGCATAAGGGCCAAATGCCGGGCGCGCTTCACGGCCTGTGCCACGCGCTTCTGGTACTTCTGGCTGGTGCCGGTGAGGCGGCGGGGCAGGATCTTGCCCTGTTCGTTCACCAAACGCAGCAGGAAGTCGGCGTCCTTGTAATCGATGTAATGGATCCCAAGTTTCTTGAAGCGGCAATACTTCTCCTTCTTGGTCTCGATGGCGATCGGGGTGAGGTAGCGGATCTCGTTGCTGCTTCCGCCTGAACGCGCAGGGGCCGCAGTGGATTCCGATGTAGCGGTGCTTGTTTCTTCGCTCATGTTGTTCAGGCGTTGGCTTTTTTCGAACGTGCTGCGCGGCCACCCTCGCCGGCCTCGTGCCCACCCCGGTTCGGGCGGCTCTCGGCAAAGGCAATGTGGTGCTTGTCCATGGCCACCGTGAGGAAACGGATCACCCGTTCATCGCGGCGGAATTCGGTCTCAAGCTTGGCGATCAACGAGGGATCGCATTCAAACTCGAGCAGGTGGTAGAAGCCCGAGGACTTCTTCTGGATGGGATAGGCAAGCTTGCGCATCCCCCAGTTCTCTTCATGGCGGATCTTTCCATGGCCTTCCTTCAGAAGGTCTTTGAACTTGTTGACCGCCTCCTTCGCCTGATCCTCAGACAAAACGGGAGTTAAAATGAAGACGGTCTCATACCTGTTGGTCATTGGCCTCTTGGTAAAATTGGGGTGCAAATGTAGAAAATCCGCTGGATCATTCAATATCGGCAGCAAAGCCGTTCCCGGCGGCGGTTGGCGGACCATGCCCGGCCGGAACGCGCGCCCAATACGCAACGCACGCGGTGCGGGCGCCTGCATCACACGCCAACCGCGCGCCATCGGGCCCTGCTTCGGCCGGACTTACCTTAGCGCCGCACATGGAACGATACGTGGTAAGCGCGCGGAAATACCGCCCCGAGACCTTTGATACCGTAGTTGGGCAACAGCACGTCACCAGCACCCTGCTCAACGCGGTGCGCACCGGCCATGTGGCCCAGGCCTTCCTGTTCACCGGGCCCCGCGGGGTGGGCAAGACCACCTGCGCCAGGATCCTGGCCCGCACCATCAACTGCGAGAACCTGAACCCTGACCTTACTACCTGTGGGGTGTGCCCGTCGTGCAAGACCTTCGAGGAGGGGCATTCGCTGAACATCTTCGAGCTGGACGCCGCCAGCAACAACAGCGTGGATGACATCCGCAACCTGATCCAGCAAGTGCAGATCGCGCCGCAGGTGGGCACGAAGAAGGTGTACATCATCGATGAGGTGCACATGCTCAGCCCGGCGGCCTTCAACGCCTTCCTGAAAACGCTGGAAGAGCCTCCCTCCTACGCCATTTTCATCCTCGCCACCACCGAGAAGCACAAGATCCTGCCCACCATACTCAGCCGGTGCCAGGTGTTCGATTTCCGGCGGATCACCGTGGGCGACATCGCCGGCCATTTGGCCAAGATCGCCCAGCAGGAAGGCATTGACGCCGAACCCCAGGCCCTGCACACCATTGCCCAAAAGGCCGATGGCGGCCTGCGCGATGCGTTGAGCATTTTTGATCAGCTGGTGAGCTACGCCGGCAGCACGCTCACCTATGCCGATGTGCGCAAGATCTTGAACGTGCTCGACCAGGAACAATACTTCGCGCTCACCGACCACTTGCTGAAAGGCGACACCGCAGCCGCGTTGATCCTGTTCAACGAGATCCTGTTCCAAGGCTTCGACGGGCATTTGTTCATCGCGGGCCTGGCCCGCCATTTCCGCGACCTGCTGGTAAGCCAGGACCCGCGCACCATCCCCCTGCTGGAAGTAAGCGAGGAACAAGGCGCGCACTATGCGGCGCAGGCCAAAGCGGTACCCCGCGACCGGCTGGTGCAATGGATGGCCCAGTTGAGCGCGGTGGACAGCCAGTACAAGAACAGCAAGGAACCACGGCTGTTGGTGGAATTGGCGCTAATTCAATTGTCACAAGGGCCCGAACGCGCACCAGCGTCAGCGCCGCCACCAACCCCGGTGGCCGAAAAAAAAAATCCTGAACTGAGCCGGAGCGCTCCTGCCGCGCCGGCGGCGCCCATCGCCCCGCCGGCCGCGCCCGTTCCACAGGCCGCCAAAACGGTGGCCGCACCGGCGGCGCGATCGCCAGAGCCCCAGGCCACGCGCCGCGTGGCTGGTGCCGTATCGATCCGCAAGCACCTCGATCCCCCGGCGGCCCAAGCTGTTCTGGCCGACCAACCGGGCGTGCAACCGGGTGAAGGCTCCGCCGACGATATGCCGGCGCGCGAACTGAACCAAGCGCTGCTGCTACGGGCATGGCAGCAACATGCCGAGCAATTGAAGCGGGAGCACCGCACCAGCATGTACGCCACGCTAATGGACAACGACCCGGTGATCACGGGGCCGCGCAGCATTTCCTTCAGCATCGTGAACACCGTGCAGGAAAACTACATGCGCGAGGAAAAGCCGGCGTTGCTGGGGCATTTGCGCCGGGCCCTCGGCATTCCCGACCTTGAACTGGCCGTGCAAAAGAACGATGCCGAAAAAGTGCGGCCGCGCTACACGCCCAAGGACCGCTTCATGATCATGGCCGAAAAGAACCCGGCCTTGTTCAAATTGAGGGAAGACCTGGACCTGGACCTGGGCCAGTGAGCGTTGCACCGTAGGCCACAAGCACCCGGGCGGGCCGGTCCGCCCCGAAACGGTACCTTCGCGGCCCGAAAACCAGACTATACGACATGCAGAAGATCAAGGTGGCCAATCCCGTGGTGGAGATTGATGGTGACGAGATGACCCGCATCATCTGGAAATGGATCAAGGAACAATTGATCCTTCCTTATGTGGACGTGCCGTTGGACTACTATGACCTCGGCATTGAGCACCGCGACAGCACCAACGACCAAGTGACCATCGACGCGGCCCATGCGATCCAAAAACACAACGTGGGCATCAAGTGCGCCACCATTACGCCCGATGAGGCCCGCGTGGAGGAATTCGGCCTGAAGCAGATGTGGAAAAGCCCGAACGGCACCATCCGCAACATCCTGGGAGGCACCGTTTTCAGGGAACCCATTGTGATCAACAACATCCCGCGCCTGGTGCCGGGCTGGACCCAACCCATTGTGATCGGCAGGCACGCCTTCGGCGACCAGTACCGCGCCACCGATGTGGTGATCAAGGGCAAGGGCAAGCTTACCATGACCTTCACCCCGGAAGAAGGCGACGCCACCACTTGGGAAGTGTACCAATTCAAGGGCGACGGCGTGGCGCTGAGCATGTACAACACCGATGAAAGCATCGAAGGCTTCGCGCACAGCTGCTTCAACCTGGCCCTGGAAAAGAAGTGGCCGCTTTACCTGAGCACCAAGAACACCATCCTCAAAAAATACGACGGGCGCTTCAAGGACATTTTCGAGGAGATCTACCAGAAGCACTACAAGGCCGATTTCCAGAAGGCGGGCATCACCTACGAGCACCGGTTGATCGACGACATGGTGGCCAGCGCGTTGAAATGGAGCGGCGGCTTCATTTGGGCCTGCAAGAATTACGACGGTGACGTGCAAAGCGATATCGTGGCGCAGGGCTTCGGCTCGTTGGGCCTGATGACAAGCGTGCTGCTTACCCCGGACGGGAAGACCATGGAGGCCGAGGCCGCCCACGGCACCGTTACCCGCCACTACCGCATGCACCAGCAGGGCAAGCCCACCAGCACCAACCCCATCGCCAGCATTTTCGCCTGGACGCGCGGCCTGGCCTTCCGCGGCAAGCTCGATGGCAACCAGCGCCTCGTGGAGTTCGCGCAGTTGCTCGAAGCGGTGTGCATCCGCACGGTGGAGGCTGGCAAGATGACCAAGGACCTTGCCGTCACCATCCATGGCGACAAAGTGACGCAGGACCATTACCTCACCAGCGAGGGCTTCATGGCCGCCTTGCGCGAGGAATTGGAGAAAGGCATGCGCTAAACCGCGTGCGATCATTACCCCGTAGGAAGGCCGCCTGAAAAGGTGGCCTTCTTCTTTTCCGGGGATCACGGATCGGCCAGCCAAGCATTCGCCGGCCCGGCGCACCGAACAGCTTCGTGGTTTCCTTTGGCCTGTCCTTTCCTGCGCGAAAAAGCTGCGAAAGGACACCCGACTGGAATATGCAGCACGATCGTTACCGTTGGACCTACTGGGCGGCCTTGGCGGTGTACCTGTGCACGGCCTGGTCCAGCACAGGCTTCCATGCGGCCGATGAGCATTACCAAGTGATCGCCTTTGCCGAGCATAAACTCGGGCTGCAACCTGCAACACCCCTTCCCTGGGAATATGCCGCCGGCATCCGCTCGGCCTTCCTACCGGCGATCGCATGGGCAGTGTTCAAGGTCGCCAGTTGGAGCGGCCTGCCCGGTCCTTTCCTCTGGGCTTTCCTGCTCCGTGGGCTTACCGCGCTGTTGGCCTGGTGGGTGGTGCGGCGTGCAACGCGGGCATTGTTGCCCCTGCTCGCCCCCAAAGTGCAGCGGCCATTCTTGCTCCTCTCCTTTTTCCTATGGTTCCTGCCATTCCTTTTCGCACGCTTCACCGGTGAAACCTGGTCCGGGCTTTTCCTTCTGCTAGCCATTGCCTGTTTGCAGGACCCCGGGCCGGTGAAGCAGCGCTTCCTGCTCACGGGCCTATTGTTCGGTATCGCTTTCCTCTGTCGCCCGCCCACCTTGGCCTTGGCCTTGGGCGCTGTGGCCTGGCTGTTGGCGGTGAAGCGGCCGGGCTTGCCGAACCTCGCCCGGTTGATGATAGGCTTGATCAGCATGGGCATCCTTGGCATCGGGATCGACCATTGGTTCTACGGGCGGCCGGTGTTCACCGCATGGAATTACCTGCGCATGGGCATCTTGGGCCATCCCGGTGAGCCCTTCCAAGCTTTCGCGTGGTGGTATTACCCGGCCTGGCTGGTCAAGTACGCAGGTCCGCCCATTGGCGCTGCGATTTTGCTGGCCTTTGGCGTGCTGCTGTGGCGGCGCCCGAAAGACCTGCTCGTTTGGTGCATGGCCCCCTTTCTCCTCTTGCATTTGGCATTGGCGCACAAGGACCTTCGTTTCCTGTACCCCTTGGCCCCATTGGTGCCGCTGCTTTTGGTAAAGGCGTGGGAATTGGCGCAAGCAGCATGGGTACATGTCCGTGCCGCATGGGCATTGCGGATGTTGCTCTATGTGGCGCTTGCCTACAACGCGCTGGCGC
Organism: Cryomorphaceae bacterium; assembly: GCA_044463585.1. Taxonomy (GTDB): domain Bacteria; phylum Bacteroidota; class Bacteroidia; order Flavobacteriales_F; family PHOS-HE28; genus PHOS-HE28. The sequence goes on from JBIQMI010000149.1 coordinate 5,308, forward strand.
TCGCTGTGGTCATGTTTTCTCCTGCCGGGAATGGCAGCGTGCATTTGGCCCGTGTGCTGCATACACGCTATTCCGGCCAACACGGGCAGTTGAATTACCTCGCGGAACCGGACAACGTATGGGCGATCCACATCCCGCAATTCTACCTGCCGCCCACCTTCACCGATAGCTTGTCCGCCGATGCCTGCGGGCCGCTTTCGCAGCAGGAACCTGATGTGCAACTGCTTGTGGCCAACCAACCCGTGGATGCCTGCGAAGCCGCGGACGGTGCGGGTTGGCAGCTGGTTGCCCCCGCCATTCCCCCATGGAAAGCATGGGCGCTGAAAGCCTACGAACTGGAGGATGTGCGGCCCGTGTGGAAACTGTACGAGCGCCGCAGCCGCACCACTTCCAACCTAACTTCGGCGCCATGAGCAAGCTGCTGCCTATGCTGTTCGCCTGCCTGATGCTATTGGGCCCGGTACAAGCCCAGGACAGCACGGCCGCAAGAACACGCCCGGCAAAGGAAACGGTGCCCCTGAAGGACCGGATCTGGTTCGGGGGCGGGCTCGGCCTCAGCTTCGGCACGGTAACGGCGGTGCAGGTGGACCCGATGGTGGGCTACTTTGTTGACCACAACCGGAAAGTTTCTTTCGGCCTTGGGCCCAGCTACAATTACTTCCAGGACAACCGGTTCAAGCCGCCTTATTCCATGAGTGCCTACGGGTACCGGTTATTCGGCCGTTTCCGTCCCTTGGAACCCATCTTTCTGCACGCTGAATTCCTGCACCTGAACACCGAGCCCTACTACTACTTCGACAACAACAAGGGCCGGATCTGGGTGCCGCACCTGCTGCTGGGCGGGGGTTATGTGCAATCGGCAGGTGGGAACGTGGCGTTCTACCTGCAGGTGCTCTTCGAAGTATTGCAGGACCCCAACAGCTTTTATGTGGGCCAAGGCCCGATCCTTAGCGGGGGCGTGGGGTTCGGGTTCTAGGTGGAAACAGAAAGCCCGCCAAAGCAGGTTAACGCCTCGGCGGGCTTGGTGGAGCCGGAGGGATTCGAACCCTCGTCCAAACGACCGTATTACGAGCTTTCCACATGCTTCTTCCATCATTGGTTTTCGGAAGCAGGCCGGGGATGGACACCCTACCTTGCAGCTTAGGTCTTGTTTCTCATCGGCGCTTCAGACCACCGCGCCGACCAGCATCCCAGGTTGAACCCCTTGACCGGGAAGGAGGGTTGCGGGCCTCCCCGAGGAGTACTTGCCCCCGCTACTGTTGTTCACGGGGTAAAGCCGTCCAGCCTGAGGCTATTAGGCAGCAAGTGCGTAGTCAGTGTTGCCGTTTAAGGCTTGAAGATCGAGATTAAAGAGCCGTATCCCCAATGCTCTGCATGCTTACACGCACTACGTAGCCGCTGTCGAAACCATGTCGGCCCCATTGCGGAAAAGTGCTTTCCAAAGAACACTGCAAAGATACGCCGATCGTACCAAAAACATGCCCATGCCGCACTTGGCTGGCCTTCGTCCGGGCGCGGCGGCCCGGCCTGTTCTAATTTCGCGGCCCCAATACCATGTTCAACAAGATAGGCCTCATCAAGGAGGGCAAGGTCCCGCCGGACCGCCGTGTGCCCCTCACCCCGAAACAATGCCGCGAGGCCATGCTGCAAGGCGTGGAGATTGCCGTGCAGCGAAGTCCGGTACGTGCCTACGCCGATCAGGAGTACACGGCCATGGACGTGCGTGTGACCAACGACCTCACCGACCGCGACCTGATCATCGGCGTGAAGGAAGTACCCTTGGACATGCTGATGGCCGGTAAGGCATACCTCTTCTTTTCCCACACCATAAAAAAGCAGCCGCACAACGCCGAACTGCTGCGCACCGTGCTGGAGCGCAAGATCACGCTGCTCGATCATGAGCTGCTCACCGATCCGCAGGGCAACCGTGTGCTGGCCTTCGGCCGATGGGCCGGCGTGGTGGGCGCGTACAACGCATTCAGGGCCTGGCAAGTGGCGCAAGGCGCGCCGGTAACGCTGAAGCCCGCGCACGAATGCCACGACCGCGTGGAGATGGACACGCACCTTTCGCAATACGAACTGCCCAAAGACCTGCGGATCGTGCTTACCGGCACGGGCCGGGTGGCCAAGGGTGCCATGGAAACACTTGACCAAGCGGGCATTGCACAAGTAACGCCACAGGAATTCCTGCACGGCCAGGCCGAAGGACCGGTGTATACGGTGCTGGGCAGCGGCGACCTGTACCGGCGCGGCGACGGAAAGCCCTTCGATCGGGAAGCCTTCCACCACGACCCAAGGGGTCACCACGCCGTATTCCAGCCGTATGCCCAACGCGCGCACATCTACATCGCATGCCATTTCTGGGATCCCCGCGGCCCCAAGATCCTGGACGCCGGGGACCTGCGCGACCCGGCCGTTTCGCTGCGGGTGGTGGCCGACATCAGTTGCGACATCGGCGGCCCCATCGATAGCACCCTGCGCGCCACCACGATCGACCAGCCTTTCCTGGGCTACGATCCGGCAACCGGCACGGAATGCCCCGTGGGGCAGCCCGGAAGCATCACGGTGATGTCGGTGGACAACCTGCCCTGCGAATTGCCCCGCGATTCTTCCAAATCTTTCGGCCGGGACCTGCTAACGCACGTAATGCCCCACTTGACCGGCGAGGATAGCATCGGCATGATCGATCGGGCAACGATCGCGAAAGATGGAAAGCTTACACCAAGGTTC
>JBIQMI010000150.1:0-7999 GCA_044463585.1 Cryomorphaceae bacterium
GCAACACGGTGATCTATTCCACCCTGATGCCGTGCTACATGTGCGCAGGCACCATCGTGCAGTTCAAGATCCCCAAGGTGGTGGTGGGGGAGAGCCGCACCTTCCCCGGGGCGCGCAAATTCATGGAAGAGCACGGCGTGGAGGTGATCGACCTCGACCTGCCGGAATGCGTGGCGATGATGGCCGGGTTCATCAAGGCCAAGCCGGAGCTGTGGAACGAGGATATTGGGGAGTAGGGAAAAGTTCGTGGGGCGATGTCCGCAGTTAGCACCATATACCGCGCCTACGCACTACGCACTTCGCACTACGCGCCCTGCGCGATCACTTCGCCCACCGCGGATCCGGAATGGGGATCGCGATCTTGCTCACCGGATGGTGGTGCCCGTTGTGGCAGCTTATGCAGCTCACATCGTAGGCCGAGGTGAGGTAATTGTCCTTGAAGTCGCCCTTCACGTCGAAGTAGGTGGCGTTGAGCTCCTGCACCATCTTCATCATGTCCAGCGCCACTTGCTTGTGCTTGGCATCGGCCGCGAAATCAAGTTTGTTCGGATCGGTCGCCGACTTGGCGTGGCAATCGCCGCAGCCCATGCCCAAGGCCACCTCAAAGCTGTGCATCACCTGCATCAGCTCATCGTGGCTGATGTCCTTGGGCAGGATCTTCAGGTTGTTCTCCTTGGGCTGTTGGGGTGCTTCCCCGGTGCCGAAAGCAAATGTGGAGGCGATCAGGAACGTGCCGATCGCCGCCATTACAATGGTCTTATTTCTGGATGGGTGCAACTTGGTAAAGAAGTTTTTCAGGGCCTGCAATGTACTCAAGGGCGACGGTAATGTGTTCACGTGCGCATTGATTCCCCCTCGCTTTTCGGGGCCACTTGCTCCACTCTGATCTCCAGTGCGCATTTGAAATGCCCCTCCGGACAGGCGCTGTGGCCATGCAGGCCGCAGGGCCGGCAATACAGGGGCGCTTCGCGCTGCACCACGTGCCCGTTGGCATGCAACGGACCGAACCCGAAGGCCGGTACGGTGCTGCAGAAAACGGCAGTCACGGGTGCACGCATGGCACTGGCGATGTGCAGCGGGGCGCTGTCATTCACATAGTTCATGGCCGCACCTTCCATCAATGCCGCCGTGGCCAACAGTCCGAATCTTCCCGCAAGCACCTCGCCGCGGCCGGCATCCTTTGCAATGCGCTCGCACAGCGCAACATCACCCGGCCCGCCGATCAGCAAAATGCGCATGCCAGCGGGTAAGGCCTTCGCCAATTCAACCCACTTCTCCGCAGGCCACTGTTTGGTGTACCATACCGAGGCCGGCGCAATGGTGATGTATTGCCGCTGAATGGGGCCCTGCTCCCGCAGGTTCACGCGAAGCGGAACCTGCGGGACACGCGACAACACTTCCTGCACCTTCCCGCGGTCCTCCTCCGTCGGGTACAGGCGCGGCAGCGGCCGCGTACCGTCCGTGAGGTGCGCGATCAGGTCGTTCAAGCGGTCCACCTCGTGCACCGTGCCGGTATGCATGGCCTCGGGCTTGCCCCGCAACTCCTTCCAGTCGGGGATCATGTGCTTCACCTTCCGGGAAAAGAGGAAGCTCAACGGATTTTTGTCGTAGCCGATGGTTTCCTTTCCGCCGGAAAATGCGGTCATCAACCCGGTGCTGAAGAAGCGCTGGGCATTGATCACATGGTCATAGCGCTGCTTGCGGATCTCGTCGATCAATCGGAACAGCGAACGCGTCTTGCCCTGGCCTTTGTCCCACACGTACAATTTCCGCAGGAAAGGGTGGTCCTTGAAAAGACCTTCATTCCCCTTGCGCACCACCAGGTCCAGGTCAGCCTCGGGGAAGAATGCGTGCAGTTTCTCCAGGATGCTGGTGGCGAGCACGGCATCGCCGAGGAAGGCGGTCTGTATGAGGAGGAACTGCTTCACGGCGCGGGTGCCGCAAAGATGCTGTTCCGCGCTGATCCCCGCAGGATGGCTTGCTCCAGTTCCCTGCGCAACGTCCGCGCCCGGGACCACCGGAACACCACGGGGAACATGCAGGATGAAGGCCCTGGCGGTGACCGGCCCGCCTCCTTCACGCCCCATGGACAGGCCGCCGGGCACCTCGGACCCACCGAAGAACTGCGGGGTCAGGGAACGTGCGCCTTCAATGATGGCGTTGGGGCGAAAGCGCCCCTGGCCGCCCTGTGCGCGAAGGACCCTGGAATGGGCCGCCCCGCCGTCAACCCTTCAGGAAACGGTTGCTCCAGCGCGTACCGCCCATGTACAGCTCCAGGAGATACGGTCCCGGGGCGATGCCCTCCAGGTCCACATGGTAACGCCCGCTGCCGTCGGGGGCCACCGCCTCCTGCGATGCAATGGCCCGGCCCAGCAGGTCGCGCACGATCAGGGTCGCGGGCCCTGACGGCGCTCCCTCCGGTACGACCCACACCCGGTCCGTGGCCGGGTTCGGATGGATGCGCATGCCGCCCCGCACATGCTCTTCAACCCCTGTGGGCTGGCCCAATGCGTACAGTTCCTCACCGATGGCCGCCTGGTAGCTGGCCCGATAGAACAGCATGCCGTTGCAGCTCAATATGCCGTTCGTGTTCCCGAGCGGTTGCGTGAGGTCGCTGCCCGGCAGGAGGATCTCATAGGTCCCTGCGGCGGTATTGTCCGTGCGCCAAAGCTGCTTCTGGCCCGAGGCCCCCCTGGCCGCCATGTACACCGCCCCATTGTGGCTGCAGAGGTTGTCCGGGTGGGTGTATCCGAGGTCGGCCCAAGGTCCCGTGCCGGCCTCGGTGCCATCGCTTTGCCAGATCTCCCCGTCGCTGTTCGTCGAAGGGTACACGCGCAGGAGGAGCTGGCCATTGTGCTCGATCAGGTTGGAGGGCACGCTGCTGTTGGGGCCGGGGTAGATGTCCCTGACCAGGTGCGTGCCGGGCTCGGTCCCGTCGGTCACCCACAATTCATCGCTGGAGTTGACCGTAGGGGCGCGGAAGAACACCAAACCGCCCGCCCCGGTGAAGAACGGTGGCCATGGACCGGGGGAAGCCGGCCCGGGGTAGGTCTCCGCGAGCATGCGGGTGCCCGCCTCGGTGCCATCACTGGTCCAAGGCTCTTCGCCATGCACGGGGTCGAACGCCTTGAAGTAAAGGTTGCCCTCGTAGGACATGATGTCTTGAAGCGTGTTGAACGTATTGCCCGGTCCGGTGCCCGCTACGAGCTGGGTGCCGGCGGGGGTCCCATCGGTGGACCATAGCTTGGGGTCGTTCGCCGTATCCGTTCCACGGAAGAAGATGCGATCGCCCATCACCGCGAATTCATTCCAATCGTTCAATCCGGGCAGGTCCTCGAGACTGAGGAGCATTTGCGTGCCGGCCTCCGTGCCGTCGGAACGCCAAAGGCGCCTGCCGGTCGTGGCATTCCCAGTGATGAAATGAAGCATGCCGTTGAAGACCATGAAGTTTGACGGGACCCCGGAAACGGGACCTGGATCGATGTCCTTCACCAGCATGGTCCCGGCCTCGGTGCCATCCGTTCGCCAAAGCTCGGCACCATGCACATTGTCCGTGGCCCGGAAGTAGACCAGATCCCCCACACAGGTAAGGAAGGCTATGTTCGAACCTCCGGCAGGGTTGATGTCCTTGACCAACGTGGGAGCTTGTGCCGATGAGGCCATGGCCCATGTGCCGCAGAGAAGCAAGGGGAGAATTCGGGATCGCATGGAAGTGGATGCTTGGGTGTTCGACATCCATATCGGGGATGCATGCAAATGTGAACAAGGCCGTGCCCGATGGCGTCGGGGCGGACGGCAGCGCAAGTGTTCGCCCTCCTCACCCCACCCGCGCCGCCCGCGCCAGGGTCCGCGCCCGGGACCAGCGGAACACCACGGGGACCATGCAGGATGAAGACCATCTTGGGGTTCCTTGATGCACCCCGTGCCAGTGTTCGTTGAAAGAGGATAACGTGCGGGCCCGTGTACCTTTGGGACATGACACTGAAGTTGGACATCGGGTTGGAGCAGCTCCTGCAGTTGATCCGTCAACTCCCCGCCGAGCAGCGCGCAAGGGTGAAGGCCGCCCTTGATGCCCCCACGAGCGCAGCCCCGGCGCACGACAAGGCGTTCGAGGAACTCCTGCTTTCCGGGCCTGTGCTCACCAAGGCGGAACTGGACAAGGTGGCCGAAGCGCGCGAAGCGATCAACAAATGGCGCGACCGGTAGTCCTGCTGGACACGTCGGTGCTGATCGAGTACTTCCGCAAGAAGGACAAGGCCGATACCGTGCTCTTCGGGTACATGCGCTCCGGCACCGGCCTGCGGATATCGGTCGTCACGGAATACGAATTGTACGCCGGGGTAGCGGAAAGGCACAGGGGCTTCTGGCAGGAACTGCTGAAGCACGTGGAGGTCGTCCCGTTCGCATCCCTGCATGCGCACAAGGCCGTGGAACTGGATGCCGCGTTGAAACGCGCCCGAAAGCAATTGGGCATCGCCGACCTGTTCATCGCCGCCACCGCGCTCAGCGAGCAGCTGCCCATCGTCACGCTGAACAAGCGGCACTTCAACAGGGTCGAAGGACTCGATGTTCGTTGAACGACAGCGCAAGGTAGCCCGTGCCAGCAGCGGGCTGGACAAAAGGCCCACCGCCTCCGGCTCACCCCACCCGTGCCGCCCGTGCCAAGGTCCGCGCCCGGAACCACCTGAACACCACGGGGAACACGAGCAGGATGAAGACCGTGGCGGACACTAATCCGCCGATGATCACCACGGCCAGGGGCTTTTGGGCCTCGCTGCCTATGCCGGTGCTCATGGCCGCGGGCAGCAGGCCCAGGCTGGCCATCAGGGCGGTCATCACCACCGGGCGGATGCGCTTCCTCACGCCGGAGACCACGGCCTCGTCCAGCCGCATGCGCGCGTGCAGGTTCCCGTTGAACTCCTGCACCAGGATCACCCCGTTCTGCACGCAGATGCCGAAGAGCGCGATGAAGCCCACGCCCGCACTGATGCCGAAGTTGATGCCGGTGAGGTGCAGCGCGGCAATGCCCCCCACCAGCGCGAAAGGCACGTTGATCAACACGAGGCCCGCGTTGCGGCTGTCGCCCAGGGCGATGAACAGGATGACAAAAATGGCGGCCAGGCTGATGGGCACCACCTGCGACAGCCGTTTGCCCGCGCGCACTTGGTTCTCGAATTCGCCGGTCCATTCCAGGCTGTAGCCGGTGGGCAGGGCCAACGCGGCCTTCACGTTCTTCTGTGCCTCGCCAATGGTGCTGCCCAGGTCGCGGTCGCGCACGGTGAATTTCACCCCGATGAAGCGCGTGTTGTTGTCGCGGTAAATGAAGGCCGGCCCCGTGGTGGTGCCCACGGTGGCGATCTCGCCCAAGGCCACGCGCGAGCCGCTGAGCGTGGGCACCTGCAGCGCGCGTATGTCGTCCTCGTTGCGCCGGTGCTCCTGCGGAAAGCGCAGGCGGATCGGGAATTTGCGCTCGCCCTCGTACATCATGTTGGCCGTTTTGCCGCCGATCGCCATTTCTATTACCGCTTGCGCGTCGGCCGTGCTCACCCCGTACAGGGCCATCTTGGTATCGCTCAGGCGGATCTGTATCTCGGGCTGCCCCAGGTTGCGCAATATGCCCGCATCGTGCACGCCCTCCACCGGCGTAATGGTGGCCAGCACCTGCTTGGCCAGCGAATCCAGCACCTGCAGGTCAGGGCCCACGATCTTCACCGCGTTGTTGGCCTTCATGCCGGCGGCGGCCTCCGCCACGTTGTCGCTCACCGGCTGGCTGTAGTTGTACAAAATGCCCTGGTATTGCCGCAAGCGCTGGTCCATGCGGTTCACCAGCGGCTCCTGGCTGATCTTCTCCGGCCATTCCTTCTTCGGGTACAGGTCCACCTGGAATTGCAGGAAGTAGAATCCGTTTGGATCCGTGCCATCGTTGCTGCGCCCGGTTTGCGAAAGCACTTTTTCCACCTCGGGGAAGGACAGCAGGTCCTGGCGGAGCTTGGAGGCCATCTTCACGCTTTCGGGCAGGCTCATGCTCATGGGCAGCTCGGCGGTCACCCATAGTGCGCCCTCGTTCAATTCCGGGAGGAACTCGGTGCCCATCCATTTCAAGGAAACCAGCGAGATGCCGAGTACGCCCAGCGCACCGAGGAAGGCCGTGCGCGGGCGTTTCCAGCACCACTGGAAACCGCGGAACGCCCACTTGTCGAAGAAGCGCGCGGCGAAACTGTGCTTCTCCTTCACGTCCTTGCGCAATAGTGCGGCGCTTAGCACGGGCACCAGCGTAAGGGTGAAGAGCAGCGCGCCCAACAGCGCGAAGCCCAGCGTCCATGCCAAGGGCGCGAACATCTTGCCCTCCACCTTCTCGAAGCTGAAGATGGGGATGAGCGCGGTAATGATGATGAGCTTGCTGAAGAACACCGGTACGCCCATGCGCGTGGCCGTGCGGCGGATCAGGCCCAGCTTGCTCATGCGGTTGAACCGGGCCATGCCCACCCGGTGCGCCAAGCTGTCCAACGCCACAAAGATCCCCTCCACCATCACCACGGCACCGTCGATGATGATGCCGAAGTCGATCGCGCCCAGCGAGATCAGGTTCGCGTTCATGCCTTTCAGGCGCAGCATGAAGAAGGCGAACAGCAACGACAGCGGAATGATGATGGAGACGATGAGCGTGGTGCGCCAGTCGGCCATGAACAGCAGCACGATGGCCGTTACCAGCACGATCCCCTCGGTCAGGTTGTGCATCACCGTGCGCGTGGTGTACTGCATCAGGTCATCCCGGTCGTAGAAGGTCACCATCTGCACGTCCTTCGGCAGGTCGTTCGCATTGATCTCGGCTATGCGCTCCTTCACCCGGGCCAGCACCTCGCCGGGGTTTTCGCCCTTGCGCATCACAATGATCCCCTCCACCACGTCGTCGTTGTCGTCCAGCCCCACTTGGCCCACCCGGGGCAGGTCGCCTTCGCGCACGGTGGCCACGTTCTTCACCAGCACGGGCACGCCTTTGCGGTCCTCAATAATGATGTTGCCGATGTCGGCGATGGACGAGAGCAGCCCGATGCCGCGCACCACGAAGGCCTGCCCGTTCTTCTCGATCACATCGCCGCCCACGTTCACATTGCTGCGCGCCACGGCCTCGTACACCTCAAGCGGCGTAAGGTCGTACTGGATCAGCCGCCCGGGGTCGGCCTCCACCTCGTAGATCTTTTCGCGGCCGCCGAACGCCACAATGTCGGCCACGCCGGGCACTTGCCGCAGCCGCCGGTCGATCACCCAGTTCTGCAGCGTAAGCAGCTCGCGCGAGTCGCGCTTCGGGCTTTGCAGCGTGTAGCGGAAGATCTCGCCCGTGGGCCCGTACGGCGGTTCCACGCCGGGGTCCGCGCCCTCGGGCAGGTCCAGCCCGTTCAACTGGTTGTTCACCTGCTGCCGAGCGAAAAAATCATCCACGTCGTCCTCGAAAATGATCTTGATCACGCTCAGGCCGAACATGCTGGTGGAGCGCACGTTCGTCTTGCGCTGCACGCTGTTCATGGCCACTTCCACGGGCACGGTCACAAAGCGCTCAACCTCCTGCGCGCTGCGGCCCGGCCATTGGGTAATAATGATGATCTGCGTGTTGGTCACATCCGGGAAGGCCTCGATCGGCGTTTGCCGGAAGCTCACAATGCCCGCGATCACCAGCACGGTCACCCAGAAAAAAGTGAAGAAGCGGTTCTTCAGCGAAAAGCTGATGACGGCGCGGATAAAGCTCATGGCCGGCGAAGGGAATGCATGGAGCTTAAGCCCTGCTTGGGGGCCTGCTTAAAAAGGGCTTAAGGGGGCGTGTCCCCGGCCGGTGTGGCGTGGCATGTGTGCTTGCCGGGGCCGCGTGCTCCGCTGTAGTTGCCTTGCCCGGTCCCGCATCGCATCGCGCTCCGGGGTCCGCCGCAGGGCAGCGGCCTCCTCGCTGCGTGCGCTGCTGGGCCCGGCCCGCGGCAAGCTGCCGCTGCGCCCGCTCACGCAAATG
>JBIQMI010000151.1:0-7992 GCA_044463585.1 Cryomorphaceae bacterium
CCAAGACCATCAAGGAATTCTTCAAGAAGGACTGGGAGGCTGGCGATTGCCGCACGGGCATCGTGGCGGCCATTAGCGTGAAGGTGGTGGAACCCGTGTTCGAAAGCCAGACCAAGACCAAGCTCGGCAGCCTGGAAGTGGAGCCCGGCGGGCAGAGCATGCGCAGTTTTGTGGGCGACTTCCTCGGCCGCGAACTGGACAATTTCCTGCACAAGAACCCGGCGGTGGCCGAGGTGCTGCAGGCCCGCATCCTGCAGAACGAGCGGGAACGCAAGGAGCTCAGCGGCATCCGCAAGCTGGCCCGCGAACGCGCAAAAAAGGCCAGCCTGCACAACAAGAAACTGCGCGACTGCCGCATTCACCTCAACGACGCCTCGAAAAAGGACGACCGCCGCGCCGAAAGCACCCTGTTCATCACCGAGGGCGACAGCGCCAGCGGCAGCATCACCAAAAGCCGCGATGTGGAAACACAGGCCGTGTTCAGCCTGCGCGGCAAACCGCTCAACAGCTACGGCCTCACCAAAAAGATCGTGTACGAGAACGAGGAATTCAACCTCATCCAGGCCGCTCTCAACATCGAGGACGGCATCGAGGGCCTGCGCTACAACAAGATCGTGATCGCGACCGATGCCGATGTGGACGGCATGCACATCCGCCTGCTGCTGATGACCTTCTTCCTCCAGTTCTTTCCCGACCTGGTGAAGAACGACCACCTGTATATCCTGCAAACACCGCTCTTCCGCGTACGCAACAAGAAGGAAACGATCTATTGCTACAGCGATGAGGAGCGCCAACGGGCCTTGGCCAAGCTGGGCAAGAACGCGGAGATCACGCGGTTCAAGGGCCTGGGCGAGATCAGTCCGGACGAGTTCAAGAACTTCATCGGCCCGGACATGCGCCTGGAACCGGTGATGATCACCAAGGACGCCAAGGTCGGTGACCTGCTGACCTTCTACATGGGCAAGAACACGCCCGACCGCCAGGAATTCATCATCGGCAACCTGCGGGTGGAAAAGGACCTGGTGGAGGAAAGTGCTGCGGAGGCCAGGCGCGCCGCTGTGCGCTCCATTGCGGAGAAACTGGAGATGAACGAAGTGGAGGAATGATGAAACGCCGTGCACGCCATACCCATGCCCTTGCAGTGGCCGCGGCCACGCTGGCCTTGGCAGGCACGGCCTTTGCCCAGGGAACGGGCACCGTGCACTTGTTCATCGATCCAGCCGGTCACGAATACATCCTCGACCATTCCTTCCGCATGCGCCAGCCCCAGCTCGAGCTGGCACCGGGCAAGCACCATTTCAGCTTTTGGGCGCCCTTGCGCACGGTGGTGGACACCAACTTGGTGGTGGAGGAGGGAGGGGTCACCAACCTCACCCTCAGGCTCCCGTTCTCGCGCGATTACCTGGTGTACCAGCGCGACCTGCGACAATACAAAACAGGGAAGAAAGTGGCCCGGATCGTTCCATCGGTGATCACCGGCGGCGCCATCCTTTCCACCGTGTTGAGCTACGCCAAGATGAAGAAGGCGCACGACCAATTGGAACGCGACCGCAAGGAATACGACGAGCTGGGATCGCCGTACCGGATCTCCGTGCTGAAGGAACAAACCATGCCCGAGCACAAGGAAGCCTTCCGGAAAGCACAGGTGCAGTTGGGTGTTTCGGCGGGGATCACCCTGCTAAGCGCGGGCGTTACGGCCTATGTATTCCACAAAACAGGAAAGGCGCAACGGCCCGAATTCATCGACCGGGAAAAGCTTCGTTTTGATGGACTGGGCTGGATGCCCGGCCCGCATGGCGGCCAATTGACCGGCGGCCTTACCTGGAACTTTGCCCGATGAATGCCACGCCGAAAGGCCAAGTAATTCACGCGTGAACCCGTACTTTAGGGGCATGGGATCGCGTACTGGAAGAAAGCGGCACATCCGATTGAATGCATTGATCTCCGTGGAAAGCAAAAAACGCTTGAAACGGCAGAGTGAGCGCATGGACCGAAGCATGAGCGCGGTGTTGGAAGACTTGATCGCTACATTGCCTGAAGATGCGCCGGTTCGTTTGGAACCAAAGGCAGGAAAGGGACAGGAATGGCTCAGGGCACACCAAGGGCTCTTTGCAGGACTGATCACGGCTGCCGATCGCAAAAAGCAAGACCGGTTCGGTGACATTCTGCGCAAGCATGTGCGACCATGAAGCATGCATTGTTGGACACCAACGTGCTGTTGGACGTGCTTTTGCGGAATGATGGGGACGCTAGTGCACGAATCTTGAGCGCAGGTGCCGATGGTGAGGTTCACTTGTACATGACACCAGTTATCCTCGCCAATACCCATTATTTTCTGGCCCGCTTGAACAAGGTTCACGCGGCTTCCACTTGCGATTCACTCTTGGACTTCATTTCCATTATACCACAGGTGCCGGTGTCCATGCGGCTCGCCTTCCGCAGCGGATGGCCCGATGTGGAGGATGCCATGCACTATTTCGCGGGTCGTCGTCATGTACCCACGATCAGCTGTCTGGTGACCAACACCGGCAAACACTTCAAACAAGCACGGGGAATGGAAATACTTTCACCCCTCGACTTTGTGCGCAAGTATTTGGAATGAGCCACGGAAATTCTAATCGGGTTCGGCCATCGACCGTGCTGGTCAGAAGGAAAAGTATACTGCTGTTCCTTCTTCCCTTGCTGCTCAGCCTTTCCGGCTGTTTGAAGGACGACCTGGACCCGGCGGCACTCACCTCCAACCCGCTGGACCGCGATTACAACGGCCCGGCATTGGTCGTGCTCGAACACGACACCACGCGCTTGGTCAACGATCCGGGGCAGCCCGCGCAATTGCTTGTGGAGCAGAAAGTGCGCGTACGCACCGAGCTGTTGCAGCCCCTTACCACCTGGACCTGGCGTGTGAAGAACCTGACCACAGGCGCAGTGGCCACCATGGAAGGCAGCAGCGCAACCTACACGGCCAGTGTACCGAATGCAGTGGCCGGTACACAATACTGCTTCGAGTACACCTTGCTGGTGCAATTCACCGCCACAAAAGCGTACAGCTACTGCACGGTGGCGGAATTGTAGGGGGAGGGCAGGTTGTGTGGACAATTGTTCGGTGGCGCCGACGCCTTGCAGGGAAGCTGCGGAATCCCGCTTATCGGTTACCCGCTACGCCCCTGATCCAATACAGCGCCCCTTCATCCTTGAGCCGGGCAAAGTGATCGACCGATGTGACCAGGGGCAGGTTCTCCCTGATGAACGACACGAAAACCTCACAGCCTTGCAGCACATGGGTTGCTTCATCGTTGCCATCGAGCAAATGGATCAAAGCGCTGGTATCGGCAACCACGCGTTCACCACTCATCCCGCATCTCCCTTACTTCATCCAATGCCCATTCCGCAATGCCCGGCACCGTTCCGGAGTATTTAGAAGCATCGAGGATTTTCCGGGGCTTTCTTGTCGGCAGGCTTGTATGCAAAAGACGTGCGCGGCCCTTGGCCTTTCCGATCCGTGGGACGCGAGCCTTTGCCTTGGTCGCGTTGGCTGCGCCGTGCTTCTTCTTGGCCATGGTCATGCGAAGTTAGATCATTCAGTTCCGCATGCTCATAGTACCCATGGAGATATGCCCAGAGATGCTAAGGGTTCCCGCAGGACAGGGCCTACTACCACGTGCTACCGGGCGTTTCCTATTGCTACGACTATCAGTTGGTGGTGCAGTTCTCCAGAACGAAGGCCTGGGGTTATTGCACGGTGGCCATCCCGTAGAACTTTACCCGATAGCAGGCCGAGGCTGGCCATGGAGCCGGATGCAGCCGTTGCGATTTCTAGTGTTAAGAAAGCCCAACGATTTGCATTACCTGAATGAGCATGTTACCTCTGTTCCTCGTGCCAATCCGGTTGGGTGGTGGACCAAAGGATTGTCCCGCACCCCCCTTTTCCCTTGGGAGATCCTGGACATATCGGTGTTGTAGACCATATTGTTGCTCAAAATGGACAGGGCGCCCCGCATAATTACGACTATCAAGCGGTGAATCCGACCACAGTCCATGTCAGCGGCTATGTCCAAGGCGCGGGATGGTACGGGCCTGGTGCCATTTTTGAGCACGAATACACCGTTTACTGCCGGTCCGAGGATGAGATCCAATCCGACTTCCAAAACTTGCACCGCATCGCTGATCTGTTGATCACGTCCAGAAACCTATGTTGCTGCTTCTATAAGGAAGTGGACGCGGACTGCCTTACAATCGGACCAGTTCCGCCGAAACCACCTCTGCCCGTTCCTGACACGCCGAATAGCCAGATCGTGGAGCAAAGGCAGTTGATGATTCCAGCCAGTCTGCTGTCCGATCCCATCGCGGGCCAAAGCTTGGAACCTGCAACCAAGGGGTTGCTCAGGCAATTGAAGTCGATCATGTCCACCAGTAGGGATGGACGGTTCAGCCATACTGCCGAAGGGATCACATTCCTGCAGTCGGACTACTTCATTGGCCAGATCCTTAAGGTGTATCCGGAAGATGTCTTGCACCGTCTGCTCAGGGACGTGCCCGGCATTGATCCAGCCGTGGTGGATGCCTTCAAGGGTACCGGTACCGTGGAAGATGCGCTCACGATCCCCTTGGCCGAGTTCCGGATAAAGACCGGGTTGGACTTGACCAAGAGTTTGGAGCAAAGGCAGTTGCTCGTGGATCAAATCACAACCCCATAACGACAATGGCTATTCAAGCAAAGGACATTTTGGGCAAATGGAAAGTGGAGGGACTCGCTGTTGCGGACAAGACCATCCCCGTGAAGGCATCATGTTTTTATGCCTTTGATTTCGGGGGCAACCTCACCTACACCATAGAAGATGATGCCTTGCCAATCGAGATCAATGAAGTGGGAACCTGGAGCTTCGAAATCGACAATGCGCAACTGGTGATGCAATTCAGGACGGCCGATGGTCAGACCCCTCCAGAACAGCGCTTTGTATGCCAAGTGCTTCAAGCCGCAAGCCCCACCTTGAAATTCACGTATGCAGACGTGAATGGGATTCTCTCCGGTGTTTCATTGGCAGCGGCACCATAATGAGAATTGGATTTGTGCGAAGCCCCCCTCGTAAGTGCATCTGTGTATGTACTTCAGGCGAGGAGCATGCTCGGTAGTAGCGTAGTGTTTTGTGGAAGGCGCTTTTATATGGGAAGTTGTTCACGTTAGCATTGTGCAGCAACATCTGTGCAGCACAATCCATTCTGAACGGTGACTTCGAAATCAATAATGCTACTCCTGGTACAGACCAATTGGACTTGAGCAACACTCAATTCAATGCAATAGTCCCCAACTGCTTCAGTTTTGGAACGCCGGCCTCACAAGCCAATCTCGATTTGCTAACGACAGCAGGGTGGTGGGGAGGTTCCCCCCAAAGTGGGGATTGGTACATAGGAATGAGTTCAACAGACCGGTTGGCCTTAGAATTATCGGCACCATTGGTCTTTGGCCACTCTTACCAGATTTCTTGGTATGATTGGGCTTGGCCAGGGCATTGCATTGGCCCGGTTGG
This sequence comes from Cryomorphaceae bacterium, assembly GCA_044463585.1. Taxonomy (GTDB): domain Bacteria; phylum Bacteroidota; class Bacteroidia; order Flavobacteriales_F; family PHOS-HE28; genus PHOS-HE28. Next base: position 5,526 of record JBIQMI010000151.1, read on the forward strand.
TATCGGCTTATCTACCGTTCCCACGGCAACCGAGGTGTATTTATACAATTCGCCGTACCTGCCTGAAATGGACGTTTGGAAGCTGCGCCAGTTCCAGTTTATTGCACCCGTAGCTGCCACCTACATTACCGTAAGGCTGTATGGTTTTGAGGGCTGCTGGATCAATGTTGATGATTTCTGCCTTTCACCGGACCTTACCTGTGCCGCGCCCTCGACCGTCAGCATGCCCAATGTCTTCACCCCGAACGGGGACGGAAGCAACGACCACTTGATCCCCTTTGGAAAGTCCGAGATCACAGGTGGGCAATTGGACGTGTACAACCGATGGGGCGAGCTGGTCTTTTCCACCGACGACTTGGACCAGGGCTGGGATGGAACAGCCCATGGAAAACCCTGTCCCGACGGGTCGTATTTCTACCGCGTGCAGTATAGCACGGTGTTTGGAGAGAACGGCAGCACACAAGGTTGGGCAACGCTGTTGACCGGCCATTGATGCACAAGGCAACCGGCAAGCATGAATACGGGACCCATGAACCCACTTGGACCAGCCCCGCTTAAGCCCATGGGCCTTTTGCTCGGGCTGGCCGCCCTGCTTAGTTCCTGCATCTACGGCACCAAGGTGATCGGCTACATCCCCACGGACCCCGTATCCATTCCCGCGCCCGGCATGCGGTTGGGTTCCCTGCTGCTCTCCGTTTCCGACATTCCGGACAGCATGCGATTGTCCGCGGACGGGCAGAACACCTACGTGGTGCGGGATGTGAGGCACACCGTTGAGGGCGCATTGGACCAGGCCTTCTGCGCCACGGCCGCCCGCGTGGAAACCGTTGATGGAGGGATGACATACGACTATACCCTGCGCCTGATCGGCATGGCCTGCATGTACCGGCCCATGGGCTATTACGCGGATACCCGCTATTCCGAAACCACTGTGCCGCTGCGGGGAAAGGAACTGACCAGTACCACCACGGAACACCGCACGTATTCGATCGACACGGAATATAAAGCTGTGCTGTACAAGGCGGACAGCATGGTGGCGGTTTTCGGGGACGTGGTCAATTCCCCCGGCACTTGGGACATGCAGGCCAACTTGAAGAAGGCCATGGAGCGCACCGCCGAACACCTGAATTCCGACGTGGTCCAGTTCCTGTTGGGCGGCAAACAGCAATGACGGGCGAAGCGGGCCTGTCATAGGGATGGCATGCCGAGGCACCGCAGTAATCCTGCATGGGCCTATTTTTACCGCATGAGCCAAACCACGAGCTGCCATGGCCTTCTGCACACGATCATGGACGCTCGCATGAGACTGAGCCAACCATTGACCGGCAAGTGAAGTGGTGAAGTTCCAAAGCAGTGTAGACCCTTGATGATTTCCTTCCGCCCTGTGGCGGCATGAACAATGAGTGAAGACCTTGACGAACAATTGAACGGAACGGAAGACAAGGGGGACAACACCCCTGGCGCCGCTACCCCCGAAGGCGTGCCCGGCACCGGCCAGGCGGGCAGCTTCAGCGTGAGCGGCATGTACCGCGAATGGTTCCTGGACTATGCCAGCTACGTGATCCTGGAGCGCGCGGTGCCCGCGCTGTACGACGGCCTCAAGCCGGTGCAACGGCGGATCCTGCACAGCATGAAGGACTTGGATGACGGGCGCTACAACAAAGTGGCCAACATTATCGGGCACACCATGCAGTACCACCCGCACGGCGATGCCAGCATCGGTGATGCGCTGGTGCAGCTGGGCCAGAAGGAACTGCTGATCGACATGCAGGGCAACTGGGGCAATACGCTCACCGGCGACAGCGCGGCGGCGCCCCGGTACATCGAGGCGCGGCTGAGCAAATTCGCGAACGACGTGGTCTTCAACCCCAAGACCACCGAATGGCAAAGTAGCTACGACGGGCGCAACAAGGAGCCGGTGTACCTGCCGGTGAAGTTCCCGTTGCTGCTGGCGCAAGGCGGCGAGGGCATTGCCGTGGGACTGAGCTGCAAGGTGCTTCCCCACAACTTCAACGAATTGATCGATGCGAGCATTGCCGTGCTGAGGGGGAAAAGTGCGAAGCTGATGCCTGATTTCAGCACCGGTGGCCTGGCCGATACGCAGAACTACGACGACGGCAGGCGCGGCGGCCGTGTGCGCGTGCGGGCGCGGATCCGCAAGGAGGATGCAAAGACCCTCGTGATCCACGAAATTCCCTTCGGCACCACCACCAGCAGCTTGATCGAAAGCATCATCAAGGCCAACGATAAGGGCAAGATCAAGATCCGCCACATCGAGGACAACACGGCCGCCAACGCAGAGATCGTGATCCACCTGGCCACCGGCGTTTCGCCGGACAATACCATCGACGCACTCTACGCCTTCACCGATTGCGAACTGAGCATTGCGCCCAACGCCGTGGTGATCGAGAACGATAAACCACGCTTCGTGGGCGTTGGCGAATTGCTGAAGATCAGCACCGACAAC
>JBIQMI010000152.1:0-7939 GCA_044463585.1 Cryomorphaceae bacterium
GAGTCGAGAATGGCGGCCAAGGCGTGCTTGTAGCCCATGTCCACCGCGGTCTTCATGGCCTTGCCGGCACGCAGCTCCTCCCGAATGCGTTCGTTGATCAGCACGTTGGCGTCAACGGCCATGCCCACCGTAAGAATGATACCCGCGATGCCGGGCAGGGTTAGCGAGGCCTGGATGGAGGCCAAGGTGCCCAAAAGGATGAAGATGTTGGACAACAGCGCGAGGTTGGCCACCCAGCCCGAACGGTTGTAGTAGATGACCATGAAGGCCATCACCATAACGATGGAGAGCAGGAAGGACCACATGCCGCGGCTGATGTTCTCGGCACCGAGCGACGGGCCCACCACGGTTTCGTCGATGATGCGTGCCGGGGCCGGCAGGGCCCCTGCCTTCAGCACGTTGGCCAGGTCGGTGGCATCCTCAAGCTGCTTGTTGCGGTCGCCGGCACCGCCCATGGTAATGCTGCTGCGCCCGCCGGGGATCTCGCCCATTACGTTGGGCGACGATACCACGTACCCATCGAGCACGATGGCGATCTGCTTGCCCACGTTCTCGCCGGTCATCAGCTTCCATTTCTGCGCGCCCTCGGCGTTCATCTGCATGCTCACCTCGGCATCGCCCTTCATGTCGAAGTCCTGGCGGGCGTCGGTGATGTAGCTGCCGTCGAGCTTGGGCTTGCCGTTGCGCGGCCCGCGCAGGGCGTGCAGTGAAAGGAAGTCGCGCTCGCGCCCATCGGCCGTGGCCATGCGCACGGGCTTGGAGCTCCAGGCCAGTTTCAGCACCTGGCTGGGATCGGGGCTCTTGGGCGGCGACATGCGCAGCAATTTGTTCACGGTGGCGGTATCGGCCACGGCCGCATAACCCACCACGTCGCCGCGCATCACCTGGTTGTTCATGATGTTCAACTGCAGGCGGCCTTGGTTCAGCAGTGGGCTCTTGGCTAAGCTCTCCTCATCGGTCAGGTCGCTGTCGTTGTCCAGCTTGTTGGCGGCCAAGGCATCGGCAAGGCTGTCCTGTGCCAGGCTGTCTGCCGCGGCCAGTGTGGTATCGGTGGCCAGCGTGTCGGCCGCCGCTTTCGCGCTGTCCTTGCGGGCCAGTTCGGGGTGCAGCATGGCGCTCAGGCGGTCGTTGGCCTCGCTGAGCTTCATGTACACGTCGGTATTGTCGAAGGTTTCCCAGAACTCGAGGTTGGCGGTGCTTTGAAGCACATTGCGCACGCGGTCCTTGTCCTTCACCCCCGGCAGTTCGATCTGTATGCGGCCCGAAAGGGTCTGCTTCTGGATGCTGGGCTGGGCCACACCGAATTTGTCGATACGGGTGCGCAGGATCTTCTCGGTGTTGTTCACCGCGATCCGGGCCTGGTCGCGCAGGGCGCTGATCACTTGGTCGTTGGTGCTTTCCCGGGGGAAGATGGAGGCGTTGTCCTGCGTGCTGAAAATGGCGGCCAAGCTGGCGTTGGGCGCCACTTTCTTGAATTCATCGTCGAAAAGTGAAATGAAATCGCGGGTGCTGCCCACTTGGGCACGGCGCGCCGATTCCAAGGCTTGGCGGAAGGCAGGGTCCTGGCTGTTCCCGCTCAGGTTGTCCACCAGTTCGGGGATGTCCACCTCCAAGGTAACGGCCATGCCGCCCTTCAGGTCGAGGCCGAGGTTCATTTCCTTTTCCTTGCACTCCTTGTAGGTATAGCCCAGAATGGGGTACACCACTTCATCGTCGTGCTCGCGCAGGTACCTGTTCTCATGGGCCAGGCGCACGGAATCGAAATCCAAGTGCTCGTTCCCGGCCACTGCCATCACGGAGTCGGCGTATTCGGTGGCCACTTGGCCCGCATGGGCCTCGAACTTGTTGGTGAAAATGGAGAAGGACAACTGCCAGAGGCAGGCGAGCGCCAACAGGATGGTGAACACCCACAGCGCACCTTTATTCTGCATGGGGAAAACTGATTGGTTTTTCGGATCGGACCCCGCCGGACACCCAATAACTTTCCGGCAAACGGGGCGGCAAATATAGAAGGATAGCCATGCGGCCCGCACGCCAAACCATGTATATCGCCCATATTCTGCCCCGGCCCCTTGGCCGCATCATTGGTGCAGGTGCCAGCAGCAGCATGAAACCAGTATGCCATGTGGACAACCTGCGGCCACAACGCGCCGGGCCATGGCCGCCGCCGGTACCTTTGCGCCGTACCCGATCAACCCCGTAACCGTGGGCAACCGCTTCCTTTTCATTGCCGCCCTGCTGTTTCCCGCGTGCACGTGGGCGCAAGGCCCCGTTTTCCGGCCCGATGTGCCGGTGCTGCACAATGGCCTTCCGCTGCAGATGCCTTGGGCGGGCGGCTTGAATGCGCCGCAGTTTTCCGCGATTGACATCAACCAGGATGGGCTGATGGACATCTTCGTGCTTGACCGCATCGGCGACACCAAGCTTTTCCTGCTCAACACCGGCACAGCGGAAAATCCCGTGTACACCCCCACCCGGCAATACGACGACCTCTACCCCTTCCCCCTGCTGCACGACTGGGCCCTGCTTCGCGATTACAATTGCGATGGCAAACCCGACATTTTCGCATACACCAGCGCGGGCTTCGCGGTTTACCGCAACACCAGCGACGCCAACGGCCCCTCCTTTGTACTGGCCAAGGAAATGGTGGGCAGCAATTACGTGCCCACCGTTAGCCCCAACCTGTACGTGAGCAACGTGGACCTGCCCGGCATCGCGGACATCGATGGGGACGGCGACATGGATATCCTCACCTTCAGCATTTGGGGCAATGTGCTGGAATACCACAAGAACCTGAGCATGGAGCTGTATGGCCATTGCGACAGCCTGGTGTACGAAGTGCGCAGCCGCTGCTGGGGCGATTTCCAAGTGGCGATCAGCAGCAACCAGATCACCTTGGACGTGCCTTGCCCCTACAACGTGCCGAACCCGGAGCTGCCCATGCCACACCCGGGGCCGATCACCTACCAGCCGGAACGCGCCCATTCGGGCAGTACCACCCTGCCGCTGGACCTGAACGGTGACGGATTGATGGACATGATCCTGGGCGACCTGGACACCCCGTACATCACGGCGCTGATCAATGGCGGAAGCAGCACGCATGCGCACATGTCCACCGCGGACAGCGCTTTCCCGCCAGCCCACCCAGTTGCGCTGGAACAATTCCTGGGGTGCTTCCACCTCGATATCGATGGCGACGGGCGGCGCGACCTTGTGGTGGCGCCGAACAGCCCTTCCAGCTCGGCGGACACCAAGGGAATATGGTACTATCGGAATACCGGAACGGATGCAGCACCCGATTTCCAGTTCATGCAGGACGACCTGTTCCAAGGGCAGATGATCGACCTGGGGTCCGGGGCACGGCCCGTGCTGTTCGACCACAACGGCGATGGGTTGATGGACCTTGTTGTGGCCAATGAAGGTTACTTCCAGCCGGACGGCACCTACAAGGGTGCGCTGGCCTTATTGCAGAACAACGGCACGGCCAACTCGCCCTCCTTCGAGCTGGTCACCACCGACTATGCCGGCCTTTCGGCCATGGGCCTGGGCCCGGGCCTGCACCCAGCCTTCGGCGATGTGGACGGCGATGGCCGCCCGGACATGATCTTGGGCGACCTGGCCGGCAACCTGCGCTTGTTCAAGAATGTGGGCACGGGCCCCGTGGCCCAGTTCCAACAAGTGGGCGGCCTATTGACCGATGATGGCGGCGCGGTGATCGATGTGGGCGCCAATTCCACGCCGCAGCTTTTCGACCTGGACGGTGATGGGACGCTGGAGTTGATCGTGGGCGAGCGGAGCGGCAACCTCAACCTGTTCCGCAATACGGGCACCGCCACAGCGCCCCAATGGCACTTGGAGACCGAGAACCTGGGGGCCGTAAGGGTGAATGAATACTGGAGCAACACGGGCCACAGCGTGCCTTTCCTGTACCGCGATGCCGACGGGCACGCCGTGCTGGTGGCGGGCAGCGAGGCCGGCGGCCTGCACCGCTATACCAACATCACCGGCAACATCAGCGGCGCTTGGACCCTTACCGATTCGCTCTGGCACGGCCTGCGCGACGGTGCGCGCACAGCGGCCGTATTGCACGACTTCTTCGGCACGGGCGAACAGGCCCTGGTGGTGGGCAATTACCGCGGCGGCCTCAGCTTTTGGTCCACCGACGAACTGGCCGGTCCGGGATCGGGCATCGCGCAGGCAGCGGCCATTCCCTTCAGCCTTGGTCCGAACCCGGCCGGCACCACGGTTGAATTGCGTTGGCACGCACCGCTCAACGGCGACCTGGCCTACACTGTGCTGGATGCCAGCGGCAAGGCGGTGCGGCGCGGCAGCATGGGGCGCTCCACCGTACAGATCGATCTCTGCGGCATGGCCCCGGGGCTGTACGTGGTCCAGCTTGCCTCCGCCACCGGCCAATGGTGGCGGCGCCTGGCCGTTGCCTACTAAGGACAAAAAAAGAGGCCGGTGTTGCCGGCCCCTTTCCATCCCCAATGGCCACGTTCAGGCCGGTACGTTCATGCGGTCCAGCACGTCCATCACCTCTTTCACGGCCTTGGCGCTCTCGCGCGTCAATGCCATTTCCTCCTCGTTCAGGTCGAGTTCTATGATGCGCTCGATGCCCTTGCGGCCAAGTACCACGGGCACGCCGAGGTAAATGTCCTTCAGGCCGTATTCGCCCTGCAGCCAAGCGCACACGGGCAGCACGCGCTTCTGGTCGCGCACCACGGCCTCCACCATTTGGGCCGCTGCGCTGCCGGGCGCGTACCAGGCCGAGGTGCCCAGCAGGTTCACGATCTCGCCGCCTCCTTTCTTGGTGCGCTCCACAATGGCATCCAGCTTTTCCTTGCTGATCAATTCGGTCACCGGTATGCCGCCCACGGTGGTGTAGCGCGGCAACGGCACCATTGTATCGCCATGGCCGCCCATCAGCACGGCCTGGATGTCCTTCGGGCTAACGCCCAGTTCCATGGCCAGGAACGAGCGGTAGCGCGCCGTATCCAGCACGCCGGCCATGCCGAACACGCGCTGCGCGGGGAATTTGCTGGTGAGGAATGCGCAGTAGGTCATCACGTCCAGCGGGTTGCTCACCACAATGATCACGGCGTTGGGCGAATGCTGCACCACGTTCTCGGTCACGCTTTTCACGATCCCGGCGTTGGTTGAGATCAGGTCGTCGCGGCTCATGCCGGGCTTGCGGGGCAGCCCGCTGGTGATCACCACCACATCGCTGTTGGCCGTTTTCGCGTAGTCGTTGGTGCTGCCCACCGTGCGCGTGTCGAACAGGCTGATCGGCGAGGTTTCCCAAATGTCCAGCGCCTTGCCCTCGGCAAAGCCTTCCTTGATATCGAGCAGGACCACCTCGGTCCCCAATTCCCTGCGGGCGCAAACATCGGCGCAGGTGGCCCCGACATTGCCGGCACCCACTACTGTGATCTTCATTGTTGTTTTTCTTGTAGGTTGAATTCCATGGCCATCGGCCGGTACAAAATTAGGGGCCAAGCAGCGAATCCGTTTGGGCGGATACGATCGCCATGGTTGAAAGGCCGCGAGAAGTGGATGCGCGGCAAGCCACTCGCATATGCCCGCCAAAACTGCACCCGGGGCAGCAATTGTTGCGGTTCATCCCGAATTCCTACCTTCCGTCCCGGAAATGGGGTCATCGGGCATTGAACTGGCAACCTTGGACGCGAACGTGCGTCTTGACCCTGCATGGAAAGGCATGGAACAACCCGGGCCCGCATACGACAGCCTGTTGGACGGCTGCATCGCGGGCGAGCGCCGCAGCCAGCAGCGGCTCTACGAGTTGTTCTATGGAAAGATGATGGCGGTTTGCCTGCGCTACACCAAGAACCACGACCAAGCGAAGGACATCCTGCAGGATGGCTTCATCAAGGTGTTCCGCAGCCTGCCGGAGTTCACGCGCACGGGCAGCTTGGAAGGCTGGGTGCGGCGGATCATGGTGAACACGGCGATCGACCACTTCAGGCGCGCGCGCCATTCCTATTTACTGCTGGGCGAGGACCGCAGCATGGAGGAATTCGAGGACGTGGCCGACGTGGAGGAAGAGGGACACAACGAGCCATGGGGCGACCTGAGGCCCGCGGACGTGATCAACGCCATGCAGAAGCTCACCCCGGCGTACCGTACGGTATTCAATTTGTACGTGTTCGAGCAGATGAGCCACCAGCAGATCGCCGAAACGCTGGACATCAACATCGGCACATCGAAAAGCAACTTGGCAAAGGCCAAGGCCAAACTGAAGCAACTACTGACCCAACAAGTACAACCCGCCGTGGCACATGGCCGTAAATAGCAACGAGATGGATGCCTTTGAGCAGCGGTTGAAGGAAAGCCTCGAGCATTACGAGGTACCCTACAATTCGGCCGATTGGGCCCAGATGGAGCGTGCGCTGGCCAGTGGGGTGCGCAGCTGGGGAACAGGCCGCGCCTGGATCGCCGGGCTGCTGCTTACCGGCGGCCTATTGATCGGAGGAACCGCGTACTTCCTTGGCCGCGATACCGCCAAAACGGTACAAACGGAAAGCACTGATCCAGCCATGGGAACAGGCCAAACGCAAGCGGCCGCGCCCTCTACCGTTGCTGGTGCGGTGGACAAGGATGAAGCGACGGGCCAGGCCACTGCGGCCACTACCAAGCCCAAGGCCGGTGCCACCACCATTTCGCCCTCACCCGCGCCAGCCGGAAAACCGGTACGCGGCACGGCAGTGCCCATGGTGGCCGGGGCCACGGCCGAAAGCACGAAGGGCGAGTCCCCAAAGGCGGCAAGCGTAGGCGTTTTCAAGGCCAGCACCAAACAGGCCTGCCCGGGCAGCCCGGTGGAGTTCACTGTGGAACACATGCCCGAGGATGGCATCTACCTATGGAACTTCGGCGACGGCAGCTTCAGCAACAAGCCGAACCCGCAACACGTGTTCAGCAAGCCCGGCAACTATCAGGTCATGCTTTCCATGTCCACCACCGGGGTGGGGTCCATCCGCAACAAGGCCACCAGCGACATGATCGTGATCCACGAAGCGCCCCATGCCGCCTTCAACATCCTGAAAGTGGACCGCCAAGGCCAAGTGCCCAGCGTGCACTTCGAGAGCCGCGCGCACGGCGCCAACAGCTACCTCTGGGATTTCGGCGACGGCTCGGTGAGCACCTTGTCCAGCCCGGACCATGTGTACCGCAAGAAAGGCGTGTACCAAGTGGTGCAGACCGTGACCAACGAGGTGGGCTGTGTTGACCAGAAGATCCAGGAGGTGCGCATTGAGCGGGATTTCGACCTCGGCGCGCCAAAGAGCTTCTCGCCCAACAGCGATGGTGTGGAGGACAGCTTCATGCCCCAAGGCCTGACCGAGCTGCGCACCAAGTTCCAACTGGCGGTATATGACAAAGGCGGCAACCTTGTGTACAACACCAGCGACGCCAGCCGCCCATGGTACGGCAAGGCGAAGAACCAAGGCCCTTTGTTGGACGCAGGGGAATATGTGTGGGTGGCCGATTTGGACACCGAGCGCGGCACCGAGACCTTCACCGGCACCGTAAAACTGGAGCGCTGATCCAGCCGACGTGCTGCCTGCGTTCCAAGAATGCGGGCAACGTGACACAACGATCCCTGACCGGCGGCGGACCTTAGGCACCCGATCAGGCGCTTTCCGCGTCGTTCCACAGTTGTTGAAGATCCCATGTGGTTGAGGAACCTATTCCTGTGCGCCGTTCCATTGGCTTTCGCCTGCCCGGCCCAGGCACAAGCCTACCCGATAAACGGGGGCGATATTTCGGTATGCAGCGGCGCCCTGCTCGATAGCGGTGGCCAAGGAGGATCCGGCTATGGCAACAACGAGCACTTCGTGATCACCATTTGCCCAGGTCACCCGGACAGCTCGATCACACTCTCCTTCGTGATCTTCAACCTTTCCGCAGGGGGCTCGCTGCC
>JBIQMI010000153.1:0-7863 GCA_044463585.1 Cryomorphaceae bacterium
CCACATACACATGGCCGTAGGCATCTGTTGCCACCGACAACACCGCATCGCTGCCGATGCCACCGTTGTAAGTGACCCATCGCTCCAAGGCACCGATGGGCACTTGCGCCAGCACGGGGGCGGTGGCCAGCAATGCCGCAACGAACGTGGCCAACAGCAACGTTGGTCTTGCAATTGATCGGAAAATAGGGAAGGGGCTGCCGGGGTAAAATGGGGTCATGGCTCGAATGGTTTGGAACCCCAAGTTGGCAGCCATCAATTCATTCCGAATGCACGGAACGGGCTACGGCCGGGAAAAGAGCAGCAACGGTGCCTACCTCTTACATCACCACCGCGTCAGCGAATGGATCATACATGAAATCCTCCACCGCTTGTCCGATATCGGCGGGCCGTTCCACCGTGGCCAAACCTGAATCAAACGCTTCGCGGGCAACGGCGATGGCCACGGCCTTCGACAAATTCCTGATCTCACGGAGCCGCGGGTACAAGGAGCCCAATACGATATCTTCCTCTTTCACGCTCTCGGCCAGGGTGCGCGCGGTGATCAGGAACATGGCATCGGATACCGTGCGGCTGCCGGACACAACGGCCCCGAGACCAATGCCCGGGAACACGTAGGCGTTGTTGCCTTGGCCCGGCCGGAACTCCTTGCCCTTGTACACCACCTTGCCGAAGGGGCTTCCGCTGGTGAACACGGCGCGGCCATCGCTCCAGGTGTACGCCTCCTCGGCCGTGCACTCGGCGCGTGATGTGGGGTTGCTCAACGCGAAGATCACCGGCCGCTCGTTCATCGCGCTCATCTTGCCGATCACCGTTTTGTTAAAGGCGCCGGGCGAGCCGGTGGCGCCGATCAGCAGGTTGGGTTGCAGGTTGTCCAGCGCCTGCAGGAAGGACATGCGCGGATGTTTGTGGGCGTACCGCAGGTTGTGCGGCTTCAGGTTTTCCCGGCCCTCCACGATCAGTCCCTTGCTGTCCAGGAACCAGCAGCGTTGGCGTGCTTCCTCCAGGCTGAGCCCTTCCTCTTGGAACGCTGAAACCATCAGGTCGGCGATGCCGGTGGCGGCGCTGCCCGCACCGAGGAACATCACCTTCAGGTCCTTGAAGGCCATGCCCGTGATGCGCGTGGAGGCGAACACGCCCGAAAGCGCCACCGCCGCCGTGCCTTGTATATCGTCGTTGAAGCAGCGCACTTGTTCGCGGTATTTGTCCAGCAGCTTGTAGGCGTTGCCGGTCGCGAAATCCTCGAATTGCAGCAGCGCCTTGGGGTAGCGCTGCTGCACGGCCCGCACGAACTCGTCCACAAGATCGAAGTATTCCTCACCCTCCAACCGCCGGTCGGGATAGCCCAAGTAGAAGGGGTCGTCCAGCAGTTCCTGGTTGTTCGTGCCCACGTCCAGCGTTACGGGCAGGCATTGATGGGGCGGTATGCCGGCGGTGGCGGAGTACAGCGCCAGCTTGCCGATGGGTATGCCCATGCCGTTGGCGCCCAGGTCGCCCAAGCCCAGGATCCGTTGCCCGTCGGTGACCACGATCACACGCACCTCTTCCTCGGGCCAGTTGGCCAGCACTTCCGCCACGCGGCCCTTGTGCTCGCGGGTGATGTACAAGCCCTTTGTGCGCCGGAAGATCCGCGAGAACTCCAGGCAGGCCTCGCCCACGGTGGGCGTGTAGATCAACGGCATGGTCTCCTCCAAATGCTTTACCACGGTGGAATAGTAGAGCCGCTCATCGCGGTCCTGCAGCGAGTTGAGCAGGATGTACCGGTCCAGGTCGTTGGCCTTGCTGTGCAGCATGTCCATCACGCGCGCCACCTGCTGGTCCTGGCTCACCACGGCATGGGGCAGCAAACCCTCCAGCCCCAACGCTTTCCGCTCTTCAGGCGTGAATTCCACCGAACGGTTGAGCGCGGGGTCGCGCAGCACTTCTATTCCCTTTTTCATGGATGGCCAAGGTATGCGCGGGAAGCCGTTTGGGCCGTTCCGGTCCGGCGGCCTTGTTCGCGTATGATCGGCCCGCACCAAGCTTTCGCGTGATGGAAGGACATGCCAAGTAGCAGGATTGTTCGTTCCAACCACAGCGCGACACCTTGGTCTGCCACCTAATTTGGCGCCATGGCCCAACTCTTCCTCGACCTCGACGGCGTGCTTGCCGATTTTGATGCCGGTGCCGAAGCGGTGCTGCACATGCCGCCCGCGCAATTCCAGGACAGGTACGGGCCGGGGGCGTTCTGGAAAAAGCTGGCCAACACAAGCGATTTCTACAACACGCTGGAACTGCTGCCGGACGCGCTGGAGCTGATGGAGGCCGTGCAGCACCTTGATCCGATCATCCTTACCGGGCTGCCGATCGGCAAGTGGGCGGAACCGCAAAAGCGGAGCTGGGTGGAACGCCATTTCCCCGGCACGCAGGTGATCACCACCCTGGCGCGCAACAAGCCGAAATATGCCACGCCCGGCGATGTGCTGGTGGACGACCGCGAGCGTTACCGCGAAGGCTGGGAGGCCGTGGGCGGCGTGTTCGTGCACCACGTCAGCACCCATGAAACACTGAAGGAATTGCGGAAACTGGGCCTGCTGCACGGTTGAGCCGAACCGCTTGCGCATGCATCGCGTTCGCCCTGCATGGCCCTAATACGCATTGGCACCGCTGGCTGGCAATTGCCCAAGGCCTCTACCGCCGACTTTCCCGCAACCGGCACCCATTTGCAGCGGTATGCCGCCCGTTTCGGCACGGTGGAGGTGAACAGCACCTTCTATCGCTTGCCGATGCTTTCAACGGCCGCGCGTTGGGCCGCTTCGGTGCCGCCGCACTTCCGGTTCGCGCTGAAGATGCCCAAGGCCATTACCCACGAGGCCAAGCTGCGCCACACCGCAAAGCCCTTGGCGGCCTTCCTTGAATTGCGCTCGGTCTTTGGCCAACAGGCCGGCCCGGTGCTGGTGCAATTGCCGCCGAAGCTGGAGTTCTCCGCCATGGCCGAGGATTTCCTGCACGAATTGCACGAGCACGACCAACCCCTTGTGGCCGTGGAACCGCGCCACCCCAGCTGGTTCACCCCGGAGGTGGATCCATTGCTGCACCGCTTGGGCATGGCCCGCGTGGCCGCTGACCCACCGCGCGCCGAGGCCGATGGTCGCCCCGGTGGCAACAAGCGGCTCGTGTATTTCCGCCTGCACGGCCGGCCACGCATCTATTGGTCGCCGTACACCGCCGAGGACCTCACGCATTTGGCCGCACAGGTACAGGCTTTGCCCATGGCAACGCAAGCGATCTACGTGATCTTCGACAACACCGCGCAGGGCCTGGCCACCGGCAATGCACTGGAGTTGATGAAGGCACTGGGGCTGGACGCGCCACTGGCCACTTGATCCGGCAAAGCGAAGCAGGGTAGGGCATCCACCACGGCGAACTGGCGGAGGCGTGCGGAATTGCCCCATTCCGCCGGAACAACGGAAGTGATCTGCACAACGACCGGTCCGGGCCACAAGCCTTCGGCGGCGGTCCGATGCTTGCAGCAGCCACCGGATGCAACCCTATATACGACTTCCCGAACAAGGTCCCGCCACACGCAGCCCCTTGTTGCCGGGTTTACAGCCTACACTACGCCAAGAGCCACGGCCCGCGGGCGTTCGTGACGCCTTCGAAAAGTTCATCCTTCAGCAGGACCATCCCTGCATCATGGCGCGGTCCGCTTTCAAGCAAGATCAAGTGGTGATCAAGACCTTCGACCGGATGCTGCAACCCGAAACGGTGACCGGCATCCTGAAAGGGCTGAAGGAATACCTCGCCGCCTACGATCCGCGCACCCGGAAATTCTATTCCTTCATCGCGGTCTTCCCCAAGGAGCCCGCCTGCACGGAGCTGGTCTTCGAGCGCAAGCTGTGGCAACTGCTGAATTGCCTGCACGTAATGGATCCCATGCCATGGGACGAAACAGTTTCGGACGACCCGGAGGACGACGATTTCAGTTTCAGCCTTTGCGGAAAAGCCTTCTTCCTTGTGGGCATGCACCCCGGCAGCAGCCGAAAAGCCCGGCGCAGCCCGATGCCCGCCATCGCCTTCAACATGCACCTGCAGTTTGAACACCTGCGCGAAATGGGCGTTTATGAAAACGTAAGGGACAAGATCCGCCAGCGCGACAAGGCGTTCCAGGGCACCATCAACCCTATGCTCGACGACTTCGGGAACGCCAGCGAGGCCCGCCAATACAGCGGCCGCGCGGTGGGCAACGACTGGAAATGCCCCTTCCACGCGAAATAGACCGACATGCTGAAGAAGATCGAACCACAAACCGGCACCGCCTTCATCCTGCCGAAGGACCACTACCTGAAAGTGATCGATCCACAAGGCGGGCAGGTGAGCGACATGGTGTGCTTCGTGCTGGCCGACAAACGCGAAAAGATCTCCGCCGGCAAAACCATGGACTTCGAGGAAAGCCTGCTGATCACCCAAGGGAATTTCCTGTGGAGCAACCGCGGCCGAAAACTGATGCAGATCGTGGAGGACACCAACGGCCGCAACGACATCCTGTTGGCACCGTGCAGCCCGGAAACCTTCCGGATCATGTACAACAACCACGATCCGCACCCGAGCTGCTTCGCGAACCTGCACACCAATCTCGCCTCCTTCGGCATTACGCCCGACGACATCCCCACGGCCTTCAACATCTTCATGAACGTCCAATTCGCACCGAATGGCAAGCTCAGCGTGCTAAAGCCCACCACCCGCCCCGGCGACCACCTGACCCTGAAAGCCCTCGACGACCTGATCATCGGCCTCACCGCCTGCTCCGCGGAGGACAGCAACGGCGGCACGTTCAAGCCGATCTGGTACCAGGTGCTGGAAGAGCTTCACGCCGAAGTGGAGGAGCGGGTGGGCGGGGAGACTGGCCGGGGGCTAGGCTGAAAAGCAACCCACTTCGGTTGCTCCTTTCTTAACCTGTATAAAATGCTCGCTTGGATCTCCGCTGCGGGGCAACCTATTTCTGCCTCAATCCTTTCGGCAACAGCAGCAGAAAAGGCACGCACTGTTCACCGGGCTCCTCTTTCCATACCGGGCCCAAGCGGCGGAGCGCATCGTAATACTGCTGAAGATGCATGCGGTAATACAACTCGCTGTTCACCAGCCAGGCCACCGGGCCGATATGCTGAGCGAGGAACCATTTTTCGAGCAACCGGCCGGTACGTCCGTTACCATCATTGAACGGGTGGATCTTCACGAACTGCAGATGCAGCATGGCCGCATAGTAGAAAGCCTCAGTGGTTGAAAGCGGGGATCCTTCCAGTGCTGCCGCATCGCGCATCAGGCGCGCCATCAACTTGGGGACATCCGTGGCTGGCGGCCCTTCATACACTTTGTAGCGCCCTTGTGCATTGCCACCCACCACGTACACAGGCCCGGTACGCCACTCACCGGCGGTCCATTCCTTGCTGGCATAAATGGTGGCGGCCAAGGTGGCATGGGCCTCCAGCAGGCTTGGGCTTGTAAGCTTCGTCCGTTGTGCCATGCCGTAGGCTTGCACAAGGTCCTCCACTTCGCGCACATCGCGGTTCGGCTTTTTCCCGTTGGTGGTAGCCTGCACATAATCCTCCACGGAAACCCGACTGCCCTCGATCTGGCTGCTGGCCACGGCCCCTGTAATGGTTGCCCAACGCATGGCATCGCCCACCCGGCTCTTGCTGCGTTCAAGCCGTGCCAAATGCTTCTCCAACGTGAGGCGCTGGCGCTTCGCATAGGCGGATAAGTAGGTGTCGGGCAGCAGCGTCATTAGGCTCCCAAAGATGCACCGGAATACGAGGAATCAGCGGAAACAAGGGCTCCTGCGATCAACTTCGCAGCAACGGCATTCGTAATGTTCGAACAAGCGATCAGGGATTGGGGCAGGAAGGCCGCGACCCATTGTTGAGGTATGATGCTCTGCGCAACCTCCGTGGTTGGTCGGTGCGGTAGGCAAATGATCCGGATATTCATGCAATAAGCGTATCCGCTATCACGTAACTCTTCCTTTCTTTGGAGATCATGAAGTTCTGGGCCGGTGTCACCGACAATGACTGGTTTTCCTTCCTCTCCGCGCAAGGTCTGGATGAGGTGAATTTCTGGCGGCCATCACCGGGGCCGTACTTCAAGACCTTACCGGCCGGCACACCATTTCTCTTCAAACTAAAAGCACCTTACAACCACATCGCGGGTGGAGGCTATTTCGTGCAATACTCAACGTTGCCCCTGGAAATGGCGTGGGATGCGTTCGGGGTGAAGAACGGCGTACCAACGTTCAGCGCCTTCGAGCGTAAAATCCGCGCCTACCGGAAACAACCCAAAGGGCCGTTGGAGATGGGTTGTAATGTGCTGGTGGAGCCATTTTTCTTTCCCAGGGACCAATGGATCGCGCTGTCGGACTGGTCGCCTTCCGTGGTGCAAGGCAAGACCTTTGGCACCGAGACGAAGGAGGGCGCATGGCTCTGGAACGAGGTGCAACGGCGCGTTTCGGAGCTTGCCATTGGATACCGTACTGCGGATTCAGTAGACGTTTATTCCGCCCAGCGATATGGCGAGCTATTCCTGGATCGGGCACGTTTAGGACAAGGCGCGTTCAAGGTACTTGTAGGGGAAGCATATCAACGACGTTGCGCCATTACGGGTGAAACGACACTTCCGGCGCTGGAAGCGGCACACATCCGGGCCTATGCGGAAGGCGGCCCCCACCGCATCTCAAATGGTATGCTTTTGCGTTCAGATTTTCACAAGCTCTTCGACGCCGGATTGGTAGCCGTGACGCCAGACCTGCGCGTGCGTGTAAGCGACCGTATCAAGGAACAATACTTCAATGGGAAGGCATATTACCGCGTGCATGACCAGCCCCTTGCAGTCCTACCCAGCCTGGCCAGTCAGCGGCCGGACCCTGATTTTCTACGGTGGCACCTGAACGAACGCTTTGTTGGGTAATGCCGGTTATGGAGCACATAACGCTCCCTGTCGAGTTCGATGTGTATCATGGGGCCGCAAGATCGACGAACATTCCGTCAATCACCAACTTAATAACATAGGTCCATCACCAAGTGTTGGTACTAGTCGATAAATCCCAGCAACCCGATGTTCGTAAAGATTTAGGATCGGCTTGGGTCGCACATGGGGCACTTGGTAGCTTTGAACCACTCAATGAAGATTGAAATGGACAAGTTGAAGGTGATCGAACTATTTGCCGGTGTTGGTGGATTCAGGGTTGGGCTCGAACGCGCTTCAGAGGCATACAAAGTGGTCTGGAGCAACCAGTGGGAGCCTTCGACCAAAAGGCAGGAGGCCTCGGCTATATATGAGGCGCGCTTTGGTTCGGAAGGACATTCAAACCAAGATATCTCTACGGTGCCTTTGAAGGCAATTCCGGATCACGATCTGCTGGTCGGAGGGTTCCCTTGCCAGGACTATTCTGTTGCTCGCACATTGAACCAAGCGGAAGGACTGGCTGGGAAAAAGGGGGTGCTATGGTGGGATATCCATCGAATACTCAGTGACAAGAAGCCTGGCTACATCTTTCTCGAGAATGTTGATCGCTTACTTAAGTCCCCTGCTCAACAACGCGGACGTGATTTCGCAGTAATGCTTGCTTCGCTTTCTGACTTGGGGTACGTGGTGGAATGGCGCGTCATCAATGCTGCCGACTATGGCATGCCACAACGTCGTCGTCGCATATTCTTTTTGGGTTACCATAAGTCAACATCACTTGGACGAGCATTTCTGAAGACGAAACACACTAAAAAATGGATTCTGGAGGATGGCCTTTTTGCTGAGGCATTTCCGGTTCTCAGAAAGGATAATATCTACTCGGAGTTCAAGATTACGGGTGACCTAGCAGAGGTTACGGAGAATTTT
>JBIQMI010000154.1:0-7831 GCA_044463585.1 Cryomorphaceae bacterium
TGTTGTTGGGCAACGACACCACGGACCGGAGCGGCTTCACGTACCAGCGTCACTACGGCGGTGGATCTTCCGATGCCTTCTTGGCCAAGGTTGCCCCGCAAGGCTCGGTGCTGTGGTGCACCTATTTCGGCGGCCCCGGCGATGATGAGGCCGTGCAAGTGGTGGTGGTGGACATGGAAGGCGTGTACGTGGTGGGCAACACCACCTCCGTGGACAGCATCGCCACAGATACAATGGCCTTCCAAAGCAGCCATGGCGGCGGCAGCGACATTTTCATCGCGCGGTTCACGGAATATGGAGCGCTGACCGGCGCCACGTACTACGGCAGCACCGGTGATGAACGGGCCTCCGGTGCCACCCTCGATTCCACAGGGCACCTGGTGGTATGCGGCACGGCTGATGCACCCAACGCCAGCGTGCCCGATTCCCTTTGGCAGCAACAACCTGCTGGTGGCACGGATGGCCTTGTTCTCCGATTCAACGGCACTGAGCACCTGGTTGCGGGCACTTTCTACGGCGGTGAGGGGAATGATGAACTGGTGCAGGTGGTGGCGGATTCCACAGGATTGATGCTGTTCGGCACCACCTCCAGCGCCTCGGGCATTGCCACGGCGGACGCGTTCTCCCCCGCCCTCAACGGCCCTTCCGATGCATTCCTGCTGAAAATGAACAGCGACCTTGCCGTGCAGCGGGCCACATATTTCGGGGGCGAAGGCGAAGAATTGGCCAAGGCATTGGTGTTGAAGGGCGATTCACTGGTGATCGGCGGCGCAACCTGGTCGGACACGCTGTACACCGACAGCACGGCCCTTCAGACCATGAACATGGGCAACGGCGATGGATTCCTGGCCGTGCTGGACACGAGCTTCCAATTGCGCTGGGCCACTTTCCTCGGCGATACCACGCCCAACGCCGTGCAGGCCATTGCGATCGACCACTGGGGCCGGATCTATGTGGCCGCTTCGGCCGCGATGGACACCACCGGGCTGGACTTGGATTCGCTCGTGACAACCACGCCGTCCTATATCAAGCTGATGCGGCTGGACACTGGCATGCAGATGGCTTGGGCGCGCGGGTTCGGCGGCTTTGGTAACGACCAAGCCCATTGCTTGGTGGTGAAAGGACATACTGCATTGTTCCTGGGCGGGTCCACCACGTCGCAACAGATCGTGCACAATGGGCACCAGATGAACTACGGCGGAGGGCCGGACGATGGCTTTACCGGCCGCTTGGATCAACAGTATTCCACGGTGGCCACCGGGATTTGCCAAGGTGGCCGTGGCGGCCCAGGGGATTACGATCACATCAGTCCGCCGAGGCCGGAGCTGCACCTATGCCGGGGCGACTCCGCGATGCTGATCGTTTTCGGCGGGGCCTTGGGTTCGGCCTCGGAGTGGATGTGGTACGCAGATAGTTGCGGCGTGCCGGAATATTTCCTCACATCCGGTGATACCATCGTGATCAAGCCCGACCACAATTTCCAACTGGCGGTGCGGGCCGAAGGGCTCGATGACGTCACTTCCTGCCGCTCGATCTGGGTGATCGTACATGAATGGCCCGAACCCGTGGCCGTGTTACCCGACTCGATCTGTGCCGGTGCGCCCCTGGCGTTGTCGGCCAACGGTGCCGAACGGTACGCTTGGTTCCATGGCGATTCACTGTTGGCCACCATCGGCGACACTTTGATCACCGCGCCCATGGAGCCCGGTCCTTGGCCGTTGCGGTTGGTGGGCACCAACGGCCCCAGTTGCTCGGGCACTGTGTTGGACACGGTGTGGGTGAACAGCTTGCCTGCCATCGCTTGGCATACACAGGCGGTCACTTGTTTAGGTGATATTGATGGGGCCATCAGCTTCGTGCCCGATACGGCCAACACTCATGGCCTGCAATTCCTCTGGGCCGACAGCGCGCTGCTAGGCCCGGTACTGCATGGGTTGTTGGCCGGCAGTTACCCCGTTGGCGTTATGGACACGGTGACCGGCTGCACGGTGCGCGACACGCTGCTGATCACTGACCCCGCACCACTGATGGACAGCCTTTCCGTTACCGACGCTGCCTGTGGTGGCCTGACGGGCGCCGCGCAGGTGCATACCTCGAGCAGTTCCGCAGGTTTGATGTTCGACCTGGGCGGTGGACCTGTACCGGGCACGGCCTTCTCCGCGCTTCCACCGGGAGCGTACACGATTACGGCCAGCAATACGGCGGGCTGCCATGAAACGAGGTCCTTCACGATCACGGCGTACGGCATGATCAGCGTGGCCGTTGCGGCCGATACCGTGCTGGCGCAGGATGGCATCGGACAGATCGGATGCACCATCTCACCACCGGACAGCCTGGCCACATTCCAATGGTCGCCCGCCACTGGGTTCGCGGACCCGCACGCCGCCAACACGGCTTTCCTCGTCACAGACACCACGTTGTACGTGATCATCGCCACATCGTATGCCGGTTGCAAGGCCACCGATTCCGTGTTGGTGATCCCTTGGAAGGAAGTGCCCCCGGCGAGCGCAGTGCCTTGCGGCGACTTCCTCCTGCCCGACAATTTCTCGCCGAACGGCGATGGCCTGAATGATGAGCTCTGTCCGCTCGGTGGCTGCTTCACCAACCTCGAGTGGCGCGTGTACGACCCATGGGGCGCTCTGATCTACATCTCCAGTGACCCGGCGGCCTGCTGGGATGGGGCCCGCAACGGCGTGGCGCTGCCCAAAGGCAGTTACCCGTTCACCTTCACTGCGGAAAGATCGAACGGTGAGCAGATCGAACGGCGCGGCCTGATCCATTTGCAACGATGAAACGACTGCTGCTCTTCGCCATTTTCGCGGCCCCGCTGCTTCTTGCGGCACAGGATGCCGATCCGTTCTTCGCGGCGCGCGTGCAACCGCTGCTCGATCCCTCGCGCACCGGATTCACGCCGGGCGGAAGCGTTGGGCTGGTGCATCAGCAACAGTGGCTGCAAATGCCGGGGGCGTGGAAACATGCCGGCGTGGCCGGCGCGCTCAGCCTGAAGAACACGAAGCGCCAGGTGCATTCATGGATCGGTATCGGGCTGCGGGCCGAGCAGGGCAGCCAAAAGGCCACCAGCGCGAAATATTCCACGCTGGGCATGGCCGCTGCGGCGCACCTACGCACGGGCAGCCGCTCCTTTCTCTCGGCAGGCCTCGGTCTGGGCCAAGCGGCCATGCAGCACGGCGAACCTGCGGGCAGTTGGGCGAGCCAATACGACGGCACGCGCTACAACCCCTCGGCGCCATCGGGCGAAAGCTGGCCTGCTTCCAACCGTTCGGCATTGGAGGCCAGCGCGGGCTTTTCCTTCACCTTGAAACAGGAAGTTGAAAGCGCCCTGCGGAAGGAGCGCGATCGGTTTACCGCCGGCGTGGCCGCCACGCACCTCGCATCCATGCCGTTGGCCGAACAAGGCGCGCGGTTGGAGCCCCCGCCGTTGCGGCTCACCGCCTATGTGCTCGGTGAACTCCCCTTCCCCGGCTGGGACAATGGCTTTTTCGCCGCCGATCTGATCGGGCATTGGCAGGGTCCTTTCGCCACCGGGCGCATCAACGCCTGGATCGGCAAGCACCTCAATAACAGCGTGCGTACCGCTGACCGCCAAATGCTGCTCGGGTTCCGTGGCGGCCTGGGCTACCGCCTGCGCGATGCCCTGCTGGTGAGCGCTTCCGCGGAATTGAACAGCCTCACCTTCGGTATGGCCTATGGCTGGTCCGTGTTGGGCGGCGATCAATTGGCCGCAGGCCGGCGCACGGCCGAAGTGATGTTGGAACTGCGCTTTCTGGAGCACAAGGAATGAGGCGGAATGGAAGCGGGGCACGAAATTCGCGCCCCGAAGGCATGACCACGCTCGAACTCATCCGCCGGCTCAGGATCCTGCAACGCACCGTGCGCGCGCTGGAAACCGAGCTTCGGCACGGTCACTTGGACCAAAAGCTCTTCAACTCCATCGATGAGCAAATGGAGGCCGGCATTGCCACCGCCCCGCGCGGCGAAGGCCTGGGGACACATGTGGATGCGCTGCGCGAGAACACGCTCACGCCCCGGCCCGAGCTGATGGCCGACACGGTACGAGCCAGCCAAAAACTGCAGGACGCGATCGAAGGCGTGCTGGCGGAATTGGTGCATTAGGCCGGTTTCAGCAGGGGTTTCCTGCGGAAAGACCTGATTTCGGGCATCTTTGCTACATGCAAATCCCTGTGCCCTTCCGCCATGTGTTGGCCATGGCCGCATTGATCGGCCCGCTACAGTTAAGTGCCCAGGACTGGAACTGGGCCACCAGCGGCGGCGGTACCTCCAACGATGATTTCTGCCAGGCCATTGCGATGGACAGCCAAGGCGCGGTGTATTACGGGGGCACCACCCGTGGTTCCAATGGGCAATTCGGTTGCGGCCCGGTGAGCGTGGGGGGCACCACCGGCGGCGTGTTGGCCAAGTACACCGCGGACGGCCAATGCCTTTGGTTGCGCACCATCTCCGTGCCCAGCTTCGAAGCGCGGGTGTACGCCATGGCCATTGATGCCGAGGACCGCATCTATATCGCCGGAAGCTATCGCGGTACCGCCACCTTCAGCGATACCATTGCGCTGGCCAGCCAAGGTGGCACCGATCTGTTCATCGCCCGTTACGATACCGCCGGCACCTGCTTATGGGCACGAAGGGCGGGCGGCCAATACGCCACCAGCGAGGCGCGTGGGTTGGCGCTTTCAGCGGATGGCAGGATCTTCCTGCTGGGCAAGGCAGGCGGGAATCCGGTACGTGCGGGCAACCTCGAACTACCCAACGCGGGAAACGGGCAGCAGGTGTTCCTGGCTTCGTACGACAGCACCGGTGCAGTGCAATGGGCGCGCATATCCTCCGGCACAGGCGGCGAACGCAGCGGCCGTGGCATCTCGATCAACGGTGACCGGTTGTTCATCACGGGCAAGGCCAATTATGCCCATACCGAATTCGACGGATTCAGTTTGGCGGACAATATCTCCAGCGGAAACCTGTACGTGATGGCCTGTGACCTGGACGGCAACGGAATGTGGTCACACGCTTTTACCGGCATGGCGAATGTGGAAGGCACGGGCATCGCCGCAGATAGCTTGGGCAACTTGTTCATTGCGGGCAGCCTCTGGGGCAGGCTCGACCTACCGGGCGACACCCTGCAATCGGTGAGCAGCAATGACGATATCCTCTTGATGGGAATGGACCAGGAAGGCAACTACCGCTGGGGCCACAGCGCGGGATCGACCGGCCGCGACCTGGCTTGGGGCGTGGTGGCCGACGGCATGGGCAATGCCTATGTGGCCGCACAATTCGCGGAAACCATGGAACTGCTCGGGCAACCCTTCACCGTGCTGGGCAGCCTGGACGCCCTGATCTTCAAACTGCGCGCCGACGGTAGCCCGGTGTGGTTCAGCCAACCCAGCGGTTACCAAACCGACCTTGCGTTGTGCATCTACCGCCAACCTGTGCCACCGCACAAATTGGCCTTCGGCGGCTCCTTCTGGGGCACCATCACCTACGGTTCATCCACCATCAGCGATGTGCAGAACGGCGACGGCATGTTGGTGGTAGGCGCGGACACCACCTTCGCCGCGAACGTGCACACCACGGGCACCTGCCCCGGCGCATGCGACGGCACCCGCACGGTTTTCCTCAATGGCAATGCGCCTTTCCAAGTAGAATGGGCGGACGGGAGCAGCGGCAATTGGCTCGGCGGGCAATGTGCGGGCACGCTCAACGTGGAAGTCACCGATGCGCAGGGGCAAACGATCAATCTAGCCAGCACCGTGCCCGTGTACCCGGACCCGGAAATGTTGATACAGCAACAGAACGACTCGCTATGGATCGAGGGCGGCACAAGCTGGCAGTGGTACTTCAACGGCAGCGCCATTCCTCAGGCGGAAGCGCGCTATCACCTGCCCGCCAGCAGCGGGGCCTACCACGTGGCCTACACCGGGCCGGGCGGTTGCCCGTGGAGCAGTGACACCGTGCAAGTAGTGCTGGGTGTTGGCCTCGCGTACAATGCACCACATCTGGCCATCCGCGCCTACCCCGTACCCGCCAAGGATATCCTGCACATCGAAAGTCCGCACCCCATCAGCCACGCACGTGGCTGGAACAACCTTGGCCAGGTCAGGCCGATTGCCGTGCTGGGTGGGCGCAGCCTGAACCTCACCGGCCTGGCGGCAGGCATCTGGCTCATCGAAACCACCTTCACCGATCAACAAAGCCAACGCCTGCGCATTGTGATCAGCGAATAGTTCCAGATCATAACCGACGTTCGCCAACGGCCCCAATTGCTGCGACCCCATTGGGGTCGAAACCCGTATTTCCGGCATGGCCCGTGTGTTCTGCGCCTCTGCGGCAACCAAAATGGAACACCGGCTGCGACCCCGTCGGGGTCGGTGTTCGCGCGTGGTTGGCGGTGCTACATGCTGCGACCCCGCCGGGGTCGAAAACCGTATTTCCGCGTAACCTGCTAATTGGTGCGACCCCATACGGGGTTGAAAATGCTGTTTACGCCTTCGCAGCAAAACCATCGCGGCCAAGGCATTCCCCGCGCCTCAGCGCCTCAGCGGCAAACCCACCGCGGCCAAATCGCATTTACCCGACCTTTGCCCCATTGCATCCATCAGAAAACAAATGACCAATCCCGCCATACGCACGCTCGAGCCCAAGGAGCTCTGGAACCACTTTGCCGACCTCAACGAAGTGCCGCGCGCATCGAAGAAGGAAGAGCGCGTCACCGCTTTCATGAAGGCCTTCGGCGAACGCCTGGGCCTGCCCACGCAGGTGGACCATGCGGGGAACGTGATCATTAAAAAGCCGGGAACGAAGGGCAAGGAGAACAACCCCGCCGTGGCGTTGCAAAGCCATTTGGACATGGTGCACCAGAAGAATTCGGGCACCGGTTTCAACTTCGATACCGATGGCATCAAGATGAAAGTGGACGGCGATTGGGTGAAGGCCGAAGGCACCACCCTCGGCGCGGACAATGGCCTGGGCGTGGCGGCGATCATGGCCGTACTGGCATCGAAGGACATCCCCCACCCGCCCATCGAGGCGTTGTTCACCGTGGATGAAGAGACCGGCATGACCGGCGCGTTCGAGTTGAAAGGCGGTCTGCTGAGCGCACCCATCCTGCTGAACCTGGACACTGAGGATGATGACGAACTGACCATCGGTTGCGCCGGCGGCGTGGACGTGACCGCCAAGGGCACCTATGCCGAAGAGGCCCTGCCGCAGGGGCATTCGGGGCATGTGCTGCGTGTTTCCGGATTGAACGGTGGGCACTCGGGTGCGGAGATCCACCTTGGTTTCGGCAACGCCAACAAGATCATGAACCGTTTGCTGCTGCTGGCACATGCGCATGGCATGCGGCTCGGCAGCATCGATGGTGGCGGGCTCCGCAATGCAATTCCCCGCGAGAGCAAGGCCGCAATGGCCTTTCCTGATGGCAAGGAAAAAGCCTTCGCGGATGCGCTGAAGGAATTGGGGGCCAATATCAAGGCCGAATACAAAAGCACGGATCCCGGGCTGAAGATCGAGCTGGCCCCAAGCGATGTGCCTGCCAAGGTGATGGAACAGGCGGAACAGCACGGCTTCATGCTCGCCGTGCAGGCGTGCCCCGATGGCATTTTCCGCATGAGCTCCGATGTGCCGGGATTGGTGCAGACCAGCAACAACACCGCGCGTGTGCAGCTCGGCGAGGGCCGTTGGACGGTGATGTGCCTGACGCGCGGCTCCGTGGAAAGCGAGAAAATGGACCAGGCAGAAACGATCCGCGCGGCATTCGAGCTGAATGGCGGGAAAGTGGAATTCTCCGGCAGCTATC
>JBIQMI010000155.1:0-7767 GCA_044463585.1 Cryomorphaceae bacterium
CAGCTTGCCGTCCGTGGTGCGCAGTTCCCAGCCGCCGTTGGCAATGCCATCGCCGTAGCTGTCGTAGATGCGGAAGCCATAGCACTCATTGGCAGCAACCGCGCCGAGGCAAACGGTATTGGTGTAAGTGGTGTTGTCGTGCTCCATGCCCAAAGCACCACTGGCAATGGTGGCGTTGGCGGAGTTCACCAGCACCCAGCTGAGGTCAAGTGCGTTGTTGTCGGCCATGATGTTCACCACAACCTTGTTCCCGTCGCAGGTCACCACGCATTCGCAATCGGCGCTGATGATGCCGGCGGAGCCGCCGCTGGTGCAGGGGTCACCGATCTGGCCGGGGAAGTAGGGGCAGGTGTCATCGCAGTCGTCGATGCCGTCGCCATCGCTGTCCAGCAGGGCGCAGGCCTCGAAGTAGATCCACTCCAGCAGCGTTTCGCCCTCATCGGCGCCGTCCTGTATCAGGTACACGGTCTGCGTGGTGCCGGTCTCGTTCAGCCAGTAGTAGTCCACTGCGCCAGCCGTGCAATGCAGCAGCGTGGTGCCGGGGCAGGTATTTCCATAGCCGATCGCCACGCGGCCGGTGTACGGTGCTTGCGGCGTTGATATGAAATAGATGCCATGGTCGGGCTCCACCACGTATGATACGATCAGGTCCCCACCCGTATCGGCCGGGTTGCAATAGGCCACGTCGTTGTTGGCGCCGGTGGTGTTCAGCGCCATGGAGCCGGTTTCCCCGGTCAGGGCGATCACGCGCGTGCAGTCGTCGCCGTTATGCACGCGGAAGGTGTGCGGCAGGCCGTTCGCGCTGTACACGCCGTCGCCGCAATTGTTGCGCACGTACACGTCGTAGTCGGTGTCCAGGTCGAGGCCGCTGAGCGTTGTGCTTGCTCCGCTAACGGACACAACGGTTCCGCCCCCTGCCGTGGCGCCGGTGCCGGGCGTGAAGCCAGCAAGGCCGTACTCCACCACAGCGTCGCCGCTGCAGCTTGCGGCCCAGCTAACGATGGCGCCGTGTCCGGTGTTCACTGTGCTTGTGCTCAGTCCGTTCACCACGGCGCAGAATGTGCCGGTGGCCGGTGTGTAGCTGTAATTGAACACGGCCACATCGCCACCTGTGGTCAGGCCATCGGCCAACGCGTACACGCGTTCAGTCGCACAACCGTTGTTTGTCCAGATCAAGGTCTGGTAGTCATCCACCATTTGGACATATCCGCCCAATTCGAAATAATAGCCGCTGTTTGCACAGGCCAAACTCGTGGTGCCTGGGCAGCTTCCGCCGTAGGCAACGCTCAGGCGGTTCGAGCTGCTCCAAAGGCCAAGGGAAAGGGTGGCGCCGGGCTCAACATCATAGTACATCATCACATCAGGACCGGGCTGGGCCGCACCGCATGCGGAGGTGGTGTAATTATTGCCGGCCCCCGTGGTATTGGCCACAGTGGACCAGTCGTTCAGCGGTAAGGCTGCGAGGTTGATGGCGTTTTCGCAGTAGTCACCGGCCACAATGCTGAAGCTGGCCGCGTCGGAGTTTTCGCTGAATCCGCTGCCGCAATCCTGCCTGACATACATGTGGTAGTTGCCGGCGGCAATGTTGCTAATGGACGCGGGCGACCCTGAGGCAGTGACCACTGTGCCGTTGGTGCCGGCCGCGGCACCGGTTCCCGGCGTAAATCCTACAGGGCCGTATTCAATGATGTAGCTGCCGGTGCATCCGGTACAGGTCCAGCCCGCATCGATCTGGCCAGGGCCGGTTACACTCGCTGTAACACCGGTGGGCTTTTGGCAGGGATTGTCAGGGATGATCCGGAAATTGTCAATGCCCAAGTCGTTGCCGCTTCCCGCGGTCTTGCCTTGAAGGCGGATCACGGTAGTGGCACTTGTGGAGTTGATGTCGAATTCGCGCAACACCCACTGGCTGGTCGTATTGGCGAGGGTCGGCCCGCGCTGGGTGAAGTTGGCGCCACCATCGGTCGATACCCATACGGACAGTGTTCCGGAGCCGAATTGGTTGATGTACTCAAAGCGCAATTTTTCGCCGCCAGTACCGGCGCTCATGTCGATATGGAACTCCAAGTTGCCGAAGGTGTTGGCCGGTTGTTGGCGGCTGTGGAAACGCGCACTCGGCAAGGACACCGGCATTGCACCAGGTACCGATTCGACTGAAGTGCTTGTGGCCACGCCGCTTTGGCCGCTCACACCATCCCAACCACTGGCTGCAACCGTGGTATTGCTGGCCCGCCATGTTCCGGGCCCAAAAGCTGGAGTGTTCGACCAGTGGTTTCCTCCTGCAGGTACATCCGCTGTGCTGCAACGGTCAGTCCAACTCGAGAAGTCTTCCACGATCTGGGCACCAGCGTACACTGCGTAGGTAATGGCGGGTGCCGAAACCAGCACCTGTACAGGATTGCTCGCCACAGTTTCCGGTCCAGCGTCACATGTTACCTCGCAGCGGTACCAGGTTGTTGACATGATCCCGGAAACCGAGGCCTCACTTGCGTTCGGGCCGAAATTCGTCCATGGTGCAGAGCCCGTGGTGCTGTATTGCCATTGGTAGCTGACACCGCCACCTGTTGTTTGATGTTGGAGTGCAAGTGCCGTGGTTATACCTGGGCAGCCGGATGCAACGCTTGCAAGCGTGTTGCCAGGGGTAGGAGTGCTGCAGGGCGCAGGAGGCGAAAAGCTATAGATGCGGCCATCTCCGGGGTAAGAGCCCCGGCCTGCAGGGTTCGTGGAGCTAACTGTGTTATTCGCCAGGACGTTCAGGTAGTTCGCGCTGTTAGAACCACTTAGCGCAATCAAGGCGTCGCTGCTGCCATTTACACCAGGGCCGTACCGGAATTCGATCTTATTACTGCCCTCGTACAGCCATGCCTGGAAAGTCGTGTTGGCTGAGGGATGATTGTAAAATGCTGCTATGTGCCACTGGACTATCCGGATCTGGGAACCTGGTGTTCCCACCAAGGTCGTGCTTACATTTCCATCCCTTGTGTTGCCATCGGTGGAATATGGAAGCAGCACCGGTTCATTTCCGGGATTGGTCAGGTTCCATATCTGGAATGGAGATACCGGCGCGGTTCCCAACCGTAGTGCTCCTGCTACACTTACGGTAAAGTCCGAGTAGCTGATTCCCTCGAAAACAAATGGGAAACCCATCGAGGTGACAGCGGAAACCTCTCCTTCCATGTTGGACCCTAGGAGTATGCTGGATCCGGACATGGGGTCCAATGTGGTTCCTGTTGAGGTGTTGTATGCGTAAAGGTTAACGTTCTGTGCGTTTGCGAAAGGCAGTAGACTGAATACGGCCAATGTGGCCAGCCCTATCCGCCATCGCTGGCGCGGGGGGTGGTTCCGGGAGAGGGTATTTCTTTTCATGGTCGGATGGATTATGGTTTACGAAAACTGCGGAATTGCAGCACCCCAAAATACCCGTCCGCGTCAATGCCCACGCACGCTTGGGGGCCAATGGTTGATCTTGTTATGGAAAGCGGCCCACGGTTACTTTCCCGTGTCCAACACGGTCAAGTGGCCGGAGAAGCGCTGGCCGGTGCGGCCGTCGATCACCTCGTAGAAGTAGGTGCCGTCGGGGATGTCCCTCGGCCGCCAATTGTTGCCGTAGTTGGCCGATTCGTACACCAGGTTGCCCCAGCGGTTGAACACTTTTACCTGGCTGCCGCTTTTTGCCAGCCCGCCGATCACCCAGGCATCATTGTGGCCATCGCCATTGGGGGTGATCACGTTCGGCACCCAGATCACACAGCCCGAATGCACGGCCACTTGCAGGGCAATGGTCTCGGGGCATTCGTCCGTTGCATATACGGTATAGCTGCGGTCCTCGTAGCCGCTCACCCAGTAGGGCTGGACGTGCCGTCCATCTTCCCAGCCCAGCTGCACTTGGCCCAACCCGCCCTGCACATGGGCCTGCAGGTCCACGGTGTCGCGGTCGCAGCCCAGCCACAGGTCATCGGCGGCCAATTGCATGGCGGTGTAGTCCAACAGGGTAATGGAAATGGTATCGCTGGCGGAAAGGCCGCAGGCCGAATTGATCGTGGCCACGATGAACAGCTCCTCGGGTCCTTCTTCCAGGCCATCGCGCACAGCGGAAATGGGGAAACTCGCCTGATTGGAACCGTCGGGAATTTCGATGCTGTCCAAATTGCCCTGGAGATCGCCGCCGGTGATGCCATTCCCGAAATATTCCAGGTCCACCGTGGCCTCGCCCATGAATCCGGGCCGCTTTACGGTGATCATGGCCTCGCCGCAACCTTCGGTCAAGGTGCCGTCGCCTTGCGGGGTTTCGGCGGTCACTTGCACCGAGCTTGTGGAGCTGAAGCTTCCGCCTTCCACGAACACGGCGGAATCGAGGTTGGGGTCGGTGGCGTCGGCAATGGCGATCTTGATGTGGTAGGTCTGGCCGCATTCCACGCGTATGCCGGCGGTTAACGGAACGGTGAAGCCGTTGAGTTCCACGGTGGAGTTCCACGGGTTCTGGATGTTCATGTCGTTCGCCACGAAATACACGGAGTTCGATTGCCAATTGGGATCGGCCGACGTACAGTTGCTGGCGTTGCCCAACATGCCCACGGTGCCCGAGTTAACGGTGTTGATGGCCACGGGCACATGGGTGCCGGGCACCACGGCCAAGTTCACGCCATTGTTGCTGAAAGGTCCATTGATCCCCGGGCCGCTGATGAAGAATCCGAAGCCATCGTTGAAGGAGGAGCACACGTATGCCGGGTATTCCTCGGAACCGAAAATGAAGCGGAAGCTCAGCGTGTCGCCCACGGGTACGAAATCAAATTCCAGCAAGGCCAAGTGTCGTTGGTTGAACACGAATTGGCCCAGGTCGGGATCTTGATGATTGTATGGGGATGCCGGTGCGGCACTGGCACCTTGGTTCAGGTTGGGCCCTTCCACCACTTCAATGCGGCCGGTGGCCAATACCAGTCCCGTGTTCAGGCCGAGGTTCGAGTTCTGCCCATCGAACGAGCCGATTTGGTCATTGATGGTAGTGCCGGGCGCACCGTTGAATACCACGTTGCTCACGCTCACGCCCTGGCCCACCAGGATGCTGTTCACCAGGTCCTCGGGAGTGAGGTTGTTCTGCACGGTCAATTGCGCATTGGCGCCCGTTGGCAGCAGGAGCCAAGCGGCCAGTAACGCACGAATGGGCGGGGCAATTCTGGTCATCAGGAAAGGGATCCGCACCAATGATCGTGCTTTTCGGCGGTCATTCCCAGTTTGCTGGGGCGGGCCGTTGAACGCGTTACAGATGCTACTTCAGCAGCACCACCTTTCCCGAGTACAGCTTGGATTCGGCGTTGATGCTGCTGCGTACCCGCAAGCGCCAGTTGTACACGTCGGTCTTGGGCTCCTCGCCCTTCACGCGGCCGTCCCAACCTTGGCCGGGCTGGTCCGTGTTGAACACCTCGGTGCCCCAGCGGTCGAACACGCTGAACTCGTAATAGCGCGGGTCGTGGTCGCGCACCACGGGCACGAACAGGTCGTTCACGCCGTTGCCGTCCGGGGTGAAGGCATTGGGCACGTACACGCTGAACACGCCGTCGATCACAATGGTTTTGGCCACGGTATCGGTGCAGCCGAACTGGTTGGCCACGATCAGTTCCGCCAGGTAGTCGCCAGGCCCGTCACCGGGGAAGTTCACCTGCATGCCGGGTTCATTGCCAGTGGCCGGTTCGCCGTGCTGGAAGCTCCAGTGCCATTGCACCACATCGCTGCTGCTTAGGTCGGTGAAGGTGATCTGGGGGTGGTAGAAGTCGGTGGGCCAGGGGGCATGGGTGAAGGCCGCGGTGGGCGAGGGGTTCACCTGCACCATGTGGTAGATGGTGGTGTCGCCGTCGCAGCCTGCCGGTGAGGTGATGGTGAGCGATACGGTGTAGGTGCCCGGCTGGGTGTAGGTGTGCAGCAGGTTGCATTCGGCCGAGGCCTGGCCATCGCCGAACTGCCAATAGCAGCCACCGATCATGCCGGGGTCGGTGGTGTTGGCGAAC
This sequence comes from Cryomorphaceae bacterium, assembly GCA_044463585.1. Lineage (GTDB taxonomy): Bacteria > Bacteroidota > Bacteroidia > Flavobacteriales_F > PHOS-HE28 > PHOS-HE28. Next base: position 6,003 of record JBIQMI010000155.1, read on the forward strand.
TCCACTTCCAAGGGTGCGCACCCGGTGTCGGGCCTGGCGAAGAAGGTGACCACGGGCAGACCGTTGGCGGTCACGGCATCGGTCTGCACTTGCGTGGCGCTGCAACCCAGTGCGTTGGTCATGGTGAGCGATACGGTGTAGCTGCCGGGCTGGGTGTAGGTGGTGCTGGTGCTCATGGCGGTGTCGGTCTGCCCGTTGCCCAGGTCCCAGTAGGCACCCAGCCCGTCCTGCCCGGGGGTAAGGTTGTCGAAGCGCACGTTAAGGGGAATGCAGCCGCTGGCGGGCGAGAGGGAGAAGGCAGGCTCCGGCGTGGGCAGGATCTGGATGAGCTGGGGCATGAGCAGTTCGCCCGAGCAGCCGAAGGGGCTGGTGGCCATGAGCATCACGTTGTACACGCCGGGCGCATTGTACACATGGGCGATGCTTGTGTCGGTGGTGGTAGCGGTGGCGCCGTCGCCGAAGGACCATTGGTAGGTGTAGTTGCCCGCTGGGGTGGTGTTGCTGGTGAAGTTGACGGCCGTTCCGGTGCAGCCGATGGTGCTGTCCGGGGCGAAGGCCACCACGGGCTTGGGGTGCACGGTAACCAGCCCTTGGAACAGGCTGTCCGCGGTGCAGCCTTCGGCGGAGGTGACGGTGAGGCGCACATCGTAGCTGCCGGGCTGGGTGTAGGTGTGGTTCACGGTGGCGGCGTTGCTGGTGCTGCCGTCACCGAGGTCCCAGAGCAGGCTTCCGCTCAGGGCGGGATCGGTGAGGTTGGTGAGCACGGTGTTCAGGGGGGCGCAACCCGCGGCGGGGCTGGCCTGTGCCAAGGGCTGGGGGTATTCCACGGGCACTTCCTTCTGTGCCAGCGCACAGGATCCATCGGCGCGGATCACGCGCATGGCGTACATGCCACCGCCCAGGCCCAGTGCGGAGGCGTTGAGCACGGGCCCGGTCTGGCCCACAATGGCCACGCCGTCCAGGTACCACTGGTAGCTGTTGGGTGGATCGTCGTAGGGCGCGGCCGTAAGCACGAGGTCGTTGGTGCAGGGGTGGCCGGTGCGGGTGATCATCACATCCGCGTTCACCAAGCTCATGTCGTCCACTAGGAAATACGGCCAACTGGTGCTGTATGAGATGTATTCATTGGGAATGGGGCAGGCGGGGCCGAACAGGATCGCGGCCACATCGAAACCTGGCTGGAAGCTGAAGCTCAATTCCTGCCACGCATTGGCCGGGTTGTAGGTCACACGGCCGAGTTCGGTCCAGCCGATCTCCAATGGGCATCGGTTCGCCGGCAGTGGATTGCCGAAGATGGGGTCGTATTCCACGAAGGGACCCGAGGGGCATGTGTCCACGCCGTAGATTACCATGTCAATGGGGCCGAAATCCACCGGCAAGGCCAGTGCTACGTTCACCGCCGGCTGCATGGAGCTGCGGGTGGCCGCCATGTTGAAGGTGAATTGATAGGTGAGGCTGGTGGTGAGCGGCGTGGCCAAACACTGCACCAGGTATTCATACGAACTGCTCACGCCGCTCCAATCGATCATGGCACCGAAGCCGGCCAAGCCTCCGCCATCCGGCAAGGGCTGTGGTATGCCGGCCGGCAGGTAGTCACAACCATAATAGTCAGAGGTGGACGATACCATGTAGTTGGTCCATCCGTTGGCACAGGTGATGCTGGCGATGGGCCATTGCGGGTTGAGGCCCGGGCAGCAGGTATGCTCCTCGAATGAACCGTTGGAGATCATGTTCACCGGTGGTGGCAGGATCTGGCATGGGCAGG
>JBIQMI010000156.1:0-5609 GCA_044463585.1 Cryomorphaceae bacterium
GTAGAAGGCACCGCCCATGCGGCCCACCAGGTCGATGCGCCGCTGGTCGATCTTGCCGTCCGCGCCCAGCACCGCTTCATCGATGTGGGCCAGCACCACCTCGCAGATCACCAGGTTGCCGGCGGCACCGCCGTTCCCGGTCTCGATCACCTGCTTCACCACGCACTCGAATTGCACGGGGCTTTCCTTCACGCGGAAGGGCCGCACCTTTTCCGAGGCAATGGGCGTGAGGCCGGCCTTCGCGAACTCATCAACGCCTTCAGCGAACTCGCCGCTGGCCACCGACACCTGCTGCACCATGGCATGCGTGACCACGTTGATCACCACCTCGGGCACGGCCTTCACGTTGTGGTAGGTGTGCTTGGTGGTGTTGTCGCGGCCGCGCCGGGCAGGGCTGAACACCACCATGGGCGGGTTGGCGCCGAAGGCGTTGAAGAAGCTGAACGGACTAAGGTTGGGCCGACCCCCGGCATCCACTGTGCTGGCCAGTGCAATGGGCCGCGGGCCGATCGCGCCGGTGAGGTAGCCGTGCATCTCAGGTATGCTGAGCTGGGTTGGATCGGCGCGTTTCATGCCTTGGAAATGGTCCGCGAAGGTAAGCCGCCCGCACGGGTTATCTTTGCCGCCTTGCCGGAACGGACGCCCGGCCAGCAAGTGCAAACGGACGTGGCGGAATTGGTAGACGCGCTGGTCTTAGGAGCCAGTACCGCAAGGTGTGGGGGTTCGACTCCCCCCGTCCGTACGAAAATACCCCGGCATACCAGCAAGCCATGAATATTGAACGCGAAGAAACAGGCGAACTCACCGCCATCCTCAAACTCAAGCTCGAACCGGCCGACTATGGCCCGGCCGTGGAAAAAGTGCTCAAGGAGCAGCGCAAGACCGCCTCTTGGCCGGGCTTCAGGCCTGGGCAGGTGCCCATGAACATCATCAAAAAACGCATCGGCAAGAATGTGCTCGTGAACGAGATCGAGCGCCTGGTGGACACCAACCTGCGCAACTATATCGAGGAGAACAAGCTGCGCGTGCTTGGCCAACCGTTGCCCAACCAGATGCACAACACCAACAATTGGGACGAGCCCGGCGAGTTCCATTTCGAGTACCAAGTGGGCATGGCACCGCAGATCGAAGTGGAAATGGACCCCAAGCTGGGCGTTGAATATCCGGTGGTGGACGTGGACGATGAACTGGTGCAGAAGGAGATCGACGACATGCAGCGCCGCTACGGCAAGCTGCACGACGCCGGGAACGCCGCAGCCGGCGATATGGTACTGGGCGACCTGATCGAGCTCGATGGGAACGGGGAGATCAAGCCCGGCGGGCTCATGAACCGCACCACCATCACCCTTTCCGAGATGGAGCCGGCCGTGCAGGAGCTCTTCATCGGCAAGGCCGTGGGCGATGCCGTGAACGTGGACCCCCACAAGATCAGCAAGGACCATGACGACCTGGCGCGCATGCTGGGCACCGACCACGAAACCGTGCACGGCCTCAACGGTCCCATGCTCTTCCGCATCAGCGACATCAAACGCATGGAACCCGTGGAGGTCGGCCCCGCGCTTTTCGAGCGCGTCTTCGGGCCCGATGCCGTGGCCGATGAAGCCGAATTCAGGGCCAAGGTGAAGCAGGGCATCGAGGAAATGTTCCGCAGCGACAGTGAACGCTTGTACAAGCGCTTGGTGCTTCGCGCGATGAAGGAAAAGGCCAACATCGAACTGCCGGACAGCTTCCTCAAGCTGTGGATCAGCGCCACCAGCGAAAACCCGGTCACGCCCCAGCAGGTGGACGAAGGCTACGCCGAATACGCCAGTGGCCTGCGACGCCAGTTGCTCGAGGACCGGATCGTGGAGAAATACGGTCTGGAGGCCAAGGGCGAGGAGATCAACGAATTCGCCAAACGCCAACTGGCCGACCAGTTCCAGCGCTACGGCATACCCGTACCGGAGGATGAGCGGCTGCAGGAAATGGCGGGCCGCATGCTCGGCGACCGCGAACAGGTGATGAAAATGCGTAACGCCATCGTGGAGCACAAGCTCATGGCGCACTTCAAGGCCATGCTCAACCCCACCGAAAAACGCATGCCGCTCGACGACTTCGTAAACTTGGCCCGCAACTCCTGAATGCATTCGGCCAACCGCAACACAGCAGCATAAACCATGATCCCGCACGACGAATTCCGCAAGTACGCGGTGAAGCACCGCAACATCGCCAGCACCACGCTGGAGAGCTACGTCACACAGTCCATCACCCCGTACATCATCGAGGAGCGCCAGCTCAACGTGGCGCAAATGGACGTGTTCAGCCGATTGATGATGGACCGCATCATCTTCCTGGGCACCGCCATCAACGACCAGGTGGCCAACATCATACAGGCCCAGCTGCTCTTCCTCGAAAGCGTTGACCCCAAGAAGGACATCCAGATCTACCTCAACAGCCCCGGCGGCGGGGTGTACGCGGGCCTGGGCATCTACGACACCATGCAGTACATCGTGCCCGACGTGGCCACCATTTGCACCGGCATGGCCGCCTCAATGGGGGCGGTGCTGCTGTGCGCCGGCGCCAAGGGCAAGCGCAGCGCCTTGAAGCACGCCAGGGTGATGATCCACCAGCCCATGGGCGGCGCCGAAGGGCAGGCCGTTGACATGGAGATCACTGTGCGTGAGATCCTCAAGCTCAAGAAAGAGCTGTACGACATCATCAGCACGCACAGCGGCCAGCCTTTCGACAGGGTGTCCAAGGACGGCGACCGCGATTACTGGATGACCGCCAGCGAGGCCAAGGAATACGGCATGATCGACGAATTGCTGGTGCGCAACCCCAAGTAAGCATATCCGATCAGCTTGAAAGGCCGTTCAATGGAGCGGCCTTTCCTGTTTGCCAAGGCAGGTTAAAACTGGCCGGCCCCCGAAGCAAGGCGTATCTTTGCGCATAAGTGCCGCAAGGCGCGATCCCCCTCCCAACCATGGAAAAAAAAGAGGTCAAGTGCTCCTTCTGCGGGCGCGACAAGCAGGAAACCAACGTGCTCATCGCCGGCATCACCGGCCACATCTGCGATAACTGCATCGCCCAGGCACAGGCCATCATCGCCGAGGAACTCGGCCAGCGCGAACGCACCGAGCTCGAAGGCAACCTGATCCTGCAGAAGCCATCCGAGATCAAGGCCTACCTCGATGAATACATCATCGGGCAGGACGAAGCGAAAAAGGTGCTCAGCGTAGCCGTGTACAACCACTACAAGCGCCTGATGCAAAAAGTGGTGGCCGCCGACGAGGTGGAGATCGAAAAAAGCAACATCATTCTCGTGGGCGAGACCGGCACCGGCAAAACACTGTTGGCCAAGACCATCGCCCGCATGCTCAACGTGCCCTTTGCCATTGCCGATGCCACCGTGCTCACCGAGGCCGGCTACGTGGGCGAGGACGTGGAAAGCATCCTCAGCCGCCTGCTGCAGGCCGCGGATTACGACGTGGCCAAGGCCGAGCGCGGCATTGTGTTCATCGACGAGATCGACAAGATCAGCCGCAAGAGCGACAGCGCCAGCATCACCCGCGACGTGAGCGGTGAAGGGGTGCAGCAAGCCCTGCTGAAGCTGCTGGAAGGCAGCGTGGTGAACGTGCCCCCGCAGGGCGGCCGCAAGCACCCCGAGCAGAAGTTGATCCAAGTGGACACCCGCAAGATCCTCTTCATCTGTGGCGGCGCCTTCGACGGCATCGACAAGATCATTGCGCGGCGCGTGCGCAGCGGGGCCATGGGCTACAGCGCCAGCAAGGCGGCCCGCATCAGCGACGAGAACCTGCTGCAGTACGTGGGCCCCACCGACCTGCGCGCCTACGGCCTCATCCCCGAGCTCATCGGCCGGTTCCCGGTGCTCACCTACCTCGATCCCTTGGACCGCGAAAGCCTGCGGCGCATCCTCACCGAACCGAAGAACGCACTGGTGAAGCAGTACGTGAAGCTGTTCGAGATGGACCGCGTGAAACTCAGCTTCGACAAAAAGGTGCTCGACTTCATCGTGGAACGCGCCGCCGACTACAAGCTCGGCGCCCGTGGATTGCGCAGCATTTGCGAGGCCATCATGACCGATGCCATGTACGAGGTGCCCAGCAGCAACGAGCGCCCCGCCGAACTGCGCATCACGCTCAGCTACGCCCGCGAGAAGTTCGAGCGCTCGCGCATGAGCCAGCTCAAGGTGGCCTAGGCCTCCAGCCATTTAGGGAATTTTGCCCAATGCCCCGCGTTACCGCCGAAAGGTGGGGGGCTATCTTCGCGCAATACCCTAAAATGCTGAACATGAAACAAATTTTCCTTCCCATGGCCGCCATCGGCCTTGCTGTGTCCGTTACCGCCCAGGAACTGCCCCAGGCAAGCCCTTATGCCGAGGTGGAGCAGGTAGTGGGCCTTACCAAGGTGGAAGTGGAATATTCCCGACCCAGTGTGCGTGGCCGCCAGATCTTCGGCGACCTGCTGCCCTATGGGCAACCATGGCGCCTGGGCGCCAACGCCGCCACCACCATCGAAGTGGATGGGCCCGTGGTCATCGAAGGGCAAAAACTGGAAAAGGGCAAGTACTCCATGTTCGCCATCCCGCACGAGGATGCATGGGAGATCATCATCAACAAGGATCCCAAGGTGTGGGGCAACAACCGCGACGAAAAGCAGGATGTGCTGCGCGTGAAGGCCAAAATGGAGCCTACCGAGTTTACCGAGACCCTGAACATCTCCTTCGATGAGGTGAAGGAAGACAAGGCGCGCATGGACATCCGTTGGGAGAAGAACCGCGCCAGCCTATGGATCGATGCCAACGCCACCGAGCGTTCCATCGAGAACATCAAGAAGGCCATGTCCAAATCGGACATTTCCGCCGGAGCCTACGCCAGCAGCGCCCGCTTCGCCATTGAGCGCAACGTAATGACCAAGGAAGCCTTGGAATGGGCCACCAAGGCCGCCAAGATGGACCCGAAGTACTACTTCCTGCACACCTTGGCACTGGCCCAAGCGGCCAACGGCCAAAAGAAGGAAGCCATTGAAACCGCCAAGCGCAGCATGTCCGCGGCCAAAGAAGCCGGCGACCTGGCCTACGTAAAAATGAACGAGGCCAAGATCAGCGAGTGGTCGAAGTAAATTGAACGTGACCCCATCAAAAGCCCCCGCCGAACAGCGGGGCCTTTTTTGTTGCTGGGCACGGCCATTCAGCCTTTGGCAAATTGATACACGGGCTACGCCCACGAACAAGCTAGAAGCTAGCAAGCCATTGCAAATTGACACCTTGGCAAATTGGCAAATTGATACACGTGGTCAGGGTCCCTTGTAGGTGGCCTACGCGCACGGAGAAGTTAGGAGCTGGAAGAACAATGGCAACCCGACCCCGAACGGGGTTGCACCAATTAGAAAATCGAACCCAACGGAAATCCGACCCCGTAGCGGGTCGCAGGAATCGAAGAATGCCACGTGGCCATGCCACCGGAACAAGCCAGCAGCTAGAAGCTAACAGCTAGACGCTAGCAAGCCATTGGCAAATTGGCGAATTGGCACATTGGCGAATTGCATTGCGTAGTGATCCTGTCCATCCTGTCCATCCTGTCTAAAACTGCATTGGAAACGGTTGGCGA
>JBIQMI010000156.1:5709-7766 GCA_044463585.1 Cryomorphaceae bacterium
GAACCCAACGGAAATCCGACCCCGTAGCGGGTCGCAGGAATCGAAGAATGCCACGCATGCCACCGGAACAAGCCAGCAGCTAGCAGCTAACAGCTAGAAGCTAGCAAGCCATTGGCAACTTGACACACGTGGTCATGGTCCCTTGCAGGTGACCCTGCGCAGACGGACCAAGTGGCCTACGCGCACAGAGAAGTTAGGAGCTGGAAGAACAATGGCAACCCGACCCCGGACGGGGTCGCACCATATAGAAAAACGAACCCAACGGCAACCCGACCCCGTAGCGGGTCGCAGAAATCGAAGAATGCCACGTGGCCATGCCACCGGAACAAGCTAGCAGCTAGAAGCTAACAGCTAGAAGCTAGCAAGCCATTGGCAATTTGGCACCTTGGCGAATTGGCAAATTGCATTGCGTATTGATCCTGTCCATCCTGTCCATCCTGTCTAAAACTGCATTGGAAACGGTTGGCGAATTGGCATCTCGGCGAATTGCTTACAGCTGACAAAAAAAACTCCCCCCAGCCTGATCGCAAGGCTGGGGGGAGTCTCAAAAAGCGCGATCGCTTACTTCACGGCCACGCGTTGCACGTTGTAGCTGCCGTTGTTGCCCACGCGCACCGTGTAGATGCCTGCGGCCTGGCTGCTCAGGTCGAGCTTGGTGGTGGTGCCGTTGAAGCTGCTGCTTTGCACCAGTTGGCCCATGGGGTTGAACACTTCAACCGTGGTAAGGCCACCCTTTGCCAAGGTCACCTCGAACACACCGTCGTTCGGGTTGGGGTAGAGCGTTACGCCTTGCAGGGCAGGGGTTTGCTGCACGCCAACACCCAACAGGCTGGAAAGGCGCACGGCCCAAGCGTTGCCATTGGTGTAGAAGTAGTTCGCATTGTCATCAACGGGGATGTACAAGGCGCTGGCCCAAGCCGGCTGGGGCACCGTACGGTCATCCACAACGTAAATGTCGCTGCCGCCCTCTTGGTACATGTTCACGGACACAAAATATGTACCCGGTGCCAAGCTGATCGGCGTATCAAACGAAACACCCACGCGCACCAGGTTCGTGGTCGTGTTGTCCAAGTCGGCTTGGGTAATGATCCGGAAATCGGATTCGGCCAGTGGTTGGTCGAAAATGTTATTGTCGTAATCGGTGCTGTCATAGATGGCGGCAATGAAATAGCTGCCTGGATCCGTCAGCGGCTTGTAGAACTCGGCTTCCACCCCGGTGTAGGTCTCCTGGTTCGCGATCGTGAACATGTTCAACGCGCGCACATCTTGGCTGTTATCGCTGAAGGATGCGGTTCCCAGTACGGTGATGTCAATGATGGAATCAGGGGCCACGTCAAGCGCGTCCAAGGCCCAATCGTGTTCCGATACTTTGAAGTAACGGTACGCTTGGTTGTTCCCAGGGTTGTTGTCGTTGTCGATCTGATCGCTGGTCATGGTGTAGTGTATGGTGTAGATCCCGACGGCTGCCGGTGCGGGTACGCTGATCAGTTCCTCGGTCACTACGGTATCGCCTTGGGCCATGGTGCCCACATCCGTGGTAACGGAACCCACCACGCTTCCATCAGGGCCGTTCAGGGTGGCGGTCACTGAAACGTTTTCTTGGTCATAGAACCCGAAGTTCACCACTTGGGCCCCCACGGTGATGTTCGTGGGCATTTGGGTTTGGGGTACCCGGGGGTCCTCGTAGCCCAACAGGAACTGGCTGACATAGCCGTAGTCCATCAGGATCTCGTAATCCGGCAGGCTCACGATGGACACGTCATCGATCATCCATGCATAATCGCAACCGCCTGAGTAGCGGAAACGGAACCAGGCCGTGGCAGCGCCACCGATCTGGTTGGTCACGTCGATCGATTTCAGCTCGGGATTCGGCGTGCTGGTGTTGCCTGCTATCTGGTTGATCTGGATCGGTGTCCAGGTGGTCCCGTTCGTGCTGGTCTCCACAAAGCAGTTGCCTTGGAACCTGCGGTAGTATTGTTCAAACTGCAGCACTACCCGCGGATGGGCACTGAGGTCGATGGAGTTTGCGGGACGGATCCAGGCATCCTGGTTTCCAC
>JBIQMI010000157.1:0-7740 GCA_044463585.1 Cryomorphaceae bacterium
GCTGCACAAAGGCCATTTCGCAATCGATCTGGGTGAACTCCGGCTGGCGGTCGGCGCGGAGGTCCTCGTCGCGGAAGCATTTTACGATCTGGAAATAGCGGTCCATGCCGGCCACCATCAGCAATTGCTTGAAGGTTTGCGGGCTTTGCGGCAGTGCATAGAACTGGCCGGCGTTCATGCGGCTGGGCACCACGAAGTCGCGGGCGCCTTCCGGGGTGCTTTTGATCAGCACGGGCGTTTCCACTTCCATGAAATGCTGGCCGCTGAGGTAGTTGCGCACCTCCATGGCCATGCGGTGGCGCAGCTCGAAGTTCTTGCGCACGTTGGCCCGCCGCAGGTCGAGGTAGCGGTATTTCATGCGCAGTTCCTCGCCGCCGTCGGTTTCTTCCTCAATGGTGAACGGCGGCGTTTTGGCGGCGTTCAGCACCTTCAATTCCGTTACGATGATCTCGATCTCGCCGGTGGGGATGTGCTTGTTCTTGCTTTCGCGCTCCTTCACCGTGCCGGTGGCCTGCACCACGTATTCGCGGCCCAGCGCGTTGGCCTGGTCGCACAGCGCCTTTTCGCGCTCGGCATTGAAGCTGAGCTGGGTGATGCCGAAGCGATCGCGCAGGTCCACGAAGGTGAGGCCGCCCATGGCACGGCTGCGCTGCACCCAACCGGCAAGGGTTACGGTTTGGCCAGCGTGTGCAAGGCGTAGTTCGCCGCAGGTGTGGGTACGGTACATGGCTTCGCGTATGGGCCGCGAAGGTATCGCAGGCGCGAAGTGCTTACTGCGTGGTGAAGGTGAGCGATCGGCGCGTGCGGTCGCCATTCCCCTCCACGGCCGTCCAGCTCCACCGCTCGGTGCCGGGCTGGACGCACAGGGCATACACGGTGTCGTACGTGAACGGCAGGGCAGGCATGGAAAGGCTGTCCATGCGCAGTTCGGGGCCGCCGTTGTAGCGGCGGTGCACAAGCAGCGTGTACAGGCGCTTGGTGCCCTCCTCCACGGTCACGCGGATCCGGATGGTGTCGCCCGCAGGGAACGTATCGTTCATGTACACCAGGCCGCTATCGGTGGCGAAGGTGATGCTGGCGGGCAGGTAGCCTTTGTCATCCTGCTCTTTGTCGCAGCCCATGGCCAGTATGGCGGCCAACACCAATGTGAACGCCAGCTTGCGCATGGTGCGAAGGTATGGCCCTGCCCCCGGGCCAGAACAACAAAGGGCGCCCCACCGGACGCCCTTTGCGATTGATGGCTTGATGCGGCCTACAGCGTACCGCGCAGCGCCTGTTCGCGCTCGATGCTTTCGAACAGGGCCTTGAAGTTGCCCTTGCCGAAGCTCTTCGCGCCCTTGCGCTGGATCACTTCAAAAAAGAGCGTGGGGCGGTCCTGTACAGGCTTGGTGAAAAGTTGCAGCAAGTAGCCTTCATCGTCGCGGTCCACCAAGATCCCCAGTTCACGCAGAGGCCCAAGATCCTCTTCAATGGGCCCAACGCGGTCGAGCAGGTCGTCGTAATAGGTGGAGGGTACTTTCAGGAACTCCACGCCGCGCGACATCATCGCACGCACCGTTTCCACGATGTTGTCGGTGGCCACGGCCAAGTGCTGCACGCCTTCCCCGTTGTAAAAATCCAGGTATTCCTCGATCTGGCTCTTCTTTTTCCCTTCGGCGGGCTCGTTGATCGGGAATTTGATGCGGCCATTGCCGTTGCTCATCACTTTGCTCATCAGCGCGCTGTATTCCGTGCTGATGTCCTTGTCGTCGAAGCCGAGCACGTTGGCAAAGCCCATCACTTCCTCGTAGAACTTCACCCATTTGTTCATCTCGTTCCAGCCCACGTTGCCCACCATGTGGTCAATGTATTTCAGCCCCACGGGTGCCGGGTTGAAGTCGCTCTTCCAAGGCTTGAAGCCTGGCAGGAAGGTGCCGTTATAGTTCTTGCGCTCGATGAACAGGTGCACCGTGTCGCCATAAATGTGGATGCCGCTTTTTACCACGCTGCCCTGCTCGTCCTGCTCCACGGTGGGCTTCATGTAACTCTTGGCGCCGCGCTTGGTGGTTTCCTCCCAGGCCTTGGTGGCGTCGTCCACCCAAAGTGCGATCACCTTCACGCCGTCGCCGTGCTTGGCCAGGTGCTCATTGATCGGATGGTCCTTGGTGAGCGGGCTGGTGAGCACCAAGCGGATCTTGTCCTGCACCACCACATAGCTGGTGCGGTCCTTCAACCCGGTCTCTAGCCCGGCATAGGCCAAGCTTTGGAAGCCGAATGCGCTTTTGTAGAAGTGTGCGGCCTGCTTGGCGTTGCCCACGTAAAGTTCGGTGTAGTCGGTACCCAGCAACGGCAGGAAATCCTGCGCCTCGGGTACTACCTTTTCCAGTTCAGGGGTGATGTTGGTGATGCTCATGTTTTTCTTGTTCAGTGCCCGGCCCCGCCATGCGGCGAAGGGGTTCAGGCAGGTTCGCAGCGATCGTGCAAAGGTCGGGTTTCCCGGCGACTTTCGCCATTGCGCTACCTTGGCGCAAACTCTTCTGCCATGATCCGTATGCGGCACTTCCTTGCTTTGTTGCCCGTGGCGTTCACTGCTTGTGGTCCATCGGCCGTTACCGAAGGGCATGTGAAGGGCCATGACCTGCTGGCCTTGGGCGACAGTTTGACCTTGCAGGCACAGCAAACACTGATGTCACAAGTGGCCGGCGCGATCAACGCCCTTGGCCCGGCCGGCGCGGTGGAGTTCTGCAACGAACGCGCGCTTCCCCTCACGGATTCGCTTGGGGGGTACCACCATGTAGCGCTGAAGCGGCTCAGCGACCGTGCACGCAATCCGGGAAACGAGATCATGGATGAGCAGGATAAGACCGCATGGCTCAACCTGCGGCAAATGATGGCCGATACCAGCATGGCGAAGAAGCACCTGTTCGTGCGCGAGGGTGATGCCGCGGTGTACTACAAGGCCATTCCGCTGGGCATGTCCATGTGCCTGAATTGCCATGGCCAAAAGGAGGGCGAGGTGACGGCGGATACGTGGGCCACTATTGCGGCGCGCTATCCGAATGACCAGGCCACCGGGTACAAGCTGGGCGAATTGCGCGGCATGTGGCGGCTTGAGTTCCCGCCTGCCGAATAACCTTGGTCCTACTGGCCGGCCAGCACGGGGCGCTGGGCCACCTTCGCTTGCCCGGCGGGCTTATCGTCGGGCATGGCCGTACGCTTGCGGCGCTGGCGGTCCTTGCGGCCCTTGATGATGAAATAGGCCGAGAACCCGATGAGCATGGCCAGCAGCAGGCTGTTCTCCAGCCAGTGCTCCTTGGGGTGCACCCATATTTCCTTGTACATGTCCCAGCGGCCCATGATCTCCACGAAGTTCCAGAAGATCACCACGGTGGGAATGGCGTAGCGCACAGCATGGTCGAAGGACTTGATGCGCATGAGCTTGTTGAACAGGTAGATGCTCCAGGCCAGTGAACCGAAGGCCACCACCCATGTGGCGGGGTGGCGGTCGCCGGCGATCGCATCATCGTAGCAAATGAGCAGCACCACGTAGAAGGTCCAGATCAGCATCACCATCTCCATGAAGGCGATCATGGCCAGTGGGCGCTGCGAAGGGGAGGGGATGGCCACTTTGCGGAAAACGCCGAATCGCTTTTGGATCCAATTGAAGAACGGGCAGCGGGTATGTGCGAAGATGTACAGCATGAGCATGGTGCCCAACAGCCCCAATGAGCTGAGCATTACCAAGTATTCCGGCTTGGTCAGGATCTCGCCATCCTGCATCAAGGGCTGTACGCCAAGCTTGCCGGCCACCCATACAAAGCTGAATTCGATCCAACCGGTCCAGGTGAGCACGCCGCCGAACGCCCCCAGCAGCGTGGCGTACAGGTCGCGGCCAGGCCGCGCCACGCCCCACCAAAGCATGATCACGCCCAAGGCCCCCACAATAAATGCACTAAGGAAGACGGCCGAGCCGAACACGCGCTCCATCAGCACCATCAACGTATGCCCAAGGGGCATCAGCAGCAACACGATCACAAAGGCCAGCAGGCCGATCCCACGGCGCGGACGCGCCTCTTGCAACTTCATTTCCATCTCGGCTGCAAAGTGACAGTTCCATGACGGGGCCAGCAATACCCGGATCGCGGTAATTGGCGCTCAGGCTTTCACTAACGCCATGCTGTATCGTGCAAAATGCGGCGGTGGCCCGGGTGGAAGCACCGCGACAGCTCTTCCGATCCACTCCGCCGGATTGCGTTCAGCGTATGGAGCGATCGGGCACGACCCGCCTCAGACGCGCGCATGGATCATTTGCTTGGCGCGACCCACGTCGGGCTTCACATACGGGTTCAAGCCCATCGTGGTCACCAAGTCGACTGACCGATCAGCAATGCTGCCAAGCCCAGGACTAGTAGGGCGTGCCCCAGCTTCGAATACAGGCCGGGTCGGGCTATCCGATGCAAGTCCTCGCCTCAGGAGGCTCCGGGCTTTTCGCTGCTATCCCTCACGTGAAATGCAAAAAAAACGTACTAACGCCTACCCGTAACACGCTTGGCCATTTTATGTGAGGTGGCTTACATGAGCAGCACTGATCATTCTTCTGTAACTCAACTTAATAACGGAAGCGCTTCGACCGTTTGGATCAGGACTGCTCCAAGCAAACCCTTCACGGACGATGACGTCATCCAAGCTTGGGAAAAGGGCAAGCGTGACGGCGTGAGCGAATTGATCGGCCTTGCTGTGGATCAGTTGGAGAGGAACATGAAGGCCGCATTCGCACATACCAAAGAGGTCATCAACATCATGGGCCAGTTCGGCATTGAAGCGATGGGTGCGAGACTTCGATTGGACACTTGGAACAGGCTCAAGGTTATCATTCTCGTTCCAGCCAGTGCCATGGATTCGGAGAACATCTATAAGCTGTATGATGAGATCTCAGCAATCGAGAGTCGGGAGCAGAGCGATCGTTATTGCATCACGTTCTCGTTGCTCGCCGATGGGGAGACCTTGAACAAGTCGCGACTTATTTCGGATGGGTACATCCGCGCGTTCAACGCGGAAGCCTGATTGAGTGCATGCGTCATCATGCGGAGCATAACGAAGCCGTCTGCGACTACCTGAACGCCGGGAAGGATTGCTGGGATTGGGTGGTTACCACCGCCTTCTACTCAGCCATGCACTTCATCTACTTTCAGGTCTTTCCGTTGGAATTGGATGGAAAGATCTATCACACTATCGAGGACTACTACCACGGTGTGGAGCAGATGAAGCCGAAGGATATACGGATGAACAAGCACGAGTGTACCGCGAATCTGGTCCGTCAATTTATTCCGAAGGCTGCGGCGTGTTACCGGGCCTTGGCCGATGCTTCTTGGAATGCCCGTTACCACAACTATCGCATACCGGCCCATAGTGCCGCCCGAGCGGGAATGGAGCTGTCGCAGATCTAGAGGCAGTTGAGCAAGTTGAGGCAGCGGTCGTAGGATAGCAGGCAAACTGGCGGTCATCTTCTTTCACTCCCGCCCGACCTCACAAAATGGAACCTTGCGGCCCGGATGGTCGCACCGCTTACTCCAACCAGCTCTTCCAGTACACCCCGTCGTCGATCTTCATGGCCTCCTCGGTCACCATCAGCGGCCGGAAGGTGTCCACCATTACTGCCAGTTCGTTGGTTTCCTTTTTGCCTATGCTGCGCTCCATGGCGCCGGGCTGCGGACCGTGCACGATGCCTGCAGGGTGCAGGGTGAGGTTGCCTTCCTTGATGTCGTTGCGGCTCATGAAATCACCGGCCACGTAGTAGAGCAGTTCATCGCTATCGATGTTGCTGTGGTTGTAGGGGGCCGGTATGGCCTGCGGGTGGTAATCGTAAAGCCGCGGGCAGAAACTGCATACCACCATGGCCTTGGTCTCGAAGGTCTGGTGCACCGGGGGCGGCTGGTGCACGCGGCCGGTCAGCGGTTCAAAGTCGTGGATGCTGAAGGCGTAGGGGTAGTTGTACCCGTCCCAGCCCACCACATCGAAGGGGTGCGTGGCGTAGATCATTTCGTGCATCACGCCCTGCTTTTTGATCAGCATACGGAAGTCGCCCTTTTCATCGTGCGTTTCCAGGCCGTGCGGCCGGCGGATGTCGCGCTCGCAGAACGGGCTGTGCTCCAGCAACTGCCCGAATTCGTTGCGGTAGCGGTGCGGGGTGTACATGGGCTGGTGGCTTTCCACGATCAGCAGCCGGTTGTCCTCCCCGTCGAACTCCAGCGTGTAGATGATGCCCCGCGGGATCAGCAGGTAATCGCCGTACTTGAAATCCAATGTGCCGAAGGTGCTGCGCAGGCGCCCGCTGCCCTTGTGCACGAACAGCATTTCATCGGCGTCGGTGTTCTTGTAGAAGTATTCGACCTTGCGCGCGGTGGGCGCGGCCAAGGCGATGGCCACATCGTTGTTCAGCAGGATCACTTTCCTCGACCCCAGATGGTCGGCCTCGGGCTTCACCTTGAATCCTTCGAGCCGCAGGGCGCGCAGGTTGCGTGGCTCGGCCACCTTGGGCATCACGTCCCGTTGCCCCACGATCTCCTTCACCTGGGTGGGCCTGTGCACATGGTACAGCAGCGAGCTCATGCCGCTGAAGCCCTCCGTGCCGAAAAGCTGCTCGTAGTAGTGCCTGCCCTCGGGGCTTTGGTGAATGGTATGCCGCTTGTGCGGGATGTTGCCAAGGGTGTGGTAAATGGGCATTTCCGTAAGGTGTGTTGGCCCGGTCACGCATGGCCGGGATCGTGCTGTAGCGCAAGATCGGCACCAGCTTCGGGCGGGTTATTGAGCTTTGTCAGGCCGGGGTGCAGCGTACCGTGCAGCGCGAGCAGTTCCTCTTCGCGGCGGATCCGTTCGCGCAGGCCTTCCGGGTCGTTGATGGCCTTGGTCTTGGTGCTGCGGGTGCTGCGTCCCTTCCGCCAGGCCCGCTGCACCTCCACGGGCTGCAAGTGGATCTCGCGGCACGATGGTGAGCAGCAGTCGGCGTATTTCGCGGCGCATGCGATGCACTGCACCAGCAGCATGTTGCAGCTGGCCTCCTGGCAATTGCCAATGCGGTCGCACGGCCGGCCGCATTGCATGCACGTTCCCACCACATCGTCCGTAATGCGCTCGGCCAATCGTTCGTCGAACACGAAGTTCTGGCCCTTGTACCTGCTGGGCAGGCCGAATTGCCGCACCTGCCTTGCATAATCGATGATGCCGCCGTGCAATTGGCCCACCTTGCGGAAACCGTGGTGCTTCAGGTAGGCGCTTGCCTTTTCGCAGCGGATGCCGCCGGTGCAGTACAGCAGGATCTCCGGTTCGGCGGTTCCCCCTGCCTTCAGCTTCTGCACCACTTCCTCAATGGCACCGCGGAAGGTATCGGCCTTGGGCAGGTAGGCGCCTTCGAAATGGCCGATGGCACATTCGTAATTGTTGCGCATGTCGATCACCAGCGCGCCTTCCTCCATTTTTTGGTTGAAGGTGGCCGCGTCCAGGTGCTCGCCCACGTCGGTAACGTCGAATGCGTCATCGGCGAGGCCATCGGCCACGATCTTTCCCCGCACCTTGATCATCAGCTTCAGGAAGCTTTTGCCGTCATCCTCCACCGCGATCTTCCAAGGAATACCGCTGAAGGCGGGGCGGCGTTCGAGCTCTTCCCTGAAAAGGCCCAGGTTGTGCGTGGGCAGGCTGAGCTGGGCATTGATGCCCTCCTGCGAAACATAGATGCGTCCCAGCACGCCCAGTTCCTGCCATGCG
>JBIQMI010000158.1:0-7713 GCA_044463585.1 Cryomorphaceae bacterium
CCCTCACCAAGCAGGTGGTGCAATATGATCCCGCGTATTTCCAAATCGCGTATCCCAATGGCGATGTGCCCCAAGGGAAGGGTGTATGTACGGACGTGGTGATCCGGGCGTACCGGAAGCTGGGCATCGACCTGCAGAAAGCGGTGCATGAGGACATGGCCTCAAACTTTTCACGCTACCCCAAGCAGTGGGGCCTGTCCAAGCCGGACAAGAACATCGACCACCGGCGGGTACCCAACCTGATGGCCTTCTTTTCCCGCCACGGCACCACCCTGCCCATCACCGCCAACCCGGAGGACTACCGGCCAGGTGACATCGTGTGCTGGAGCCTGGGCGGGGCGGTCACGCACATCGGCATCGTGGCCAGGGGCAAGTCCAAGGACGGGGCACGGCACTTGATCGTACACAACATCGGCGGCGGGCAGGTGTTGGAGGATTGCTTGTTCGGATTTAAGGTGATAGGGCATTACCGGTACGGGAGGTGAGGCGCAGAGGGACGGCCGCGAATGATTCGCCGCGGAGACGCAGAGGCACCGAGAATGCCTTAGCCGCGACGGCTTTTCCCACAAAGTGCACAGAGGACGGCGTTTTTGGAGCTAAGCCGCTGAGAAAACGCCGTCCACGGCGTCCACGTTGTCCACCTGGGCACCGAGGCGCCGTTTGATGCCGCGGAGGCGCAGAGGCGCCGAGAAATACGGAATGCCACACTGTGCGGAAATAACCGAAGAAACACGAACCATTACTTATGCTCTATTGCCGAATATTCAGCCAGCGGAGAACAATTCACTTGGCCATTTGTACGCATGGGGCCAATAGGCATTCCGCGGGTATTCAAGTGGCCATCATTTACCTTGTGAACCGTACCCCCAAAACCCATTGCCCATGCGCTATTCAATCTGCTGTGCCGCCCTGTTGGCGGCAATGGCCGTTCAGGGCCAGATCAACTTCCAGAATGTTGCCGCACAAAGCGGGATCGATTACCATGGCCGCACCTATGGCTCTTCATGGGGCGATGTAAACAACGATGGCCTGATGGACCTGTTCATTTCCTGCCATGAACATAAGAGCGAGCCATTTTTCACACACGATTCGGTGCGCATTTACCTGAACCTGGGGCAGGGCATGTTCTCCGATTCCATCTATTACCTGGAGAATGGGCACCAGTCGGATTTCCATGGTGGACTGTTCCTTGATATGGACAACGACGGCGACCAGGACCTGTTGCTGCTTACGGGCGGCACCAAGCGCAACGTGCTGTTGCTGAATGACGGCTCAACCTATTTGGCCGATTTTGCAGAGGAGCGCGGCATTGACCTGTACCGCAGCCGGGGGCGCATGGCCACGCCATTGGATGTGAACAACGATGGCATACCGGACGTGCTGGTGAACCATGAGGTGAAGAACCACCCGCTGGGGCACTCGAGCGTGATCATGCTCGGGCAGGAGAACGGCAATTTCGTGCTGGCCAACGATATGCTCGGCCTGGAGGAAATTCCATGCCTTTCGAGCACGCTTTCCGACCTCGATACAAATGGGCGCCCGGAAGTGATCTCCATTTGCGATGATGGGCTGAAGATCTACCGCATCGGCGACCAAGGCCAATTCATCCTCGGATCCTCGCTGAACTACCCCTTGGTCAACGATATGGCCATCGCCGATTTCAATGGCGACCTTTTGCCGGATATTTTCCTTGCCTGCGGGAAGACCCAGGAACCGGACATCCAGCTGTACAACGATTCATTGCTGCTGGCCACCATGCGGGTGCGCGGCCCACTGCCACCCAGCTCCATCATCTTCCGCACGGAAGGCTTGGTGAACGTGGAATTGCACCGGGTGAAGGACGATACGCTGAACATCAGGTTGGGCAGCAGCCAGGCCATTCTGGACATTCCCGCCACCTCGCATGAGGAACCGTTCTTCACGCTCACCTTGGACCCCAATGACCCCGGCCTCCAAGGCTTCCAGGAGCCAAGCGATATGGCAGGCGCCGCGATCGAATGCGCTTTCGGGGTAATGGACGATGGGCGTTGGCGCTTCATGACCGGCACGCACAAGATGCAGGGCAACACCGTGATCCTGCAACTGCGTACATCACATGCGATCACCGAACTGGAGACCGTGGGCGGCGCCACGCCGGGACCTGAAAGCCGGGATGTGCTGCTGATCAACCAAGGCAACCTGCAATTCGAGGCCTCGGAAGACCCTGTTTTCCAAGTGGCCGAATATTCCATGGGCGTGGCCGCAGGTGATTTCGACAACGACGGCGACGTGGACCTTGTGGTGGTTTCCGCCGGCCGGGCCAAGAACCGCAAGGCCCGCACGTACGAGAACCTGGGCAACGGCCACTTCGCCATGCAGTACGACGGTTGGGGAATTACCGGCGAGGTGCCGGGCATTGCCAATGGCATGAGCGTGACCGACTATGACAATGACGGCTTCCTGGACGTGCTCGCGGCAAACGGCTTCACCGCCTACTTCCTCGATTCGGCCGCCTATTGCCTGTACCACAACGAAGGCAACGAAAACCACTGGCTGAAACTGGCCCTTACCGGCCTGCAAAGCACGGCCGATGCCCTTGGTGCGCGCGTGGTGCTGGAAACGAACGGCGTGCAGCAGGCCCGCGAAGTGTCGGGCGGCGTGCATGGGATCCAGCAGGATGATCCGCGTCCACATTTCGGACTGGGCACGGCAACGGTGGTGGACCGGATCGACATTTACTGGCCCAGCGGCACACATGACGTGCTTACGCAAGTGCCCGCCGACCAAGTGCTGGCCGTGCATGAAGGTGATTTCCACGTGGGCCTGGAACCGGTGCAGGATTGCCGCCAACGTGCACATCGCGCCGTGCTTTACGACATGGCGGGCCGTACCATCGGCAACTACCGCATGGATGAGCTAAGGCAGCTGCACGCGAAAGGGCTTCCCGTTGGAGCGTATTCCGCTACCTATCTCGACCGTCAAGGGCTTCCCCTGTACTCGGAAAAGATGATCTTGACCGGGTATTGAGAGGGAACATGTGCAGCGCTGGGTCAACTGCGGAAGGCGCGGAGTACGCGAAGCATTCAGTGCTACTGAGGCTCCAGCATTCCACCGTCCCGGTTTACATTTGCCAACTATGCCGCCGAGCGTTCGCCCTGAAGGGTGCGCCCATAAGAACTTGAGGACCGGCCGGCCAAGATTTTCCGCATGAACGTTGAATTGGACTACAATACCCAGCGCCCGCAATTGGTGATCTCTGAGTACGGCCGCCACGTGCAGCGCATGGTGGACCTGTGCAAGGAGGAAGAGGACCGTGACAAGCGCAACAAAATGGCCACGGCCATCGTGCAAACCATCGGCAAGCTGAACCCGCAGCTGAGGGCCAGCGAGAACAGCGACCGCATTTTCTGGGATCACCTGCATGTGATGGCCGGTTATGCGCTGGATGTGGACAGCCCCTTCCCGCCCCCCACCCCGGAATCGCGCAGCTCGAAGCCCGAGCCAGTGGCCTACCCGCGCACCGAGATCCGCTTTGGGCACTACGGCAAGCTGGTGGAGAAAATGATCGCCGAGTGCATAGCCATGCCCGAGGGCGAGGAGAAAACAGCCTTCACCCTGGCCGTGGCCAATCAAATGAAGCGCCAGTACCTGGTGTGGAACCGGGACAGCGTGAGCGATGGCGCCATATTGAAGGACCTGCAGGAACTGGGCAAGGGCAAGCTGCGGCTGCCGCCGGATACCGCACTCATAAGCTCCGAGAACATCTTGCAGGCCCAACGCAATGGACCGCGCAACATGGTGGACACCGGTCGCAAGCGCGGCGGCAATGGCGGCGGGAATAAGCGCCACCGCAGGAAGAAAAAGCGCTTCTAGCCCAGGCACGGGCCGTTGCCACCTACATCGGTTTGTTGAAAGCCTGTCCGCGCCCGGTGTGCAACGGGCCGTTTTGGGCCCTTGCTTCGCGGAAAACCAATTGAGGCGCGGCATGGTGGCATGGGTCCACCTTGCCAAGGCCTCGGCGAAATACCATGGGAAGCTTCAAGATCGAGGGAGGGCACCGCTTGGCCGGCGAACTGGTGCCGCAAGGTGCCAAGAACGAGGCCCTGCAAGTGCTGTGCGCGGTGCTGCTCACCAGTGAACCGGTGATCATCCGCAACGTGCCGGACATTGTTGACGTGAACAAGCTGATCGACCTGCTGCGCGCCATGGGCGTGGAGGTGGAAAAACTGGGCGATGGCGATTGGCGCTTCCAGGCGCGCAGCGTGGACCTGGAATTCTTCCTTCATCCCGAGTACAAGCAGATGGGCGGCGGGCTGCGCGGCAGCGTAATGGTGGTGGGCCCATCCCTGGCCCGGTTCGGCAAAGGCTATATACCCACGCCGGGTGGCGACAAGATCGGCCGACGCAGGCTGGACACCCATTTCATCGGTTTCGAGAAATTGGGGGCCACGATCACCTACGACCGCAAGGAAGGCTTCTTCATGGCCGAGGCCAAGCGCCTGAAGGGCACGTACATGCTGCTGGACGAGGCCAGCGTAACCGGCACGGCCAACATAGTGATGGCCGCCGTACTGGCCGAGGGCCGCACCACCATCTTCAACGCGGCCTGCGAGCCCTACCTGCAGCAGCTCTGCAACATGCTGGTGCGCATGGGCGCCAAGATCCAGGGCATCGGCAGCAACCTGCTCCACATCGATGGCGTGAAGGAATTGGGCGGCACCGAGCACCGCATGCTGCCCGACATGATCGAGATCGGCTCCTTCATCGGCATGGCCGCCATCACCCGCAGCGCCATTACCATCAAGGACACGGGCTACGAGCACCTCGGCCTGATCCCCGAAACCTTCCGCCGCCTAGGCATTGAGGTGGAAAGGCGCGGCGACGATATCCATGTGCCGGCGCATGAACGGTACGCCATCCAGCGCTTCATCGATGGCAGCATCATGAACATCAGCGATGCGCCGTGGCCCGGCTTCACCCCGGACCTGATCAGCATTGTGATCGTGGCCGCCACACAGGCCAAGGGCACCGTGCTGATCCACCAGAAGATGTTCGAGAGCCGCCTGTTCTTCGTGGACAAGTTGATCGAGATGGGTGCACAGATCACACTGTGCGACCCGCACCGCGTGCAGGTGGTGGGACACGATTTCGCCCAGCCCTTGCGCGGCATCACCATGACCAGCCCCGACATCCGCGCGGGCGTATCGCTGTTGATCGCCGCGCTGAGCGCCGAGGGCACCAGCACCATCCACAACATCGAGCAGGTGGACCGCGGCTACCAGCGCATTGCGCAGCGGCTGAACGCCATCGGCGCCAAGATCGAAAGGCTGCACTGATGCCGCGATCTTTGCTCATGCCCCGATCCATTCTTCCAGCAGCGCTCGCGCTTTGCATGGCCTGCACAGCCGCGGCACAGCAACGGCTCAGCGGCATTGCACCGGGCCAACCGGCTCCCGAGATCGCCATGCCCGACCCGAACGGCGACACGCTGCGCCTGTCGTCGCTGCGCGGCCACATCACCTTGGTGGACTTTTGGGCCAGTTGGTGCGGGCCCTGCCGCATGGAGAATCCGGAATTGGTGGAGCTGTACCACACTTACAAGGACCGCCAATTCACCGGGGCCGAAGGCTTCCGCATCTTCAGCGTAAGCCTGGACCGCAAGGGCGGTGGCGCCGCGTGGCAAGCGGCGATCAAGAAAGACAAACTGGACTGGCCATGGCACGTGGGCGCGGTTGACGGCGGCCCGAACACCGCGGCCAACGCCTACCAGGTACACTACATTCCCGCCAATGTGCTGTTGGATGCGCAAGGCCGGGTGATCGCCGTGGACCAGCACGGCCAAGAGCTGGAGAACACCCTGAAAAGCCTGCTCGCGCCGGGCAACCAACAGAAAGGCAGGCACCGGGACAAGGTCCGGAAAAAATAGCGGACAAGGACGCAATTCCGGCATGGAAATGGCAAGCAGCCCGCGCATTCCACTCGCTACCTTCGCACCATGAACGTTACAACCCTGATGACCAAGACCCGCATTGCACTTGTGGCCAGCGTGATCTCGCTGGCCGTTTTCGGCTTCACCACCCAGCGCAGCGGCAAATCGGGCACGGCCGTTGGCGACAAGGCCCCCGAACTTGCCTACTACAATCCCGACAGCACCAAAGTGCTCAAGCTTTCCGCATTGAAAGGGCAGTACGTGCTGCTCGATTTCTGGGCCAGCTGGTGCGGCCCCTGCCGCCACGAAAACCCGAACGTGGTGCGCGTTTACGAGAAGTACAACAAGGCGAAATTCAAGAATGGCAAGGGCTTTACCGTTTACAGCGTAAGCTTGGACAAGAGCCGCGCCGCTTGGAAACAGGCCATTGAGAAGGACAAGTTGAGCTGGCCCTACCACGTGAGCGACCTGCAGGCGTGGAGCTCGGCGGGTGCGCGCATCTACGGCGTGAACTCCATCCCCATGAACTTCCTGATCGATCCCGAAGGCGTGATCGTGGCCAAGAACCTCAGGGGCGCCCAACTGGACCAAGCGCTGGACGCCTACGTGAAAAGCTTCTAGGCCGCCACGGCGCCGCGGAACTGACGCGGGCCGCATGGCGGCCTGTCGATCTGTCCCATCTTCGCGCCCTATTGACCGCAGCCGCCCTTGGGGCACTGCATTTGCCCAATGCGCAACCCATTCCGAAAATCCAGCAAGAAAATGACGGACCGACCCGAAGTCAGCCCCGATGAGGAAATCCGCAGCGACCGGCCCGCAGGGCAGGATGCACAGGGCCAGGAAGGCCAAGCGGCAAGCAACGGGGAGGGCGAGAACCCGGAAACCGACCGCCTGCGCGCGGAACTGGACGCCCGCAAAGTGGAGCATGATGCCCTGTACGACAAGTACGTGCGGCTGCATGCCGAATTCGACAATTTCCGCAAGCGCACCGCCAAGGAGCGCATGGACCTGCTTTCCATGGCCGGCGCCGATGCCATCAAATCAGTACTGCCCGTACTGGACGATATGGAGCGCGCCATTGCGCACAACGTGGAGGTGACCGACCTGGAGGCGATGAAGCAGGGCTTTGAGCTCATCCACCAGAAATTCGTGAACATCCTGCTGGCGCAGGGCATAAAGCCCATAGTGGCCAATGGCGAACCCTTCGATGCCGAATACCACGATGCCGTTGGCCGCTACCCCGCGCCGGAGCCGGAGCTGAAGGGCAAGGTGATCGATGTGGTGGAAACGGGCTACATGATCCACGACAAGGTATTGCGCTATGCCAAGGTGGTGGTGGGTGAATAACCCGCCCCTGCCTGCAACCATCCACCGTTCCGGTTATGAGCAAACGTGATCCATACGAAGTGTTGGGCGTGGGACGCAACGCCAGCGCCGACGAAATAAAGAAGGCGTACCGCAAGCTGGCGCTGAAATACCATCCCGACAAGAACCCCGGCGACCACGCCGCCGAGGACCGCTTCAAGGAAGCGGCCAGCGCATACGAGGTGCTCGGCGACCCCGACAAAAAGGCGCGCTACGACCGCTTCGGCCATGCCGGTGCAGGGGGTGGCTTCCAAGGTGGCGGCATGAACATGGAGGATATCTTCTCCCAGTTCGGCGACATTTTCGGTGGTGCGTTCGGGGGTGGTGGCTTTGGCGGCTTCGGTGGAGGCCACCAGCGGCGCACCGTGAAGGGAAGCAACCTGCGCGTGCGGGTGTAGCTTAGCCTGCAGGAAATTGCGGAAGGCGTGGAAAAGCAGTTG
>JBIQMI010000159.1:0-7666 GCA_044463585.1 Cryomorphaceae bacterium
GGTGGCCACGAACGGCATTTTCGTGCCGGGTGCGGCGGGCACTTTCCTGTACAAGTACAAAGTAAAGGGTACCGCACCCTGCCGGGCGGATAGCGCACAGGTGACCGTGAACGTGACCAAAGCGCCGGAGGCGGGGGTGAATGGGACAATCACCATTTGTTCGGGCCAGCCCACCGTGGACCTGTTCAACGGACTGGGCGGTACACCGGACATGAACGGCACATGGAGCGAGATCACGGTGACGGGCCGGTTGAGCTCGCATTTCTTCAATCCCGGCACGCCTACGCAATTGCCGCCGGGTGATTACGATTTCCGTTATGTGGTGCCCGCCAGCGGCCTCTGCGCCGGCGACACCAGCCAAGTGCGCGTGACGATCGTGCCTGTGCTGAATGCGGGCAACAACGGCAGCCGCACGGTATGCAGCAGCGAAACACAGGTAAACCTGTTCACTGCCCTTGGCGGTAATCCGCAGCCAGGCGGTACTTGGGACGACCTCGACGGCACCGGGCTGGTCACGGGCCAATATTTCAACGCCAACGGTGCCGGGGCGGGCACGTACCACTTCAAGTACACATTAACGGGGGCCTTGGGCTGTGCCACGGCAACGGCCAATGCCACGGTGGTGGTGGTAGCGGCACCCAATGCGGGCCAGACCAATACGGCCACCTTCTGCTCCGATGGCCCACCGGTGAGCCTGCAGCCGTACATCGGTGCAGCCGATCCGGGTGGTACCTGGCGCAAGCCTGCGCCGGACAATCAAGTCTTCAGCGGCACCTACGTGCCCGCCACCTTCGACCCCGGTGATTACACCTATACCGTAAGCGGTACCGGGCCGTGCAGCGCGGCCGTGACCGTATTGCATGTGCAGGAAGTGACCGGACCCAACCCCGGCACGCCTGCCGTGGTGACGCTTTGCGCAAACGACGGCCAGATCGATATGACCGCGGCCTTGGGCGGCACGCCCGACCCGGGTGTATGGTACGGACCGGACAACCTGCCGCGTTCCAACATTTTCGTACCCGGCCTGGACCTGCCCGGCGTGTACATCTACACGGTGCAGGCATCGTTCCCCTGCGTGGACAAGAGCAGTTCGCTCACTGTGAACGTGAATCCCGTGCCGCAGGCCGGTGGCATTGTGGGCCATACGGTGTGCGAGAACGCACCCAGCTTCCAATTGCGCGACTTGTTGGTGGGTTCCACGCCGGGCGGCCAGTGGTTCGGCCCGGGCATGGTGCCGAGGCCGAACGGCACGTTCGTCCCCGGTGTGGACGCGCCGGGTGAATACACCTACCAAGTAACGGGCATAGCACCCTGTGCAGTGGCCATAGGCAAGGTGAACGTGTTCGTAACGCCCCGGCCAAGGGCCGGCCACGACACAACCGTGGCGCTGTGCGCGAACAGCCCCCAAGTGAACCTGGTGAACCTGCTGGCCGGTCCGCATGACCTTACCGGTACTTGGACCGGACCTGCGCCCAGCACGGCCTATTTCAGCGGCATCTTCCAGCCGGGGCAGCACACGCCGGGCAAGTACACGTACACCGTACCGGGCATGCCGCCCTGCCCCGCCGCAAGCGCGAGCGTTACCATCAGCATCGCCCAACCCCCCAATGCGGGGCAAAGCCGCAACCTCGCCATCTGCTCCAATGCCTCCATGTTCGCCATGGTGGACAGCCTCGGTGGCAATCCGCAACCCAACGGTGCATGGTGGCGCATGCCATCCGGCCCGGCCAGCAACGGGATCTTCAGTCCTTCAGTACCGGGGAATTACACCTATCGGTATGTTGCGCAACCGAGTGGCGCTTCGCCCTGCGCTGCCGATACCGCCTATTTGACCATTGCGGTTACCGGTGCGCCCAAGGCCGGCAACGACGGTAACCTGTCCCTATGCTCCACCAGCGGGAACACCGGGCTTTTCGGGTCGTTGGGCGGCTCACCTGATGGCGGGGGCACGTGGAGCCACAATGGCAGCGGGCACAGCGGAACATTCAATCCAGGCAGCGATACCCCGGGCGATTTTGCCTACACCGTGCTGGGCACCGGCGGCTGCAGGAATGACACCGCGATGGTGACGGTGGTGGTGAACCAGGCGCCCAGTGCCGGCAGCAATGGCGTGCGCACTATTTGCGACGATACCCTGGCCGCCATCGTTCTGCGCGATGTGCTCAATGGAAGCCCCGCGACGGGCGGCACATGGAGCCATACCGATAGCGGCAGCCCGGCCAACGAGATATACCTGCCCTGGAATTATTCGGGCGGCGTGCATGCATTTACCTACACGGTGCAGGGGGTGGCACCCTGCCCGGCGGCAACGGCACAGGCCACCATTATACAGAATGAGAAAGCCGTGGCCGGCAACAACGCCACCCTTACCGTATGCAACAACGAGACATCGCTGAACATGTTCAACCTGCTGGGGCCTGCGGCCAACCCTACGGGCAACTGGATCAACGCGGCGGGGGCCTATGCGCCTGCCATATTCAATCCGGCCAACCAACCCGAGGGCACACAGGTGTTCCGCTACATCGTACAGGGCAATGCCCCATGCCGGAATGATACGGCCCGGGTGAGCATTACGGTGAACCGCAAACCGAATGCGGGCATCAGCACGGCACCGCAATTGTGCAACACGGGCACTGTGGTTTCCTTGGCCGGTCTGCTTGGCGGTACGCCCGACCCCGGCGGTAGCTGGGCCTATCATCCGGTAACAGGGCCACCCGTGCCGCATGACCCCACGTTCGACCCGGCCACCGATCCGCAGGGCAAGTACGTGTACACCGTGAACGGTAATGCCCCGTGCTCCAACGCCACGGCCACGGTACAGATCACCCTGGTGCCCAGGCCCAATGCCGGCACCTACGGCGTGTTGACCGTATGCACCAGCGAAAACGCCGTGAACCTGTTCGCAGGCCTGCAGGGCAACCCGCAGGCAGGCGGAACATGGACCGATCTCTCCGGCACGGGCCACATGAACAATGGTGAGTTCAATCCATCCCTGGCCGGACCGGGGATCTACCGGTTCCGCTACACCAAGCCCGCCAACGGGCCCTGCCCGGCGGACACGGCCAGCGTGCGCGTAACCGTGACCCCGGAGCTGGATGCCGGCAGCGATGCTTCGGCCACCTTGTGCCTGAACCAAGTGGCCTTGTTGACGCCATTGCTGGGGGGCAACCCGCAGCAGGGCGGCGTTTGGGTGGGGGTTGAAAGCCAGAACGGGCTGCTCAACGATGTGCTCAATGCCACCCAGGCCGGTGTGGGCGTGCACCATTACCGTTACATCCTTACCGGCAGTAGCAGCTGTGCCCCCGATAGCGCCCTCCTCACCGTTACCATCATGAACGGCCCGATGGCCGGACATGGGGTGCCGATCTCCGTATGTTCGAGCACAGCGGAATTGAACCTGTTCAACCAGCTCAGTCCGCCTTTCGATACCACGGGCCAATGGTACCGGCCGGGCGGTACGGCCATGGCCTCGGCAGTGATCGAACCTGGCAGTTGGCCACAGGGCGATTACCGGTACGTGGTGCCGGCCGTGGGATCATGCCCGGCCGATACGGCCACGGTGGCGGTTTCCATCACCACGGCGGCCAATGCAGGAACCAATGGTAGCCTCAGTTTCTGCGCCAACGGCGCCCCGGGGCTGCTGAGCGCCGGCCTGGGCGGCAGTCCCGACCCCAATGGCAGTTGGACCTTCGGAAATAACTCGCTGCCGCACGGCAACGTGTTCAACCCGGCCACCGACCAAGCGGGCAACTACTTCTATACCGTGCCGGCACAAGGGCCGTGCCCCAGCGCCACGGCCACGGTGCTGGTGACCAAGGTGCCCGCGCCTTTCGCCGGAGGCGACAACAGCTACACGTTCTGCTCGAGCGACGGGCCCTTCAACATGTTCAACAAGTTGGCCCTCAACCCGCAAACGGGCGGGACATGGCGCCGTGACGGCAACCCGCCCACAGCCCATGGGGCCATTTATGACCCCTTGGTGGACAGCAGCGGCGTGTTCTTGTACATCAGGGCCGGTACAGCACCTTGCGCGAACGACACCGCGCGCCTTACCGTGACTGAGGTACGTGCGCCGCAAGCCGGCAACGATGCCACTTTGCACGTGTGTCCCACCGACAGCCTCGTTGACCTGTTCGCCGCGCTGGGTGCCGGCGCCGACTCAACCGGCATTTGGACCGACAGCGCCAACGATACCCTGGCCAGCCCGCTGTTCGATGTATCGCTGGTGAATGTGGGCAGCTACCAGTTCACGTACCGGGTGGCGGGCAGCACGCCCTGTGGCGATGCCAGCGCCAGCGTTACCGTGAACGTGGGTCTGGGCATGAATGCCGGCGTGGGCGGCAACGATACCATTTGCGGGGCGCAAACGGCGTACGACATGTTCCAGTCGCTGGGCGGGAACCCTGACCTGAACGGCGCATGGAGCGAACAAACGGGGGCTGGAGCCTTGAACGGGAACCTGCTCAATGCCACATCCCTCGTACCCGGTTCGGCCTACCCGCTGGCCTATACGGTGAATGACCCCGTGTGCGGGCAGGTGCAAAGCGTGGTCTTCCTCTACATCATGCCTTATCCCGAACCGGGCCCGGATACCACGATCACGGTATGCGCCACGGGCGCACCGTTCGATCTGGATGGCCTGTTGCGCGGCGCGGAACCGGGTGGGGCATGGCAAGCGCCCAATGGCACCTTCTTCAGCGGCACCTTCAACCCTGCGGTGCACCCGGGAGGGAATTACAGCTACGTACTGCAGGGCAACCCGTTCTGCGCCGACACCGCCGCGGTGGTGTCCATAACCGTGAACCAACCCCCGAACGCGGGCACCGATGGCTCGGCCCAAACCTGCGACAGCGGCACCACGCAACTGTTCCCCCTGCTGGGTGGTTCGCCGCAAACCGGCGGGCAATGGTCGGACCTGGACGGTGCCGGAACCTTGGCCGCTGGCGCGGTGGATGCCGGACCGCTTGACCCCGGCATGTACCGCTTCCGCTACCGCGTGGTAGTGGCGGGCTGCCCGGCCGATAGCGCGGAAGTGCGGCTTACCGTGGTGGACGGAGTGGAGGTGAGCGGGCTGGAACGCATCTGCAACGAACAGGACCGCACCTACATCGTGCGCTTCACCATCAGCCATGGCGATCCGGCCACTTACCACGTCATTGGTGGCAGTGGCAGCTTGACCACAGCGCCGCCGTATGTCTTCACCAGTACACCGTTCTTCACCAGCGAACCCTATTCCTTCATCGTGGATGACGGCAACCAATGTGCGCCCGTGGAACTGCAGGGTGAAACGCCCTGTGTATTCGGCGATGCCGTTTTCGTGCCGGAATCGTTCAGCCCCAACGGCGATGGGCACAACGACACGTTCGTGATCCCCGGCATCGAAGGGTACCCGAACAACACCATCAGCATCTTCAACCGTTGGGGCGGTGAGGTGTACAAGGCCTCGGGCTACGACAACCGCCAAGTGGTGTGGAACGGCTATTCGCCCAACGCGCTGATCCCGGGCGATGCGCCCACCGGCACCTATTACTACATCCTCGACCTGGGCACCGGGGCCGAGGTGGTCAAGGGCTTTGTTTACCTGAACCGATGAAGCGCGCCAATCCATACTGCATGGCCGTGTTGGCGGTGGCCCTCGGTTCGGCCGGTGCCGGGCATGCCCAGCAAGATCCGTTGTACAGCCAGTACATGTTCAACACGTTGGCCTTCAACCCGGCCTACGCCGGCAGCGCCGACGTGTTCACGGCCATGGCCCTCAGCCGCCACCAATGGTTGGGCTTCAAGGGCGCGCCCACCACGCAAACGCTCTCGCTGCATTCCCCCTTGCCGGGCAATAAGCTAGCGCTGGGCGGCAACCTGATCCACGACGTGGCCGGACCCGCCAAGCAGAACACCGCCTTCATCGATGTGGCCTACCGCCTGCGCGTGACCGGCGATACCCGGCTGGCCTTCGGGCTTTCCGGCGGGTTCAACCACTTCCAGGCCGACCTGGCCGCTTTGAGCACGGTGGAACAGGACCCGCATAATGCGGCCATCAGCGGGAAGCTGCTGCCGAACTTCGGCTTCGGCATGTACCTGCACGGTCCGCGCTACTACGTTGGGCTTAGCGCGCCCAAATTGCTGGAGAACGAGATCGGCGAGGATGGCGTGGTGGCCACCAACCGCGAAAAGCGGCACTACTTCGCCATGGCCGGGTATGTGATGCCCATGGGCCCGGACCTGATGTTCCGGCCGTCGGTGATGCTGAGGACGGTGGAAGGTGCGCCCCTATCGCTCGACCTGAACGCGAATTTCCTGCTGCGCGAACGCGTGTGGTTCGGTGCGATGTACAGGTTGGGGAATGCGCTGGGCCTAATGGCGCAGTACCAGGTGAACGAGCAGCTGAGGGTGGGCTATGCCTTCGACATGACCACCACGCGCATAGGCGCATACAACGCCGGCACCCATGAGCTGATGCTGGGCTACGATATGAAGTACACCAAGGGCCGGACCATCTCACCCCGATATTTCTGATGCGCATGCGGCCCCTGATCCTCTCATTCACCTTGCTGCTGGCCAATGCTGGCATGCAATGCCTGGCGCAGGGCAATCCCGAGGCGCACACGCGGATCGCCGACCGGTATTACCAGAAAATGGCCTACGCGCAGGCCCGCGCCGAGTACCGCAAGGCCGCTGACCTTGGCGCGGTGAACGAACATGTGGTGAAAAGGCTCGCCGAATCCGCGATGAAGCTGGGGGATACCAAGGACGGTGAGTTCTGGTACGCCCAAGTGGTGAAATTCCTGAACAGGGAACCCATGGACCTGTACATGTACGCGCAGGCACTAAAGGGGAATGGCAAGTACGAGGAGGCCGAACACTGGATGGACCAATACTTGGCCCTGACCCAGAAGGAAGGCGGCCCGCGAAAAAGCAACATCGTTGATTTTGCCCGGAAGTTCAATGCCAACCCGGACCGCTTCACCATCTCCAGCGTGTCCATCAATTCCGCACGCGATGACATGGCACCCACTTGGGACGGGCCCGACCGTGTGGTCTTCTGTTCAGCACGCGATACCACCGTGGGCATCCAATGGCGCTCCGCATGGGACGACGAGCCGTTCATGGACCTGTACGCCGCGCAACGGCAGGCCAACGGCGACCTGGTGTCGCCAAGCCGTGTGCAAGGCAACGTGAACACGAAATTCCACGATGGGCCGGCCGTGGTGGCACCCGATGGAAGCCTGTGGTACACGCGCACCAATCCGGCCAAGGGCCGCAACGGCGTGCAGCGCTTGAGCATATACAGGGCCGAACGCGATGGTGCAGGTTGGAAAGGAAGCGACCCATTCCTGTACAACAACACCGAATGCTCGGTGGGGCATCCGGCCATTTCACCGGATGGGCGCTGGTTCTTTTTCGTGAGCGACATGCCCGGCGGCTATGGCGGCACGGACCTTTACGTGTGCGAAAACCGGGGTGGGCAATGGGCCGAGCCGCGCAACTTGGGGCCGGGGATCAACAGCTCGCGTGATGAGCTTTTCCCGTTCATCGCCGCGGACGGCACGCTTTACTTCGCCAGCTCGGGCCTGCCGGGGCTGGGCGGGCTTGATGTGTTCGCGGCCAAGCGCGGCACCAACGGTGACTTTGCGTTCGCGGTGAACGTGGGTGCCCCGGTGAACGGGCC
>JBIQMI010000160.1:0-7660 GCA_044463585.1 Cryomorphaceae bacterium
CGGCGTGCGCAGCAGGCGCAGGTAGGTGTGCACCAGCACGAAGTGGCCATCGGGTATCACGTGCTCCAACATGTACGCCATGGTGTCCATCTGCGCAATGTTGGGCTGGGCCGAGGAGCCGAAGGCGAATGCAAAGCTCTTCTTCGGCCGGTCCACGCAGGCTGAGTTGGCGTTGAATTGGCCATAATAGTGGCCCGTCCCACCGTACCCGGTTTCCCATGTGCTGAAGTCGAAGGGGTCCACCACGCTTACGTTCATGTACGGGTTGGCCCCGCAGCCCTTGCCTTCCTGCATTTCCACGTCCTTCAGCCAAAACACCTGGTTGAAGTCGTTGCCCTTCACCACGCAGCTTATGTTGTGCGTGCCGCCGTGGTATTCGAAACGGCGCTGCGGGCGGTCGTGCTCGATCAGGTTGTAGCCATCGTCCTTGAACTGGAAGAAGTGCGCCTGGCCCCATCCTTTCTTCCCACTGATGTGCTGGAACGACGATTCATGCCAATTGTAGCCGCCCTGCCCGGCACTGTCCAGCGTGCAACGCCAGAAGAACACCACGCTGTCGCGCTGGTTGTTGATGTTGTAGATGGCCCCGGGTTGCCATTCCAATACGCCGCCAACCGCCGTTACCGTGTGCTGTTCCATCAGCGGGCTGTTGTACAGGTCGGTGGTATCGATCTGGAAGATGTAGGTACGCGCCGGCGCGAACGCGTCGGCGGTACTGGCCTTGAGCGTTGGCGTGGGATCGGGCACAATGGCGAAATCGTATGGTTCCACAGGCAACAGGTCGCCCGAGCTGATGGAGAAACGCTTGGTCACCTGGTTGTTTCCCGTATCGTCCATTTCGTGCACCAGGTCGGGGTCCAGGTCCACGCGTACCTGTATTTCATTCAGCCCCACCCCTGCAGTGCCCACTTTCACGGGCAGGGTGAATTGCACGGTCTTCTCGAATGATTGCAGGCTGTCCATGCGGATATCCGCCGGCAGGTTGATGCCTTGGCTGAGCATGCGCCGCTCCAACGCGATGCTGAACGGCTTGCCGGTGCCGCGCCCGATGTTGCGCACGGTCACCTCCACCTTGAAGGAGTCCATGTCCGCCGTTACCTGCTCGGGAATAAGGCGCACATCGGGGTCCTTTACCTCGAGATCGGGCATGGGCGGCGAGTTCATCACCAGCACCGGGTCGCCGTGCAGGGTCATGGTCTCGGCACTGTTCAACGATGAAATGTCGCCTGCCAGCAATTGGTTGTACGCCGCGAAGCGCATGTGCTCGCCGATCGTCCGGCCGTAATTCACAAGGCTGAAACTGCGGTAGAAGTCGTACGAGTACTGCTGCAGGTAATTGGACAGGCCCACGCTGCCGGAGGACAGGAAGGCCACGGCACCGGCATTGTTGGCCAGCACGAATTGCTCGCTGCTGCTGTAGGTATCGTAAAGGTGTATGTCGCCGGTGAAGCACGAATTGCCGAGGATCGTCGGGAACTTTCCGTTCCAGTTGTAGTTGGTGGGCACATCGATGGCGATGTCGAATCCACCTCCGTACGCATGGGCGAAGAAGGTCATCAGGGTTACGCCCTTGGCGATCATGTCCGTTACGCTGTCCGCTGCGGCCTGCTCGATCACCGCGGCGCTGTTCTTGGAGAATTTGGTGACCTTTCCGCTGAATGCGGTATCCTCGGCCACCACTTGGAAGCTGTGCAGCGCAGCATCGAACTGTTGCCATTCACTCTGTGTGAAGCCTCCCCTGAAGTGCAGGATGTTCTTCATCCACGCCGCCCTCGGCTGGCCCTCCACGGAATCCACCTTCGCCAAATACTCCTGGATGTCCTCATTGGTGCGTGCGGCCAGCCGCCCCACCGGCACGGTGAGGTAGGCCGGTTGTCCCCCGTCCAGGTCAAGGCCGTAAAGCATGTCCGCCGACGGCCAGCCGATGGTGGGCACCAAGCAGGCGGCACTGGCCGTGGGGTCGTTGCGGTACCCCCGTTGATAGACCAGGCCACCGGTTTGGGGTGCCTTCACGCTTTTGCCCAGCAGGAAAAGGCCACGCGGCTTCTGGGGGGTGGAATGGTAGGCGTAGCGCATGTAATTGCGGATCGCCAACGGATGCTGGCGCACGCCTCCGCCGAACTGGTCGTAGAGCTGCTCCACATCTACCACCAACGCGTTGTACCGGTTATGCGGATTGGTTTGGCGGTACAAGGCATACTGCTGGGCCCCGTCCATCAGGCTGGGGTGGGTAACAATGATCAGCGCCGAGTCGGGTACTTGTGCGGGCTGGCTGAAATAGCCGCTGCCGTTCACCGGCACCAGGCCGGTAACGGACAGCGCGTTGGCATTGGTGGCCATGCGCAACTGCATGTCGGCGCTGCTTGGGGGCAGCACGGCCTTCAGGCCGCCATCGTTCACCGGCACCACGCGGTGCACGCCGTTGGGCGCCCACAGATAAAGGATGGCTCCGGCGCCCGCGGTAAAGGCCATCGCGCTGCTATCGGGCCGGGCCGGTACCTCCACCCGATCGCCCCCGTTGGCAAAAGCGAAGTTGCGCGGATAGCGGATGCTGTGCCACGCCAAGGCGGACACATCGGGGTAATCGGGTGCCAGCCCCGGGCAAACAAGGTCGTGCACGCTGGTGTAGCTCACCGTCGTGCTGGTGCCTGTAACGTTCGCGGCCGGCAGTTCCAAGGTGTACTTGAGCAGCTTGTGGCCGATGAAGATGGTGTCGGCGTACTGGATGCCGCCATGTGAAATGCGCAGGTGGTGGTCCGGGCACGCATACCCTCCGGGATTGTTCAGGCTGGCCAAGGAGGTGCGATAGGTGGAATTGGGCCGCTCGGGCAAGGTGGAGGCGTCGGGCAGCGCAAGGGCATAGCCCACGGTGCCATCGCTGCCCACCGATGCGATGATGGCATTGTTGAAATAACCTTCTCCCTCACCGATGGAGCATGCTGAGGCATTCAGCGGGGTGCGTTTACCGTCCTGGTACAGCACGGGGAACTGCACCAGCGTTGTGCCCCAGCACCAGGCAAGCTGTCCATGTGCCGCCCAGTTGCCGCTTTGTACCGGTATGGTGCGCAACGATCCGCCGGGCGGGCCCAGGGTGAGGTAGTAGCGGATGGTATCGTTGTACAACGAATGATAGGGGTTGTTGATGTGCGCCGGATCGTCCCAAAGGGTGCTGTCCAGCCATGCATCGTTCTTGGCCGCCCAGAACTCGATGTAGTCGCCGTTGTTGAACACGCCGTCCTCTTCGCCGTGCACGTACAGCGGCACTTGCCTGCCGCGGGCATACAGCTGCAGTCCACGCGGGTCCATGGTGGCCATGGGCAGCCCGGCGGTGGCCAAGGCGGTGGAGTCGATGCGCCGGAAACCGTCGCTCGCCACCTTGAACATCCAGTACGGCTGGTCGTAATCGATCCACTCATTCCCGAAAGGCTGTGCCTTGGCCACCACCGCGGAGACCGCCAGCGCCAGGAAGAGCAGTGCTTTTCTCATGAAGAACTTCCCTGTTTGTAAAGGTCGAAGCGCAGGGAGAAGACGTTGGAGAACAAGGCCACCCCGCCGCTGCCGATGTTGGTGAGGGCATAATCCAGCGCCACGCTCTTGATCTTCAGCCCCACGCCGATGTTGGGCTGGAAGTTGAGCGAGCGGCGGTCCTTGATGTCGGTGACGTACTGGAAATTGTTCACCCCTGCACGCAGGTACACCACACGCGCGTAGCCCACTTCAATGCCCACACGCGGATCGGCGCTCCAGGTGTCGGAGGCGACCACGGTATTGCGCTTGCCATCGAAGGTGCTTTCCAAGTTCAGTTCGGCCAGCAGGTCCACCTTGCTGCCGAATTTGAACTGGCGGGCGGCGCCCAGCACCAGCCGGGGCAGGGTCACTTCCACGCCGTTTACCGGCAGTTCATTCTTCGTTTGCGCGAACACGTCCTTGGTGCGCTGGTCCAGCGTGTAGCTCCACGCGTTGAAGGTGCCGGTGATGTCGCGCCCCATGGCGGCGAACCGCCATGCGCCGCGGTCGTACTGCATGCCGGCATCCAGCCCGAAGCCCCATGCGCGGGCGAACGGCCCCACGTTGCGGTACACCACCTTGGCGTTGGCGCCCAAGCGCATGCCGGGGATCTTCAGCTTGCGGGCATAGCTGAGCAGGAAAGCGTTGTCGGTGGCGGAGAAACTGGTGATGCGGTTGTAATCGAGGTTGCCGTTGTTGTCGATCAGCTCGGTGGTGTTGGGAATATTGTCCACCCCGAAACGCAAGTACGAAATAGCGATCACGCTGGCGGAATCGATGGGCTTGGCCACGGCCAGGTAATCGTACTTGGCAATGCCTGCGAAGTATTCGCTGTGCATGGCGCCCACCTGCAGGTCGCCGCGCACGCCGGTAAGGCCCGCGGGGTTCCAATAGCCGGCGGTAACATCGTTCACGGCGGCCACCTGCGAGTAGCCCATGCCCAACGACCGCGCGCCCACGCCGATGGAAAGGAACTCGTTGCTGTACTTGGGCGCATCCTGTGCCAGGGCACCTTGCAGGGCCATGCACGCCAGGCCCAAGGCCAGCAACCGTCCGCGAAAAGCCACCGATATGATCATGTTGTTGTTATTGGACGCATGCTTAACCGCAAGTTGCCCGAAATATTGCCCAAAAATGACCAACTTCGGCCCGCTTTGGCGCGTGCACCCCGCATTCCCGACCTGTTGACCACCGCGAACTTAATCTGCGGCGTGCTTTCGGCCACCATGGCCAGCCGCGGCGATCTGTTTTCAGCGGGCTGGTTGATCTTCATCGCGGCCCTTTTCGATGTCTTCGACGGACTGGCGGCACGGGCCATGGGCGGGGGCAGCGAATTGGGCAAACAGCTCGACAGCCTGGCCGATATGGTGAGCTTTGGCGTGGCCCCCGGCTTTTTGGTGCACCAACTGGTGGGCCAGCCGCTTTCAGCATTGTTGTACATGCAATTCGCGCAGGCCGGCCCGGGCCCAAGCCTGTTGTTCTGGGTGAACGTGCCGGCCTATTTGGTGGGGCTGGCCATACCGGTGGCCGCCGCGTGGCGTTTGGCAAAGTTCAACATTGATCCCCGGCAAACCGAGGGCTTCCTGGGCCTGCCCACGCCTGCCAATGCCCTGTTCTGGGCCGGGCTTTTCCTGGGCCTGTCGGGCAACACCGTGCTGGCCGAGGGGCTTGCGGGCAGCTTCATCGGCGGCAGCCAATGGCCCTGGTGGATGGCCGCGGCGGTATTCATCCTGGCCGCGTTGATGCTGCTGGAGATCCCCCTTCCTTCGCTGAAGTTCAAGCGGATGGGCTGGCGCGGCAACGAGGTAATGCTCCTGCTGGCAATGCTGGGCGTGGCCTTGGCGGTGCCGTTCGGTTTCCTTGCCGTTCCTTTGCTGCTGATCCTATACCTGCTCAGCCCCGTTTGGGGGCGCCTATTCCCAAAGCTGCCATGAAAACTTTCCATGCCTCGATCGATGTGATGCCGCATGACAACCTGCTGGACCCCCAAGGAAAAGCAGTTGGTGGCAGCATGAAGAACCTGGGGCTGCCCGAGATCGGCAACGTGCGCATCGGCAAGCACATCACCCTTACCGTGCAGGCCAAGGACAAGGCCGAGGCCGAGACCAAGGTGGATGAGGCCTGCCGGAAGCTGCTGGCCAACATGGTGATGGAGAAGTATTCGTTCACGGTGGTGGAAGGATAGGCTGGTTGGTGGTGGGCGTAGGACGCCTTTCCACCCTGCCCACCGCGGCCAGGCCGACCCTTCCCTGGCCTTGCCGGCGTTCAGTTCCCGCAGTTGCAAGGCTGCGAATAGAAGATCTTCACTTGCGGGAAAAGTGCGCTGATGCGGTCCATTTCCGATTGGGAGAATTGGATCACGCGCAGGTCCATGTAGCGCAGGCCGGTCATGCCGCTGATCTCTGGCGGAAAGTCCTCCAGGTCGTTGCTCCAAAGGTCCAGGGAATAGAGTTCCTTCAACCCGCCCATGCATTTGGGCAGGCCCTCGATCCTGTTCTGGTGCAGGTCCAGCCGCTTGAGGTACTTCCATTGGCAAACGGTGACGGGTATGCGCGTGAACTTGTTCCGTCCGGCGCTGAACTCCTGCATGTATTGCAGCTCGTTCATCCACGGGGGCAGTTCCTTCAGCTTGTTGCGCCCCAGGTCCAGCGCGTTCAGGTTTTTCAGTTGCCTCACCTCGGGCGGCACCTCCTTCAGCTTCATGCGCGAAAGGTCGAGGCGGTACACACTGTCCGGTTGTTGCAGGGCCCGCGCCAGGCTGCGGAAGGTGCGCACACTGTCCAGCGCTGTTTGCGGCAGCAGTTGCGCCTTGGCCGTGCCCGGCAGCAACAGGCACACGAGCAACAGCCCGGCCCCGATCGAGCCTGCCCATGTTCTCATGGCCGTTGCAGTGCCTTCAGTGCATCCTCCTTGTCGCGGGCGATCTGGTCCTTCATCTTCTCCATGCTGGCGAAGCGCAATTCATCGCGCAGCCTGTGGTGCAAACGCACGGTAATGGCATCACCGTATATCTCGCGGTCCAGCCCGAACAAATGGGCCTCCACGGTGCGCTCGCCGTGCTCCTTCACCGTGGGGCGCACACCAATGGACATCATGCCTTGGAATTCGCCCCCGGCCACTGTGGCGGTAATGGCATACACGCCGTCCGCTGGAATGAGCTTGTGCGGATCGATGTAGCCCAGGTTGGCCGTGGGCCAGCCGATGGTGCGCCCGATCTGGTCGCCCTTCACCACCGTGCCGTTGATCATGTAAGGGTAGCCCAATAGCGCATTGGCGCGGTCCACGGCGCCGTTCAGCAGGGCCTCTCGGATCTTGGTGCTGCTCACCTTCACGTGGTCGATTTCCTGGGCGGGGATCTCCTCCACCTGGAAATCGTACACATCGGCCAATTGGCGCAGCAACCCGATATCGCCCTCGCGGTTGCGGCCGAAACGATGGTCGTAGCCGATCACCATGGCATGCACGCCCAGTTGGCCCACCAATAGGTCGCGCACATAATCCAATGCATGGATGCGGCTAAAGGCCTTGGAAAAGGGCACGACCAAAAGGTGGTCCAACCCGGCTTTTTCCAACAGCTCCTTCTTCTCCAACGGCGTGTTCAGCAGCTTCAGGTCGTTGTCGTGCGGGAACAGCACCATGCGCGGATGCGGGTGGAAGGTGAAGAGTACGCTTTCCCCCTCCTCGCGCCGTGCAATGGCCTTCAACCGCTCCAAGATCACTTGGTGGCCCAAATGCACGCCATCAAAAGTGCCCGTGGTAAGCACCACCCGCTTCACGCCGGAAAAGGACTGGATGTCGGTATAGATCTGCATGGCCGGTGCCGGGGCGGATGATGCATGTGGCCCATCCGCCCGGCGCAAAGCTCGCATGGAAAGCCGCATTCTGCTGCGGATCAATTTGCCACGTGGCCACACCACCGACCAACCAACAGCTGGAAGCTAAAAGCTGGAAGCTAAAAGCTAGCAGCTAAAGGCTAGAAAGCCCTGGCAATTTGGCCCGCGCGCACCTTGGCAAATTGGCGAATTGCCCTTTGGCAATTTGGCGAATTGGTCCTTTGGCGAATTGCATTAGGTGGGCCTTCGGCCCTTTGAATAAGAACCACGGATACACACGGATAAACACGGATAATTGCGCGTGGCTTCGCCGCCGAACA
>JBIQMI010000161.1:0-7655 GCA_044463585.1 Cryomorphaceae bacterium
AATAGCCGCCGGCTGTCCGCGATCCGTTTCATTGTTCCTTGGCAAAAAAGCGCGCAAAAGTACGTGTTGTGGCGATCCGTGGATGCGGCGCCGTGCTGAAGCACGGGGTACGCAGGGTCCCGAGGCGGAGACCCTGCTGAAACGGCGCGCAGGGTCCCGAGGCGGTGACCCGGCTGAAACGTCGTGCAGGGCCCCGGGGCGGTGACCCTGCTGAAACGGCGCGCAGGGTCCCAAAGCGGTGACCCAGCTTTGACGTAAGGCGGTAAGCCCACGGAATTTCTGCGGCATGCCGTCGCATTATCGCCCCCGATCGCGGCCAAGGCATTCGACCCCGGACGGGGTCGCACAACGTGGAAATCATTTTCCCATGATGAGCACGACCCTGACGGGGTCGCACAAACGGGCCAATTGACGCGCGGCGGATGCTCGCGCAATTACTGCCCAGGAATAGGCATGCCGAAGGGCATCTCCATCATTTGGTAGCCTTCGATGGAGAATACCGCGGGGTCCACCGGGCCCAGCTTCAGGTCGCGCACATAGATCACGGTGCGGTCCTTGCCATTGGCCGACTGGCTTTCCATTTCAAGCGGAAAGCCGTGCAATTCCTTGGAGGCCGGATACGCCGCCTTCTTGCCGCGGGCGCTGTTGCCGGCCAACGAACGCGACATGTCGGTGAAGGGCACGTCGATGTCCTTGGCGATCCAGGCCGTCCAAGTGCCATCTTCATTGGTGCCGATCACCTTGTTGCAGGTGTGGCCTTCGATCACCTTGGTCTCGTTCGTTACGGTGAACTTCGTGTTGT
The DNA here is from genome assembly GCA_044463585.1 of Cryomorphaceae bacterium. GTDB lineage: Bacteria > Bacteroidota > Bacteroidia > Flavobacteriales_F > PHOS-HE28 > PHOS-HE28. The sequence continues at coordinate 803 of JBIQMI010000161.1, forward strand.
CCTCCTCATCGGCGCCTGACACCGTGATCTTTTTCTTCTTCGACTTCATGCCGGTCTTCTCACCTTTCTCGTCGGTCATCAGCATGTAGTTCCATTTGCCTTTCAGGTCGGTGAGCATGCGCACCGTGCCCTGCTTTTTCCCTTCGGGCGCCATTTCCACCAAGGTCATTTCAGGGCTGCTCCAATATTGCATGTTCACCGGGCTGCCCTTCTCCTCCTTGCCGCCTTTGTACTGGTGCATTTCCATGCGGAAACTGCCCACGAATTGGTTGGGGATGAAGGGGTCGTTGTCGTCCTCCACCTTTATGTCTGGTGCTTTGGCATCCTTAGAGGCCTTATTCTGCTGCATGCGCTCCAGCATTTTCTGCTGGATGTCGGATTGCGCGTTGAGCGGCAAGGCGAGCATGGCGGCCACAATGGTGCAGGAAATCAATTTCATCGCTGTTGGATTGAAGCGGCCAAGATAAAAATTCGTGAGCGGGCAAGGAAAGGCCCGGGGATGGGAACGTAATCAATGCCAGGAATGCTTGCCTATCTCAAAAACTTTCGGGTCCACCGGGCCGGGCTTCAGCTCCAGCACCTTCATCACCAAGTGGTCGCCGCCGTGGTAGGTGTAGTCCACTTCCAGCGGCATGCCGGGCGCGGTGCCGGTGACCATATTTCCCAGCAGGAGGACCTCGATGCCGCCCCACTTTTTCCGTGCGCCCACCACGTCCTGGAAAAGCGATGGTGTTGCGGGATCCACCCAGCTGGTGCGGCGCGTGGTGGGGATCTCGTACAGGCGCTTCTCGCAGGTGCGGCCCAGGATCTTCTTCGTGCCGGTGAGCAGGCTGTCCGCATGTGCCGGTGGGAAGACGGAAGTGAAGTGGGGCTTCAGCGGCTGCGTGCCTTGATTGACCGTGCTGTCCGCCAGCAACACGTACACGGTCTCGGTAACGGACTGGCGATCGATCAAATAGGTGCGGGTGATGCCGTTGGGCAATGGGTCCGAGCTCCGGCCGATCACCACCATGCGGGTGCTGTCGCTGGCGTAGCGCACGGTCCAGGTGCGGGTCTCGCCTTGGCTGTTGGTGAGGGTGTATTCCAGCAGCGCCGTGCCGATGAAGTGGTTGGTGCTGCGCGCCATCACGCTTTCCATGTAGGGGTCCAGTTTCGCGCGGTCCGCACGACCCTCGCCCGTGCCGGACCCCGCCGTGGGTCGTCTGGTGCCTTCCACCGCGCGCTCCCGCCGTACTGCGGGAGGCGGTGGTCGGTGGCCCTCGCCCTCGGGGCCTACGTCGAGCATGACGGGCTTGGGCTCGTGCGCAGGCATCAGCATCTCCAGGTCGGCATCGTCCCTGCGTCGCACGCGTTCCTCATCGGGTCCGCGTGGCGGTTCGATGTCCGGGCTGGCTTCGATCACCACGTGTTCACCACCCATCATTTCCTCCACGCTGATGATCCGCTCTTCGATCACCTGCTCCTGCGGGCCCCGGTCGCGCTCCAACCGCTCATCGTACACGCGGTAGTAACGCAGGTCGGCCACGGGCGGCTTGGCCTTGCCGCGCTTGTAGCTCGTGAGGTGCGTGCCCATCACGGCCATGGGCATGGGTTTATCGGCCACGCCGAAGAACAGCAGGTCCTTCATCTTCTGGCCCATGCGCTGTACCATCCAGTTGCGCATGTCGAACACGGGGTTGAGCACAGGCTTGGTGGGAATGAAGAAGTGGCTGAGGAACCGTTCGCTGGTGGTATGCAATTCGCATTTGCGGCCCAGTATGGTGCGGTATTGCCCGGTGGCCGTCATGGGCATGTCCAGCCCGCGCCCGAACTCCTTCAAGCCCACTTGCTGCAAGGTGTTGATGTACAGGCGCGGGATCACGTAGCTGTGCATCTCGTTGTGCGCGGCCAACACCACGTCGTGGTCCAGGTCCACGGCATAGAAGAGGTAGCCTTCGTCATCGGGATCGTCCATGATCAATACCGCGCGGCGGGCATCGGCCCAGTAGCTGTATTTCGCCAGTTGGTGCGTGGTATCGCGCCGGCCGTCCTTGTCCGCGAAGCCCAGGGTCATCGAGGGCGTTTCGGCGGTGAGCGTGCCGATGAATTGGTTGTCGGGGATGTCGCGCTGCACGGGTGCGGGGGTGAATGCGACGGGCAGGGCCTCGGGCTTCAGGTCGCTCACGTAGGCGCGCATCCACGCGGGCAGGCGACCGATGCCGCTGTTGTTGTTCCACAGGAAACGCCGTTCGATCACATGGCCGCGCCGCCCTTCGATCGTGGGCATGGGCGCGGCGCCGGGCGTGATGGAGAGCACTTCGATGCTGCCCGCCGGCGTACTGTACCCGCGCTTGCCCCACCGCGCGCGCAGGCTGGCACCGGCGGGCGCATCCGTGAGGGCGGTGAGGTACTCCAGCTCGCCTTCGCGGCACAGCCACGGCGCCCACACCCGCATGTCGGCGAAGAGGTCGGGGTGCTGGCGGGTGCGCCAGTAGTAGGTGGTGTCGTTGTTGCCGTCGATGCCGACCACTTCCTGGCATACTTCGCCGAGGATCACTTCCGCGCGGCCCGCCGGCTCCACGTGTTCGCTCCAGATCTCGCGGAAGTAGCCCGCCTGCGGAATGTGCATGTCATCCACCATGAAATGCACGGTGCCGTTATCGCTGCCGGCCGCCATGCGGATGTTGGCGGCCAGGTCGATGAAGTACATGCGCCGCAATGTGCCCTTCTGGTCGATGTCCTGGACCACCACGCGGTGCTTGTCGCTCCAGAACTCGAACCGGCGGCCGCCCTCTTTCTGCACCGTCCACGTGCCGGTGAAGGCGTTGGTGTGCAGCGGTTCGCGCTTGGGCAGGGTGGTGCGCACGGGCTTGGTGCCCCAGGCCACTTCCTGCATCCAGGCGGGCAGCTTGGCGGGGTCGGCGGGACTGTCGTACTGGGCAACGGAAGCCAGGCCGCTCAACAGGGCGAGCGCAAGCAGGGTGGAACGCATGGGGCGAAGATCGGTAGGGCGGGCACGCGGTGGGCAAGGAGCGTGCCGGAGGGTGCGAAGTTCGGGGGCATGGTGATCGGGAGCCGACTAACGACCGCCATGCGGATGGCGCCAGCATACTATTTGAAAGGTTAGTAAACACTAACTACCTTTGCCCCCTCAATACCCCCTAAACACCATGCAACCCTTCACCGAACGCCAGATCGAGATCATGGAGGCTGCCACCCAGCGGATCGATGCGCATGGCATCCAGACCTTGACCATCAAGAACCTTGCGGCGGACCTGGGCCTTTCGGAACCCGCGCTGTACCGCCACTTCGAGAACAAGAACGCCATCCTGCTGGGCCTGCTCAACTACTTCTCAGCAGAGATGGTGGCCCGCATGGCTGATGTCCGTTCGCTTTCGTACGGTTCCTCCGCTGAGGAACTGCGCGCCGTCTTCGATTCACAGCTTAGGGCCTTCACGGCGAAGCCTTCGGTGGTGAGCGTCATTTTCGCGGAGAACATCTTCCATTACGACAAGCGCCTGAGCGCGAAGGTGGCCGAGATCATGGACGTGATGCAGGGCCACGTGACCGACAACATCAAGGTGGGGCAGGCGGCGGGAGAGTACAGCAAGGTGCTCAGCCCGGCCACGCTCACCACCATTGTGGTGGGCAGCATGCGCCTGGCGGTGCTGAAGTGGAAGGTGAGCGGCAACAGGGCCAATTTGGTGAAGGACGGAAGGACGGTCCTTGACGGGGTGTTGAAGATGCTTTCAACGAACAACTGAAAACCATGTACAACGGACGGATTACGGTGCACCTGGCACGCGCGTGCCGGTGACGTTCCACTCTTCGACCTGTGTGACGTCTTAAAAAAATTTGCCCAACCATGTTAGTGAACATTCGCAAACAGTTAATGGCGCTCCTCCTCTTCAGTGCCGTTCACGCTGTGCAGGGGCAGCCCGTGTGGACCTTGAGGCAGTGCTTGGACACCGCTCAAGTGCGGAACAAGACGATGATGATGGGTCGCAACGATATGGAGCGGGCCAGCCAGCGCGAGCGGGAGGTACAGGCCAACCTCCTGCCGAAGCTCAGCGCCAACGCCGAGTACAAGTACTTCACTGACCTGCCCTACCAGTTCATGCCGCTGGCCACCTTCAACCCACAGGCACCCGAGGGGCTGTTCAAGGAAGCACAGTTCGGCGTGCCGCACAACATCAACGCCAACCTGCAATTAGCCATGCCCCTATATGATCCGCAGGTGTACGGCGCGGTGCAAATGGCGGGCACGGCGGCGGAAGTGTCGGACCTACAATACAGGAAGGCGTGGGAGGATGCCCGGTACGAGATCGCCGGGTTGTACTACAACGCACAGGTGCTGCATCACCAGCTCGCCTACTTGGACAGCAATTTGGTGAACACCGGCCGCCTGTTGGGCACCATGGAACTGCTGCGCGAACAGTTGCTGGCCAATGGCAGCGACGTGGACAAAGTGCGGCTGCAGCAGGCGCAACTCACCACCCAGCGCGCGAACGTGGACAGCCGCTACCAACAGGTGATCGAGGGCCTGAAGATCGCCATCGGCCTGCCTGCGGAACGTGCGCTTGCCGTGGATCCCCAAGTCCAATTCGACCCGAACAGTGAACAACCGCCATCCGCGATCACCGAGCTGCAACTGGTGAAGATGCAGGGCCAGTTGCTGGGTGACGAATTGCGCACCATCAAGCGCTCGGGTCTCCTGCCTTCGCTCCGCCTTTTCGCCACGTACGGCACCAACGGCTTCGGCTACGACAAGGTCCCCAACGAGTTCCTCACCTTTCATCCGGTGGGCTTCGGCGGCGTGCAACTGAGCTACCCGCTGTTCAACGGTATGGCGCTGCAGCGCAGGATCAAGCAGAAGAACCTGGAGCTGGACAACAACAAGCTGCGCTACGAGCTGCTCACCGAGCGCACAAATATGCAGGCTGCCAATGCGCGGCGGCAGTCGGCCATTGCCAAGGCCTCCATCAACGACCGGGCAAGCCAAGTGGTGTTGGCCCAGCGCATCTATGCGCAAACCGTTTTGCAGCAACAGCAGGGCACCGCAGGCCTCACCGATGTGCTGCTGGCCGATAACGCACTGCGCGAAGCACAACAGGACTACCTCAGCTCGCTCGTCGATTTCCTCAAGGCCGACCTGGAACTGAAGAAACTCACCGGAAACCTCGCCACCCTCAACTAAGCGAACATGGCAACCAAGAACAACAAGCGGAAGCTGCTGTACATCCTCATTCCACTGGCGCTGCTGGGCATTGTGGTGCTGAGGCTCGCGAGCAACAAGCAGGAGGCCCTTTCCATGGTGTACCACTACAACAAGGAGAAGGCGATCTCCGTGCAGGTGGATACCGTGCGGGCGGGTTCGGCCTCGGAGGAACGGGTGTTCACCGGCACCTTCGAACCGGACCGCGAGGTGAAGGTGAGCGCCGAGGTGCAGGGGAAGGTCACGGGCATGCTGGTGGATGTGGGCAGCCGCGTGACCAAAGGCCAGCCCTTGATGCAACTGGACCGATCACTGCTGCAGTTGCAACTGCAAGGCGTGGAGGTGCAACTGGACGGCCTGCGCGCCGATGTGGCGCGCTACACCGTGCTGGCCCAGGCCGATGCGGTGCAGGGCGTGCAGCTTGAAAAAGCCCAACTGGGATTACGCGCTGCGGAAGTGCAGAAGGCCACGTTGGTAGAGCAGATCGCCAAGGCCACCATCCGCGCGCCGTTCGATGGCGTCGTCACTGCCAAGCTCACCGAAGTGGGGGCATTCGCCGCGCCGGGCGTGCCCTTGGTGCAGCTCACCGATATCGCCACGCTGCGCTTTACGGTGAACATCCCCGGGGGCGACATCGGCTTCTTCAACACGGCTGGGGAGTTCAGCCTCAGCACGGACAACGAGCCGGATCTGCGCCTTGCCGGCAAGGTGGCGGTGGTCGGCAGCAAGGCCAACATGGCCAACAGCTTCCCGGTGCAACTGCTGGTGCGCAACACGGCGGATCAGCGGATCCTTGCGGGCATGTTCGGCAAGGTGTATGTGCAGGAACGGAGCAGTGCCCATGGCGTGGTCATCCCTTCTGCGGCCATCACCGGGGGAAGCGGTAGCTCAAAGGTGTACCTCGTGAAGGAGGGCAAGGCCACGCTGCAACCTGTCACGGTTTCCGGCACACTGGGCAACCGTTCCGTGGTCACCAGCGGCCTTCATGCTGGCGACATCATTATCACCAAGGGCCTCATCAACCTGTTCGACGGTGCCGTTGTCGCCGTGCAATAACGTCCCTGTGCCATGAACATCACCGAGATATCGATCCGGCGGCCCTCGCTGATCATCGTGCTCTTCAGCGTCTTCGCACTGCTGGGCATCATCGGGTACATGAACCTGAGCTACGAGCTCATGCCCGACTTCAACCAGCCCGTGCTGGTGATCCGCACCGGCTACCCCGGTGCAGAACCCAACGAGGTGGAAACCTCTGTATCGCGGAAGGTCGAGGATGCTCTCTCCAACCTGGAGGGCAAGGACTATCTGGTCACGAAATCCCTGCCCAACGCCTCGGTGGTGATCGCCAACATGAAGTACGGCATCAACCTGGACCAGGCCATGCAGGATGCCCAGCGCTACATCGACAACATCCGCAAGGACCTGCCGGCGGACATCCTGAGCCCGGTGATGAGCAAGGTGTCGCCCAACGACCTGCCCGTGATGTCGGTGAGCGCCACCAGCGACCTGCCCCCCACGGAATTCTTCCAACGCATGAAGGACGACTACCTGCCGCAGATCCAGCAGGTGAAGGGCGTGGCCGAGATCACCCTGTTGGGCGGCGAGGAGCGCGAGATCCAGGTATTGGTGGACCTCGGCAAGTTGAAACAGTACGGCATC
>JBIQMI010000162.1:0-7555 GCA_044463585.1 Cryomorphaceae bacterium
CCCCACCGGACCCTGCGGTGCCCGAAGGGCCGGTGGGGCCGGGGTCGGGCTATCCGCTGCAAGTCCTCGCGGCCAGGCCCAAGGCCGTGCCCGCTGTGGGCTTTCCGCTGCTATCCTTCACGCGCTGACGCACATCTGGGAGTTACCGTTCAAACCCGCACACCTCGGCCAGCTCTTTGCGCAGCTTCTTCGATCCATCGCCCCATGTTGTTGTAGCCGTCATGGTCTTTCCAATCGTAAACAGGCACGATGTCGGCAAGCGTCTTCGGATTCCACCAGTGGTCCTGCACAACGATTTTGCTGAAGGGATTTTCACCCTTGAACCATGAAACACCATTGCGCGGGCAGTTGATCTGTGGATATGAATACCCAACAGCCCCATGCCAAGTTCATGGCTTCGTCGAATCTCATAGTTGACCCATGGCCTATCGGCGGTTTCCGACCCAATGAGGACCACCGTGACGGTTGCGCCGTCCAGCTGCGAGTTGATCCATCGTTTGATAGCGGCGTCTCCTTGTCGCTTTAGTTGTTCCCAATCAGCATGATCAATGAAGCCCGATTGCTGATATCCGCCCTTGGTCATGCCGCTGTTGCGAACCTGGCTCACGCGGAAGATGTCCTTCTCGTAGTGGAAGCTGAAGAATGCACGTCGTGCCATTGTTGAGGTTGTTTAGTTACTTGAGAATGACCATCATGCCACTGATGACGGCGACGATGGTGCCGTGAAACAGAAGTAGCGTAGTGCCGAAGATGCTGCTGAGCCATGTGTCACGTTCACTCGCATGCGGTTGGGTGTTCATGCTGTACAGGTCTGCCCTCCCGGTTCGAGCAGCCTCGAACAGCGACCTGAACTTGCGCTCCTGTGCCAAGTAGTAGCCGTCAAGGCACCAGAAGAGGATGCACGGGAAATAGCTCACAATGGCAAACGATTGGTCTGAGTCCTTCGCAGCAAGGGCGAACAGGGCTGCAACAAGGGTGACCGACCAACCCTTGATGAGGAAGGAGTTCACCGCCATCCGCGTGATGGTTATTTGGAGCAACTCCAAGTGCTTGCGTTGATCTTCACCCATTGGTCCTATGGATGACCGTTCGCGACCCAGGCATTAAAGTGCTTATGAACGGCCTCGCCCATGGGCTTGCTATCAAGGCCATCGAAGTAGCCACACTCCCACGGCATCCACTTCGAGTTCGTGGCATTGGTCGTTGTAACGAAGAAAAGCGACTTGCACTGGCGCATCCGTTTCCGCAGTACATCGGCAGTCGCTGGTGACACAATCGATCGGTGCAACTGCCGATCGTGGATCCAGTCGACATACATCGTGAAGCCAGACTGACTCAGCAGTGTATAGATGCCGAGGACTATTGCCTGATCAGCAAAGGCATGCGAGAGGAAAATATCGAAGGTGCGTACCGGTGCTGTCCTCGCCGCCTCAGCGAGGACTCGGAACTTGGCATCAGCTCGAACGTTCAGAACTGATTCGACAAGGAGATCGCTGGAAGTTGCCCCCGATGCTTGCCCGGCCGAGCGGCGAGCTTCCTGCTGTGTAAAAAGACTCATGGAGGTGGTGGTGTAATGCCGCTTATCGGAAGAACTCACTTCTTCCGGTTGTATGGCGACTGGTTCGTCGGCTTCAGAGGGATGCTCTCCGCAGAAGCCTTGGTATAGACCGCGTCCGGGGTACGCCCCAGCTTCAGGCCGATGACCCGTGTAGGTGTGTTCTCACTGGCCAGCTTCGCGAGTTGCTTGACCTCAGCCGAGGTCCAGGTCTTGCCGCTGTTGCGCGTCGATTTGCTCATTGTCGTCGTTGTTGATGGTTATTCCTCGTTCAGTGCATCTGGAAGGGCCGCAATCACGAGCCCTTGAATGATCAGGTCATCGGTGACCACGATTGGTCGATGGTCAGCCACTTCGTCGTTCGATCGTGGTCGAAGTATCACGTGTTCACCCTTGCGATCGAACTCTTTGATAGTCGCCTCGTTGTCTACCAGCGCTACCACTATCTGACCGGGGCTCGCGTGTGCCTGTTGCTGCACGAGAACCAGGTCTCCTGGGTTGATCCGGATACGCGCAGCATTCATGGATGTGCCTCGGGCCCGCAGAAGGAAGTGGGTATGTCCGGGCTTGGCGATCTTCGTTGAGACCCTCACCCAACCCTCCGGATCTTGTTCAGCCAAGGAGGGAAGACCGCACGCTGCCGATCCCACCAAGGGAACATCCACGGTATGAGGTGTAGCACCGCTGGCTTCATCGACCAACGTGATTTCTCCGTTCTCGTATTTCAGGAGTTCCCGGTTCGCCAGTCGCTGGAGCATCATCTGCACGGAACGCGGCGAGTTGTATCCGACCACGTTGCCAATGGCCCGTAAGGATGGTGCCTTTCCGGTTGCCTGAATGTAGTTCCTGATGAAGGTAAGGCCCCTGCGGTCTTGCTCGTCGCTGCTCATATCTGCCTAAGTTCGTCCCGAATATACGGGGCCACGGTGGTGATATTGTCCACCTTCATGACGACGCTGATGTATAGGTGGTTGCCTAGGATAGTGGAATTTAATTTGGGGCCGACCCTGAGCCATTTTGTGGACAATTCGGTCGATGTAACGTCGTTTCGTTTATTTCGTTTAACTTTGTACCGCCTATCACGGAAAACCATGTCAGCAGTTGAAACACTCACCGCCAAGCCCACCCGGTCGGAGCAAGTGGCCGCACGCAGCTCATTCGCTGTGTTGGAGGAGTCGCTGAAGAGCCTTTCCAAAAAGAAGGACACGACCGAGATCGAGATCGAGGAGACTTCCCAGAAGATTATTGTGCCTACCATGGCGCTTCATCTGCTCACGCGGATCCTGAAGGACCTGGGTGAAGGGCGGCCGGTACAGATCGTCCCAATTGCTGCTGAGATGACAACGCAGGCCGCTGCTGAGATGCTCGGTTGTTCCCGCCCGCATGTGGTGAAGCTGTTGGAGCAGGGTAAGATCCCATTCACCAAGATCGGTAAGCACCGTCGCATCCGATACGAGGATGTGATGAAGTACCGCAAGGCAATGAAGCAAAGTCAACGGCTGCGCCTGATAGAGCTGATGAAGGACGACGAAGAGGCCGGTTTGTATGATTCATAGTGCCCGTTTCATTTGCGTCCTGGGCACGCGCCTCAAATCACTGGCCACCCCCATACCCTCCCTAATTTCCCGCCCATGTACAGCATGCCCCACTTCAAGGCGGAGAATGAACAGGAGCTGTTCGATTTCATAGGCCACTATCCGTTCGCGTTCTTGACCGGCAGCTTTGCCCATGGGCGTCCGGTGGCCACGCAGGTACCCATGCTGGCGGGGCGGCGCGATGGGAGGCTGGTACTGGAGGCGCATATCATGCGCAACACGGACCACCACCGGGCCTTCGCCGAAAATCCGGAGGTGCTGGCCGTGTTCACCGGGCCGCATGCGTACGTAAGCGCTTCGTGGTACAGCAAGCCGCACAACGCCTCCACATGGAATTACATGAGCGTGCACATGGGCGGCACCATCCGCTTCCTGGATGAGGAGGGCCTGCGGGAATCGCTGCGGAAGCTCACCCTGCATTTCGAGGGGCAGGACCGCACATCGCCTACCGTGTTCGATAACCTGCCGCCGAAGGACGTGGAGGAGATGCTGCCCATGATCACGGCGTTCGAGGTGGATGTGCAGCGCATCGACCACACCTTCAAGCTGAGCCAGAACCGCGATGAGCGCAGCTACCGCAATATCATCGCGGAGCTGATGAAGCGCGGCGGTGAAAGCGCGGCCGTGGCGGAGGAAATGGAAAAGCGCCGGGCGGCATTGTTCAGCCGGTCCAGGCGGTAGCCGCACCGCTTGGGCCGCTCCTTATTGGCCTACATTACCTTTCCGGGCCCATGCCCGACCCCCGTGCACGCAGCCAATGGATCAAGCAAATGGCCCACGACCTGGGCTTTTTGGCATGCGGGATCGCGCGCGCCGATTTCCTCGCGGATGAGGCGCCCCGGCTGGAGCAATGGCTGCGGCAAGGCAAGCACGCCGGCATGGGCTACATGGAGAACCATTTCGACATGCGGCTCGATCCGCGCAAGCTGGTGCCCGGCGCCAAGAGCGTGATCAGCTTGGCCTACAACTATTTCACCCCCGCCAAGCAGCAGGATCCCGCGGCCCCCAAGGTGAGCACCTATGCCTACGGCCGCGACTACCACAAGGTGATCAAGCAGCGGTTGAAGCCGATGCTGCAGGCCATAACGGACGAGTACGGCGACCTGGCCATGCGCTGCTTCACCGATAGCGCGCCCGTGCTGGAAAAGGCCTGGGCGCAGCGCGCGGGCATCGGCTGGCGCGGCAAGCACAGCCTGATCCTGCGCAAAGGAACCGGCTCATTTTTCTTTTTGGCCGAGATCATCCTGGACCTCGAACTGGAGCCGGATGCACCGGCCACCGACCACTGCGGTAGTTGCAGGCGCTGCATCGATGCTTGCCCCACCGGTGCCATCGAGCTTTATGGCATCAACGCCGGCAAGTGCATCAGCTATTACACCATCGAGCTGCGCGAGGCGTCCATTCCGGCGGATGCCGGCGATTTCAGGAATTGGGCCTTCGGCTGCGACATCTGCCAACAGGTATGCCCGTGGAACCGCTTCAGTGCGCCCCACAGCGAACCTGATTTCAAGCCAAGGCCAGGGCTGCTGGAAATGACCGCGGAGGAATGGCACGGAATGACGGAGGCGCGTTTCGAGGAAGTCTTCTTCGGCAGCCCGGTAAAGCGCACCAAGTACGAGGGTCTTCGGCGCAACCTGGCCTACTTGCGGGAACAGGCGCGGGGCACCGATGAATGAAAAGCACAGGAAGGCCGGTAATGCTCGGCCAGCCTGCTGTTCAGCCTTGCATGGAATGCTGGAACACCTCCAGGATCACATCCTTGTACAAGTGGCCGAACGTGGCCAGGCACCATGCCTTCAGCAGCAGTTGGTCCCGGGCGCCCACCCAGCCCGCGGCCTTTACCAGTTCCTTCCTGAACAGCCTTGGATCAAAGCTGACCTTCTGCAATACTTGTTGGCTCAACTCCAGCATCTTCCGTCCGTTCTGCTTCATGATGGTTCCAAGTTGCAACGGCTTGCAGTCCGTTTGGTGGGCTGAATATAGCCCAATGATAGTGATGGTACAATGCTTTTTCCCCGAAGGTTGATAACTCGGTCGTTCCGGTAAAGGAACGTGCCGCCAAGGCCTTTGTTATGCCCGGCTATTACGGGGTGAACTGCTTCTCCACCACTTCTTTCACCTCGTATTGGTCCGCACCGCCGGTGCTGTACACATAGGCCACCAGCGCGCAGTTGGCCGGTTGGAGCACATTGCTGGGCAACGGGTAGTTGAAGGTCTTGGTGAATGTGTCGCCGGGCTGGGCTGATCCGGTGATCATCGGTTCGCCCCAAGGCGTGTTCAAGGCGGCGCGCAGCACATGGCGGTGCTCGTAGTCGGGTATGTCCACGCCGTTGTCGAGCTGCCAGTCGATCACATGGTCCTCGGTGATGTACAGCGTGATGCTGTGCTCGCCATTGATGGGTTGCAGCGCGGTTGCTTGCACCGTGGCCGAAACGCTGTTGGTGGCGGCATTGTAGTTGAACGCGGTGAACTGCAGCTTCAGCACCGGTTCCATGGCCATGCGCTCGGCCACGGCGGCGCCCCAACTGCCGATGCCCAGCGCGAACACGTTCTCATATTCCGTACGGTCCACCAGACCGCTGGGCAGCCCGATGATGGGGAAGGTGGCGTTGTAGGCGTTGCCCGCCGGGGTGCGGAAATCGGTATCGTACCGGCCATCGTCGTAAGGCCATTCCGGCGCTGCGAACACATCCTTCATGTGCACGCCCACTACCACCAGCCTATCGCCGTACAGGGCCTTGAGGCTTTGGGCCATGTTGGCGGCCTGTGGGCAATTGGTGCAGCGGAAGCCGGTGCAATCCTCCAGCAGCACGCGGTGCACAGCACTGGTATCGCCCGGTTGGCCAGGGGTGGCCATGGCCTCTTTTGGGTCGGTGATCACATCACAGCCGTTGAGCAGCACGGCCAGCAGCAGGGAGGGAATGAGGTAGCGCATGTGCTAGAATGTGGTGGTGATGGAGGCCGTGAGCCCGCTGGCCGCAGGCACCACGCGGCACACGCCGCCCACGCAGAAAATGCCCGCGCGCTGGCGGCCGTACCCGAAGGTGAAGCGGGTGCCGCCGCGGATGTAGCCGAGGTTGCCGATGGGGTAGTGTACCTGTGCGGTTTCAACGCTGCCGCCGTAGTTGTACTGGTCCATCAAGGCCACGAACCAATGCGGGCTGAAGGTGAGCTCCGCCAAGGCCGTGGCCCAATTGCCCAGGTCCTGCTTGGTGGCCAGGTGCTGCAGCTCGAAACGCAATGAGGTGCGATCGGTGATCTTGTGCAGGCCTTCCAGGATGAACATGTCGCCGTAGATGTCGCGCTTCCCCGATTCGCCCTGCACCACTTCGATGTCGTACACCAGGTTCATGTACGTGAGGGCCAGGTCCCACTTCGCGCTCAGCTTCTTGCGCAGCTCCACGTTGAAGTCGCTGTAGTACTGCCTGGTGCCCATGGCCATGAATTTGGTGCTGTAGCCGCGCAGGCGCACGGTATCGTTCGGCATGGCGGTGCTGTCCAGGCTCCATGCGCCGCTCCAGTTCACGCTGATCTTGGTGCCGTACTTGCCCCCCAGTTTGGTACCGCGCTTGAACTGGTAGAACACCTCGCCTGAATAGGCCACTTCGCCGTTGGGCTGCGTGGCGTAGGGGTACAGCGTGGCCGGCAGGTTGTAGCTGTGCTGCTTGGCCAAGGTGGGCAGGTAGTTCACATTAAGGTCGAACAGCGTGGGTGCGCCGCGGTCGCTTTGGTACACCATGTTATCGTAGGTGTGGGCGCCGGCGGTTATGCCCAGCCCGCTTACGGTATAGGTGGCATTGGCCATCCACGCTTGGCCCGGCTTGTAGATGTAGCGGTTGCTGGCGTTGGGGTCGTTGATCTTGTAGGCATACTCGCTGTACAGGTCCCACTTGGCCGTGGTGTAGTGCGCCCGGGCGGCCCAGGTGCCCACGTTCTCGGGCAGGTTGATCAGCGGGTCCAGGTCGGGCTGGTATTTGCTCACGAAGGATCCGCCCAGCGTAAGGTTGTTCCCCTTTTCGGCCATGCCGGGCAGCAGGCGCGGGAACGCCTCCGTAAGCGAGATCTCGCCATCGATGCCGCGCACGATGCCCGATCCCTGGGTGAAGCCGTTCTTGAAGGCCAGCCGCTGCGTGCCAATGAAGCCTTTCAGGTAGATGCCCGTGTCCGGGCTGAACCGTACGCGTACGCCGTCCATGGCGTTGTCCACGCCCAGGTAGCGTTCTTCGTACGACCGAAAGGACAGGCCTTGGCCGAACTGTTCGTAAAAGTTGCCGGCGGTCACCTCCAGCCCGTCCTTGCGGAAGGTGGCGTAGCGGTAACCGATGCCGGTGCCGCTGTACGGTTGCCCTGCCGGATAGCCGAGCATGGCGGGCAGGTAGCTTTCGAAACGCATGCCCGCATCGAA
>JBIQMI010000163.1:0-7550 GCA_044463585.1 Cryomorphaceae bacterium
GCTGCGCAAATGGGCCAGGAAGGGGATGTTGGTGCACGTGGCGGAGTGAGCCGCGATTCCTGTGGATGGCGGCTTTCTTTCCAGATAGGTGTTGCGGAATGGTTTTGGTACCTTGCAGGAAATGATCCGCAAGGTCCTCATTTGCGCCACCACGGCAATGTGGTTTGCCGCCCTGTCACCCCTGCAGGCCCAAGAACATCCGTTCCTCGAGGATTATTCAACCGTTGAACTGCCGCAAGGGGTGCTGGTGTCATGGACGATCATGGGCGGACGCACCTGCGATGGGCAGGAAGTGCAGCGATCGCTGGACGGCCTCCATTTTGAAGTGGTGCATTTGATCCAGGGCATCTGCGGCAGCCCGGAAACCGCCACGCGTTACAGTTACCTGGACCCCACGCCCGCTGAATTCGCCACGGTGTTCTACCGGATCGAGCTGGGCAATGACGGGTTCAGCTCAATAAAAAACGTGCAATTGCAGCAGCTTTCGGAAAGCAGCCAACGATTCTTCCCCAACCCCACGGGCGGGCAAGCGGTGCTGATGCTGAACGTGCCCCCGGGCACAACGGCGGATATGCGAATATGGAACGCCGCGGGCGCTTTGGTGCTGCAAATGGCCTCGCCCTCGGCCACGCGCATGGAGCTTGACCTCGCCGGCCTGGCACCGGGGCTTTACACGTACCAGGCCATGGCCCATGGGCGCATGTTCACCGGCAAGTTCGTGCGGGAATAGGCGGCTCAGGCCAAATGCTTCACATCGGCGCCGGGCGCATTCCGCTTCACGCTCTCGATCCCCTTGTCCCGGGCCTGTTCGCTGGCGTATACCTGGCTGGTGCCCACGATCTCGCCATTGCCCGCCACCAGGTTGAATGAAGCCCCGGCATCGGTGGTCTTGCATTGGTAGCGGGCATCATCCGGTGCGTTCTTCTTCACGCTTTCTATCCCGTTCAGGGCGGAGGCCTTGGCGGTATAGCCCTCGCTGGCCAAAATGATCTCGCCGTTGGCCGCCTTCAGGCGAAAGCGGAACTCCCCGGCCTTGTCCGTGTACAATTCGAAGCTTCCCATGCTGAACGGAATGGTCTGTGGTGAATGACGATCCTCAACGTATGCTGTCCAGCTTGCGCTGCAGGGCATCCACGGTGCGCTGCACTTCGGCCTGCGCGCCGGCCTTTTGGTCCTTGGCCTTTTGGGCATCGGGCAATTCGGCGGTGCTCTTGGATAGTTCCTTCTGGGCCTTGGTCTCCTTGTCCATCAACTTGGCCATCTTGGCGTCGTTCTTGGTGATCTTGGCCCGCGACTTGGTCAATTTCTTGAAGTCCTTCGGGTCTTGGCTCAAGGTCCACTTTTGGTTGTAGAGGTCGATTTCCTTTTGCAGCACGGCCTGTTGGTTCTGCAGCTTGCCCTTCTCCTTCAGGATCTTTTCCATTTGGCTGTTGGCCTTGTTCACCCGGGCCTGGGCCTTGTCCTGCGATTTGGCCGCGCTTGCGGTCTTGCTGTCCGCCTTGCCCAGCTTCTTGGTCCACTCGTCCAGTTGCTTTTTCACTACGGCCTTGTTCAGCCGCACGCCCAGGTCGCGCATGGCGGCGGGGTGCGCATCATCTTCGGCAGGCCGGTTGGTGCCGGTGGCCAGAAAGGCCACGGTAAGCGTGCTGGAATTCTGCTTCTTGTTCTCCTCCACTTGGGCCAGTACGTCCACGGCGGGCCCGCTGCCCATGGCCACGGCGTCGGCGCGCATCAGTTTTCCTTGCTTCTTGAAGCTGGCGCCGGGCAATTCCGTTTTCAGCATGGACCATACCTCGGAGGCCTTTGCCTCGAACACCGGCACGGAAAGGGCGGGCAGCTCCGCGCTATCGGTCTTCAGCGTGGTGGCCACGGTATTGATCTCTTTGTTCCAGGAAAGGCTGGTGCCGTCCTTCAGCGTGTTTTGCGCCGCTGCGGGGGCGGTGATCAACAGGGCAAGGGCAAGGGCCGGAAGGGTTTGGTGAATGGCCATGGGAATAATGGTTTTACTTGGTGCAAAGGTAGGCCCGGTGCTGTTCAGGCTTCGGAAATGGCGGCCACGCCCGGCAGTGTTTTGCCCTCCAGGTATTCCAGCATGGCGCCGCCGCCGGTGCTTACATAACTTACTTTGTCGGCATAGCCGAACCGGTTCACCGCGGCCACGCTGTCGCCGCCACCGACCAGCGAATAGGCACCGTGCGCCGTGGCCTCGGCCACCGCTGCGGCCACGGCCTTGGTGCCCTGCCTGAAGCTCTCCATTTCGAACACGCCCATGGGGCCGTTCCATAGGATGGTACGCGCGCGGGCCACCACCCGGCTGAACTCCTCGATCGTGCGCGGCCCGATGTCCAGCCCCATCCAGCCATCGGGTATGGCGTTGGCGGCGCAAACGTCGGTGTTGGCCTGTTCGGCGAAGGCGTCCGCCACCACGGCATCCACCGGCAGGTGCAATTGCACGCCGCGGTCCTTGGCGGTGGCCAGTATTTCCAGCGCGGTGGCCAAATGGTCCTCCTCCACCAGGGAGGCCCCCACCTGGCCACCTTGTGCCTTGATGAACGTGAAGGCCATGCCGCCGCCGATCAGCACCTCGTCGCATTTGCCCAGCAGGTTGCGCAGCACCTCGATCTTGCTGCTCACCTTGGCACCGCCCACAATGGCGCACAGCGGCTTGCCCGGTTTGTTCAGCACACGGGCCAGGCTGTCCAGCTCGGCCTGCATCAGGTAGCCGAAAAGCCTGTTGCCCGGGAAATGGGCCGCCACGATGGTGGTGCTGGCATGGGCGCGGTGTGCCGTGCCGAACGCATCATTCACGTAAACATCGCCCAGCCCGGCCAGCGCCTTGCTGAACCCAGGGTCTCCCTTTTCCTCCTCGGCATGGAAACGCAGGTTCTCCAACAGGAGAACTTCACCATCCTTCAACCGGGCGGCCTTGGCGCGGGCATCCTCGCCGATGCAATCGGTGGCGAAGAGCACCGGCACACCAAGCAGGCCCTCCAGATGCTTGGCCACTGGCCGTAGGCCCAGGGCCGCCACCACTTGGCCCTTGGGGCGGCCGAGGTGGCTCATCAGCACCACGCTGCCCCCATCGCCGATGATCTTGCGCACCGTGGGCAGAATGGCCCGGGCACGGGTATCATCGGTCACGTTGAGGCCGGCATCCAGCGGCACGTTCAGGTCAACGCGCACCAGCGCCCTGCGGCCCTTGAAGTTGAAATTGTCCATGGTTTGCATGGCGCGAAAATACCGGGCACCCGGCAAGCCCGGCACATCAGGATGCGGACAAGCAGGAGCGGGGCCTGTCCGCGTTGAGGCGCCGCATGGTCGCAACGCTGTGACCCTGTTGCTGGCCGGGCCGGACCAATGCTTTTCCCCACCCCGCGCAGGACCTCGCGCATTGCACCCGGCGCCGATCGCCGGGTGCCGGTTTCGGGCCCGGCCGGGCGGACAGGCTTAAACTTGCACCGTGCAATTCAGCAAGATCATCGGGCAGGCCCCGCTGAAGGCGAGGCTTATCGGCAACATCCGCGAACGGCGTGTGCCGCACGCCCAATTCTTCCTAGGGCCCCGCGGCAGTGGCGTGCTTCCCTTGGCCCTGGCGTACGCCACCTACTTGTTCTGCGAAAACCCCGGGGAGGGCGATAGTTGCGGGCATTGCAGGGCTTGCCAAATGATGGCCAAGCTCGCGCACCCCGACTTCAATGCGGTATTCCCCATCTTCTTCCTGGACAAGAAGCCGCGCACCAGCGAATATTTCCTGGATGAGTGGCGGCCCGCTGTGCTGGAAGAACCCTACCTGGACGCCGACCTGTGGCGCGAGAAGCTCAAGGGCGACAACAAGCAGTTGCAAATGGGCGATGGCGTGGCCGCGGAAGTGCTGCGCAAGCTGAGCCTGAAATCATACGCGGGCGGCTGGAAGGTGATGCTGGTGTGGTTGCCTGAGATGATGAACCATACCATGGCCAACAAGATCCTGAAGATCTTGGAGGAACCCGAACCGGGCACGGCCTTTCTGCTGGCGGGCCATACCAACGGGCAAATGCTGCCCACCATCCTCAGCCGGACACAGTTGGTGAAGGTGCCCGCCCTCGACCCCGGCGAGGTGGCGTCGGCCATCGCACAGCAATTCCCGGCGCTGGACCCTTCCACGGCGCGGGCCATTGCCGCGCGCAGCGAGGGCGACCTGCTAGAGGCCAAGGCCATGGCGCGGGGCGGCGAGGAAGAGTTCTTCATCTTTTTCCGCGATTGGCTGCGCGCCTGCTACGCCGGCAATGTGGCCGCCAACGCCACAAGCGCCGATTATTTCCAGAAACTGGGCCGCGAGGAGCAAAAGGGCCTGATCCGCTATGCACTCTACCTCATGCGCCAATGCATGCTTCAATGGCAGGACCTGCCGCAATTGGTGGTTACCATCGGGGAGGAGCTCGATTTCGTGCGCAAGTTCAGCGCCCTGCTCAATTTGCGGAACATCGAGGGCATACGGCGCGAACTGGAGCTGGCCCATGTACACTTGGAGCGCAACGCCAACACCAGGATCCTGTTCATGGACCTGAGCTACCGCTTGACGGCATTGCTGCGCGGGCGGCCCATGGCCGCGTAACCCGGCACGGCCAAAAGTTGTCGCACGCCGTGCACCAGGCCCAATGATCACGCCACCCTCCCGTTATCTTCGCGCCAATGTCCTGTAAGGGTTGTAAGAATGGTTCGGGCTGCACCACCGGCGGTTGCAAGTCCTCGGGCGGTGGCGGCTGTGCCACCCGGGAGGTGCACGATTGGCTCGCGGGCATCCCCCTGCCCGGTGCCCATCCGCTGCCTGATGCCGTGGAGCTGCGCTTCAAGGGCACGCGCCGCGGATTTTACCGTTTCGCGCCCGGCATGTCATTGGTGGTGGGTGAGGCCGTTACCGTGGAGGCCAGCACCGGGTACGACATCGGCGTGGTGTGCCTGGCCGGCGAGCTGGTGCGCGCGCAAATGCTGCGCAAAGGGGCCGGTACCGACACCTACGGCCTGCGAAAGATCCTGCACCGTTCCACCCAACAGGAGATCGATACCTGGCACGCCGCCCGTGCGCGCGAGCACGGGACCATGCTGGAGGCCCGGCGGATCTGCAGGGAGGCCGGGCTGGACATGAAGGTGAGCGACGTGGAGTTCCAGGGCGATGGCACACGGGCCACCGTATACTACACCGCCGAGCAGCGGGTGGATTTCCGCGAGGTGGTGCGCAAGATCGCCGAATGCGCCCGGGCACGCATCGACATGAAGCAGATCGGTGCGCGGCAGGAGGCCGCACGCCTGGGCGGGCTTGGCCCAAGTGGCCGCGAGCTGTGCAGCAGCACCTGGCTTACCGACCTGCGCAGCGTGACCACCAGTGCCGCACGCTACCAGCAACTGGCCCTGAACCCCCAGAAACTCGCCGGGCTGTGCGGAAAGCTCAAATGCTGCCTCAACTTCGAGCTGGACATGTACATGGAGGCCATCAAAAGCTATCCATCGCCCAATGCCAAGCTGAAGACCAGGCAGGGAACGGGCGTGCACATGAAGACCGACATTTTCAAGGAGAAGATGTGGTACATGTTCAAGCGGTCGGGCGAACCGGTGGCCATGGCCGCATTCCCGGTGGAGACCGTGCGCGAAATACTGGCCCAGAACAAGCAGGGCATTGAACCCGAGGTGGACCTGCACATGATGGACGAGCCCGAAAGCACCGGTGTGGACGAAGTGTCCACCGAGTATGCCAACGTGATCGATGGTGCCGAGGACCTGGGCCGTTTTGATAAGAAGCTGAAGAGCGCGGGCAAAGGCCGCAGGCGCGATGGCACGCGCAAGAAACGCACCGGGACCGCCCCCCGGCACGCGGCGGAAAGCCAGGACCGGCCGCAAAGGCCGCGTGCCGAGCGCACCGCCCCGGAGGACAGGCCCGCCCGCCCGGCGGGTGAAGGACGCAGCCGGGACCACCGGGGCCGGCGGCGCAAGGGAAACAAGCCTGGCGGCCAAGGCCCAGCCGCCGCTAAGCCGAGCAACGCGTGAGCACCCGTACCACCATCGCCATGTTGGCAGGTCTGGCCCTGGTGGGCTGTTCGCGCCATGTGGTGTTCCAAGAGGATGCCAAAGTGCCCGATGGAATATGGCAGCGTGAATGGAAACCACAATTCACCTTCCAGGTGGATGATACCATTGCGCAGCGCAACATCTTCCTGGACATACGCCACACCGGCGATTACCCGTTCAGCAACCTGTACCTCTTCGCCACCCTGCAACAACCCGATGGCACCCAGCTCACCGATACGGTGGAATGCATACTGGCCGACCCCGCCGGCCGCTGGTACGGCAAGGGCGCCGGGTTCATTTTCAGCGATCGCTTCCAGGCCCACGTCCTTTACAAGGTCAACAACCGGTTCCCCGCAAAGGGAAACTATTCGCTCACCCTGGAACAGGCCATGCGCACCGACGAGCTGCCCGGTGTGATCGATGTGGGCATAAGCGTGGAGGCGCAAGCAGCGCGGTAACGGAATGAAAAAGGCAACAGGCAAGAAACGCGCAAAGGGCCGCACCGGATGGTACGCCCTGTGGTGGCTGGTGGTACTTGGGCCCGTGCTCGGCCTGTTGGCCATGCTGCTATTGGCCGCCGGCAGCAAGGACCTGCCCGGCACCACCGAGCTGCAAAACCCCCGCAGCGACCTGGCCACCGCGGTGCTGTTCGCCGATGGCACCATCATGGGCCAGTATTACCGCGAGAACCGCATACCGGTGGATTATTCGCGCATCAGCCCCTACGTGGTACAGGCCTTGGTGGCCACGGAGGATGAACGCTTCCACCAGCACAGCGGCATCGATGTGCGCGGCACCCTGCGGGCGGCGGTGTACATGGGCAAGCGCGGCGGCGCCAGCACCATCACCCAGCAGCTGGCCAAAATGCTCTTCCACGATGCACGCCGCGATTTCATGGGCCGCGTATTCCAGAAATTCCAGGAGTGGATCATTTCCGCCAGGCTCGAGCGTGAGTACACCAAGGAGGAGATCATCGCCATGTACCTCAACCGCTTCGACTGGATCAACCAGGCCGTGGGCATCAACTCGGCCGCCCGCGTATACTTCAACACCGTGCCCGATTCGTTGCGCATCGAAGAGGCCGCCATGCTCGTGGGCATGTGCAAGAACCCCGCCCTGTTCAACCCGTTGCGCCGGCCGGACGCCACGCATGCACGCCGGATGGTGGTGCTGAAGCAAATGCAAAAGCAGGGCTACATCACCGCGCAACAGTACGATTCGCTCAAGGTGCTGCCCCTGGGGCTCGACTTCCAGCGCATCGACCACACCGAAGGCCCGGCACCCTACCTGCGCGAAGTGCTCAGGGGCGAGCTGCTGCGGTTGTTCAGCGAAAAGGACCCCGAAACCGGCAAATACCGCATAGCCAAGCCCGACGGCTCGCCCTACGACATCTACACCGATGGGCTGAAAGTGTACACCACCATCGACAAGCGCATGCAGCGCTACGCCGAATGGGGCATGCGCGAGCACCTGCGGCGGCTGCCAGGACATGAGGTCGCGGTAGAGGT
>JBIQMI010000164.1:0-7514 GCA_044463585.1 Cryomorphaceae bacterium
GCCGTCGCTGGACAGGATGGTGCGCTCATCGGCAACGATACCGGGCAGCGCACGCGGCCTGCTTCCCGTGGCCACCACGAAGTTTTCGGCAGAGAGGTGCTGCACCGACCCCAAGTGTTCAATGGCCACCACATGCGGCCCAGTGAAGTAAGCGCTCCCGCGCACATGGCTGAACATGTGCCCCGCATGCGCCTTCAGCATTTGCAGGTGGCAGGAATGGAGGTATTTCCGCTCGAACATGGCTTCGTTGAGGGTCTTGCCGACCTCCTGCCAGGTCAGTGAAAAAGGTTCGCGGTCGCGGCCGCGAAGCACTTCATTCGCATTGGCCACCCGATGGCTCAATTCCCACAGCGTTTTCGATGCCAAGGCACCATGGTAGATGCCCGCTCCGCCCAGCCGGTGCCGCTCAACAAGGGCAGTCCGCTTACCGAGGTCCACTGCACGCATGGCCGCCGCATAGCCGGCCGGGCCTCCACCGATCACGCAAAGGTCGAAATGCTCCATGCCATAGATCTCTGGGCCTTGTAACGGCCTGTGCCGCGAATGGTTCCTCGTCGGCGGCGTTCGCTGGCTTGACGGACATCAACGGTCCTGCGTCGAAAGAGCGGTTCCGCGGTATCCAAAGCACGGTGATCACCGTAGAAACCACCGATGCCCGCCCAAAGCCTCCTAAGACAACTCTTGGCCGCTTCCGTGCTGGTGCTGCTTTCCTTCGCTGGCCGTGCCCAGTGCCCGCAACTGTTCAACAGCGCCGGCAACCCAAGCTCATCGCCGCAATGGATCAGCTGCTCGGGCGGCAATTTCACCTTGGTGATCGGCTCGCCTACCCCGGTAGGTGCCTACACGATCGACTGGGGCGACGGCACGGCGCCGATGACCGGTGCCGGACTGGTACCGCCACAAACGGTAACGCACGTTTATCCGGCGGCCGTGGCCACTTACACCGTCACTTTCACCGAGATCACCAGCGGATGCGTGGTTACCGGCGCGGTAACCATGGAGCGCAGCACCAGCGCTTCGATCCAAATACCCATAGGGGGCCTTACCCAGGTGTGCGCCCCACAGGCGGTGGATTTCATCAACAGCAGCACCAACACCTCCCCCAACACGGTGTTCCGCTGGAATTTCGGGGATGGCACAGGCTGGACCACCTACAACCATACGAACCTTGGCCAATTGCTCACACATACCTACATGCCCGGCACCGTAGGTTGTGAAACCACCGTGCGGCTCAGTGCCGAAAACCGGTGCAACACACTGCAAGGCGGCCCCAGTATTGCCACCTTCAACCCCATACGCGTGTGGGACACCGACACGGCGAATATCGCACCCAGCGCCACCTTGCTCTGTTGGCCGGACAATGAAGTGACCTACTTGAACACCACCCGCCGCAACTGCCTCAACCAAGGCAACATCTTCCAGCGCTACGAATACTGGAACTTCGGCGACTACTGGGGCACCGGGCAGGATTCCATCATCGATTGGACCCCGTGGCCACCCACATTCCCGCACACCATCGCCTACCCCGGCATCGGCAGCTATGAGGTGATGATGGTGGACAGCAACTACTGCGGGGTGGACACGGCGTACGTGACCATCAATATCGTTCCACCGCCGTCCGTTTCCGTTACTGCTGCCCCCACTCCCGTGTGTGCCGGCCAGCCCGTTCAGTTCACCCCTGCCATGACCGGCGGCGCCAACCACCACCAGTGGGATTTCGGCAATGGTTTCCAGTTGCTGGGCGGCGGTGCACAAACACATGTATTCCAAACGGCGGGAATGCACACGGTACGGTACGCGGCCAGCATACAAGGAGCCACCGCGGGCTGCGCGGACACGGCCACCGTGCAGGTAACAGTGTTGCCCAGCCCCACGGCGCAATTCACCTTGGACCTGGACGCGGCGTGCGTTTCGCTGACCACCACGGCCACCAACACCAGTACAAATGCGGTGAGCTATGCATGGGATTTCGGTGATGGCACCACAAGCACCGTTGAGAACCCGCCGCCACACACTTATAGCGCCACAGGCACCTACCAGATCTCCCTGACCGCATACAACAACCAGGGTTGCTATGCCACCGCTTCGCAACTGGTGAATGTGTACGACATACCCGATCCGGCAATTGGCGTGCAGAACGTTTGCGAAGGCAGCGAGGCACAATTCGCCGACCTTACGGTCACGCCGCAGGGCAATCCCGTGCAGCATTGGTTCTGGGATTTCGGCGACGGCACCAGCAGCAACGACCAAGGGCCTTCGCACCTTTACAGCGCAGCCGGCACGTACACGGTCGGGCTGGTGGTGACCACCCCATACTGTTCCGGTTCGGGCAGCACCCAGGTCACCGTGGAACCACGCCCGGTCGCAAGCATCGGTCTTGACCCATCCGCCGGTTGTTCCCCGCTGGACATCCAGTTCAGCCACACCGGAAGCGGGGCCACGAACTTTGTTTGGCACTTTGGCGATGGAGGCGTGAGCAATGCCGAGGACCCGGCGCACACCTACCTCAATCCGGGCCAAACCGACACGGTTTATACCGTAACGCTACAGGCCAGCACATCCTTTGGTTGCAGTGATACAGACTCGGCCACGATCACGGTTGCACCCACGGTGCTGTCCATGTTCTCGCATGATGCAATACCCGGCTGCGCACCGTTACTTGTGCACTTCACGGACCACAGCACCGGCGGCAGCACGCACTTCTGGGATTTCGGCGATGGCACCACCAGCACCGATGCATCGCCCACGCACACGTATGTGAACCTGACCGGCGCCCTGCAGATCATGACGGTGAGCCACACCATTTCGAACTGGGCGGGCTGCAGCCACACCAGTACGCAGCAGATCGTGGTGTATCCCGCGCCCAACTTCAACTTCACCGCACAACCCGATAGCGGCTGCTCCCCCTTGCCGGTCACTTTCCCTTCCGTGCTCGGGGCGATCACCTACCAGTGGAACTTCGGCGATGGCAGCACCGGTAGCGGTCCCACGCCACAGCACACATACGTGAACACCACCGACAGCGTGGTGCACTATCCGGTAAGCCTGGTTGCCACAAATGCCTTCGGCTGCAGCGACAGCACGTTCGCGGAGATCACCGTATTCCCTTTGCCCACGGCACAATTCAACACCTCCCTTTCGGCCGGGTGCCATCCGCTGGACGCGCAGCTGAACAACACCTCGCAGGGCGCGGTGAGCTATCAGTGGGCCTACGGGGATGGGCACGTTTCAGATACCACGGCAACTTCACATGCCCACCAGTGGCACAACTTCCAAGGACCTGGCGCAACAAGCTATCCGGTAACACTGACCGCCACCTCGGCGCATGGTTGCACCAGCACG
Source organism: Cryomorphaceae bacterium (assembly GCA_044463585.1). Classification (GTDB taxonomy): domain Bacteria; phylum Bacteroidota; class Bacteroidia; order Flavobacteriales_F; family PHOS-HE28; genus PHOS-HE28. The sequence goes on from JBIQMI010000164.1 coordinate 3,343, forward strand.
GCCGCCACCACCGTGGAGGTATATCCGCAGGTGACCGCCGCGTTCGTGGCAGATAGCGCTGGTTGTTCGCCCATGAACCCGCACTTCGTGAACATCAGCACCGGGACCAGCAGCTATTTCTGGACCTACGGAAACGGTGGCGGCAGCATTGTGGCCAACCCCAGCATGACCTACGTGCACAACGGCCTGGCCGATACACTGTTCCATCCGATGCTGATCGCCAGCTCCACCTTCGGCTGCCGCGACACGGCCTATGCCACGGTGCGCGTGCATCCGTCGCCCATCGCGCAATTCACTGCCTCGCAGTCCACGGCCTGCGCCCCCGCCAACATCACCTTCACCAACCTCAGCATCGGCGCCAGCAATATGCATTGGCAATTCGGCGACGGCAGCTACCAGCAAACCGGCCCCGGCCCGGTGCAACATGACTACACGAACACCGGCAGCGCCCCGATGCAATTCCCGGTGAGGCTGCTGGCCACGTCACCGTTCGGCTGCACCGACACCACCACGGTGCCCATCACCATTTACCCTGTGGTGCAGGCCCAGTTCCAGTTACCTGGCGAAGCCTGTTCACCGGCCACCGTGCAGCTCACCGACGAAAGCATTGGTGCCGTACAGGCCGTGTGGGACATGGGCGACGGCATCACCCTGGTCGGCGCTTCCGTGTCACATACATACACCAATACAGGGACGGCACCCGTGGTGCGCACCGTAACACTTACTGCCACTTCGGCCTTTGGTTGCACCAGCACGGCCCAGCACCAGATCACCATACACCCTTTGCCCAGCGCGGCATTCATGGCCACGCCGTTCACCCAGACCTACCCCGCCGCCACGGTGAACATCAACAACACAACGCCCAGCGGGCAATGGGGCTACAGCTGGAACTTCGGCGACGGCATCACCTCCCAGGCCCAATTCCCGCAGGCACATACCTACTCCACCTGGGGGAACTTCACCATCACCTTGGTGGTAAGCACGGGAAATTGCAGCGACACGGCCACGCAGCAGATCAGCATATTGCCCCCCTTGCCCACCGCCGATTTCATCGGCAGCGGTGAAGGCTGCGCCCCGTACACCGTATCGTTCACCAACCGCTCGCTGTTGGCACAGGGCTACCAATGGCAATTCGGCGATGGCGCCTCCAGCATCGCTGAAAACCCGGTGCACGAATACCACGCGCCGGGCACCTACACGGTAACCCTCACCGTGTTCGGCATGAACGGCGGCACCGCGAGCATGACCAAAGTTGATTCCGTGGTGGTGCACCCCAGCGCCATGGCCTTCTTCACCCTGCAACCTGCACAAGTGGTGGTGCCCACCCAGCCCCTGCTCACCTACAACCTCAGCGGCAACGCCGGCAGCTACGTGTGGGATTTCGGCGACGGCACCTTCAGCAACGAAACCTCGCCCGTGCATTATTACCAAACGCCGGGCACGTATGATGTATCGCTGGTGGCAAACAACCAATGGAACTGCCCGGATACTTTCCGCATCGACGCGGCGGTCACGGCCATCGCGGGCGGCGAGATCCGGTTCCCCAACGCCTTCACGCCCGGTAACATGGGGCCAAGCGATGGCGTATACGATCCGAACAGCTTCGACAACGACATCTTCCACCCGCTGAGCAAGGGTGTTGTGGACTACAAACTGCAGATCTTCAACCGCTGGGGCGAATTGCTTTTCGAATCGATGGACATCCGGCGCGGCTGGGACGGTTACTACCGCGGCCAACCGTGCAAGCAGGATGTATATGTATGGAAAGCATACGCCCGGTTTGTGACCGGCGAGGAAAAACGAATGACCGGTGATCTAACGCTCTTACGATGAGGAAAAAATACCAGTTCATCCTGTCCGCCATCGCTGCCTTGCTCCTAGGCCAACAGGCCCAGGCGCAGCGCGGCTACAACCGGGCCCAGTACAACATGCTGGACGAGGCCCGCACCCTGATGGAGGCCGGGCAATGGAGCGATGCCTACCGCATCTACAAGCGGTTGATCAACGTGGACACCACGTTCGCGGAAACCTATTTCGGCATGGGCATGTGCGAGGCCAACATGCCCGACAAACGCCACTTGGCCGCAGGGCGGTTCGAAGTGGCCGTGCGCAACGGGCACGTGGAGGCCATGTACCAACTGGCCCTGGCCCGGCATCGCCAGGAGCGCTTCGCGGAAGAGATAACGCTGCTGGAGCAATACCAGAACCAAGGCCGCCGGGAGGTGCCCAAGGCCGAGGTTGAACGCCAAATGGCCATGGCCAGCACGGCCCGCTCCATGATGGCCGAACCGGTGCGCCTGAAGATCCGCAACCTCGGCCCGTTGGTGAACTCCAGCGCACACGACTATTGCCCGGTGGTCACGGCGGACGGCAACACCATGTACTTCACCAGCCGCAGGCCCGGCACCATGGGCGGGCTGAAGGACGAGAGCGGCCAACCGTACGAGGACATATTCTCGATCACAAGGAACAATGAGGTTTGGAGCCGTGCGCTGAACGTGCAGGCGCCCGTGAACAGTGTGATGCAGGACGCCACGGTAGGCCTGAGCCCAGATGGGAACGAGATGATCATTTACCGCGCCAGCGAAACCAAGCCCAACGGTGAATTATTGAGCACCCGCCGCGAGCAGGGGGCGTGGACCGAACCTGAACGGTTGACGGAAAAGATCAACAGCAAGTACCATGAGCCCAGCGCAACCATATCCCCTGATGGCAGCGAGATCTACTTCACCAGCGACAGGCCCGGCGGGTACGGCGGCCGCGACCTGTACCGCATTCGCCGGCTGCCCAATGGGCAATGGAGCGAACCGCTGAACCTGGGGCCTGACATCAACACGCCCTACGACGAGGACGCACCCTTCATGCACAGCGACGGCACAACGCTCTTCTTCAGCAGCAATGGGCACAACACCATGGGCGGGTTCGATATTTTCAAGGCGGGCCTGCTTGACCCGGACATGAACGTGTGGGAAAAGCCGGTGAACCTGGGCTACCCGCTGAACACGGTGAACGACGACATCTACTTTGCCATGAGCGAGGACGGCCGCACCGGCTACTTCAGCTCCGAGCGGCCCGGCGGGCTGGGCGGGCAGGACATCTACGAAGTTGTGTTCCCCACCAGCCAGATCGAGTTCCAGCTTGTGCAAGGCGTGGTGACCGATGGGGACGAAGAGCCGTTGAAAGCCCGGATCGTGCTCACCAATACCCGCACGGACGAAGTGTTCGGCGTATACAACACCAATGACCGAACGGGGCGCTACATCATGGCCGTCAGGCCCGGGCAACCTTACCACATGGAGGTAAGCGCAGCCGGTTACGGCACATGGGAGCATGAATTCTCGCCAAAGGACGAGGACGTGGTGGACATGATGATGCTTGATGTGAAACTTACCTCGGGAGGGAACACGGCCGGTGCATTGCCGGTGCATTGAAGATGAGGGTGCGTAGCGCCATATTCCTGGCCCTGCTGTGCGGCTGCGCGATGCGCGCTGCCGCACAAGACCCTCATTTCACACAGTTCTATGCGGCGCCCACGTACTTGAGCCCGGCCTTTGCCGGCACCACGGTGCAAAACCGCTTCGCCCTGCAGTTCCGCGATCAATGGCCTGCCATACCGGGCGCATTCGTGAGCTACGCGCTGGCCGCCGACCAGTACTTGGGCAACCTCAACAGCGGCATCGGCTTCATTGCCATGCGCGACCAAGCCGGAAGCGGTGCCCTGCGCTCCACCACGGTGGCGCTCCAGTACGCCTACGAGATCCGCTTGAAGCATAAGGTCTACCTGCGCCCGGCGCTTCAATTCGGCTACGCGAACCGTGCGGTGGATTATTCCAAACTGGTCTTCAACGATCAATTGGTGCGCGGTGGCGAGGTGGCCACCTACGAGTACTACGATGGCCGTAAGACCGGTTATTCCGACCTGGGCACGGGCCTGTTGTTCTTCACGCCAAAGCTGTGGTTGGGCATGGCGGTGCAGCATTTGAACCAACCAAACCAATCACTGCTGTTGGGGGAATCGAAATTGCCCCGGCAATTCAACATGCACGGCGGTTACCGGATGAAGGTGGGCTCGGGCGGCATGGTGCGCAAGGAAGCCCAATCCATTGTGGCCGCCTTCAACTACCGAGCCCAGGGCAAGTTCGACCAGCTGGACATCGGTGCCTACTTCGAGC
>JBIQMI010000165.1:0-7507 GCA_044463585.1 Cryomorphaceae bacterium
ACGGCAGGGAATCACATTCCAAACGGCTCGGGGTGAAGATTTTCGGTGGCAGCGCCGCCGTGGCAGGCAACATCATCGTTCGCCAGCGTGGAACCAAGCACCACCCCGGCCGCAACGTCGGCATCGGCGTGGACCATACGCTGTACGCCCTGGTCGATGGCACGGTCGTGTTCCGCCGCAAGCGCGACAACAAGAGCTACGTTAGCGTGGAGCCCAATGGCACCACGGCCAACAGCAACGGCAAAGCAACGGCCACCGCCAGCAAAACGGCCACCAAGAAGGCCGACGATCTCTCCAAAGTGGAAGGCATCGGCCCGAAGATCAACGAGTTGTTCCAAGGCGCGGGCATCAACACCTTCGCGCAACTGGCCGCAACGCCCGTGGAGCAACTGAAGCAGATCCTCACCGACGCAGGCTCCAACTTCGCCTCGCATGACCCCGGCACCTGGCCCAAGCAAGCCGAGCTCGCAGCGGCCGGTAAATGGGACGAGCTGAAAGCCTGGCAGGACGAACTGATGGGCGGAAAGTGATCCGCAAGCAACTGAAACCAAAAAGGGCCGGTCATCGGCCCTTTTCTTTTGCGCTATCCCATACTGGGCCTGCATTACAGCAGGTCCAGCGCCGACATCAATTCATTCTTCTTGCGGCGTGAAACGGGAACATTCATGCCGTTGCTCATCACCACCGTGCCGCCCTCTCCGCGGATGTAGCGGGTGATGTGCTTCACGTTCACCAAGTGCTCGTTGTGCACCCGCACGAAATGTTCCTTCAGCAGGTTCTCCAAATGGCCGATCGGCCTGCACACCAATAGGCGTTTATGGTCACGCAGGTGCACGGTGGTGTAGTTCTTATCGCTTTCGCACAGCACGATCTCATTCATGTTCACCATCTGCAACCCGTCGCTTACCGGCAGGGCCAGCATCCTGTCGCCGCTGCCGCGGTCGATGTTCCGCAGCAGCATCTCCACCATGCCAATGCTGTGGTCGCCATGCACGGCAAGCCTGGCCTTCTGCACGGCGGTATCCAGATCTTCCTGCGCCACGGGCTTCAACAAGTACGCCAGCGCACTGAATTGAATGGCCCGCAAAGCATAGCTCTCATGCGCGGTGGTGAAGATCACATACGGTGCCCGCTCGCCCAACGATCGCAATAGGTCGAAACCATTCGCCTCACCCATTTCAATATCGAGGAAGATCACGTCCGGCGCGGTACGGCGCACAAGCGCCACCCCCTCATCCACGCAATCCGCTTCACCCACCAACCGCACACCCGATGAATTGCGCTCGATCAACTTGCCCAACAACTGGCGCGGACCGGGCTCATCGTCCACGATCACAGCGGTGAGTTGGGGGAGTTTCATGGTGATGTGAAGCTAATAATTCCGGCGGTGTCCTGGGCCACGCGATAAAGGTCCAAAGCCCTTGCCAGCACAGTGGCGGCTGCGTCGAAATCACCGGTCCAGGCGAAGATGCGGCTTTGGAGCACGGCGATCGCGGCTTCTTGGGTGCGCGGGACGGGCACAGGTCCATGGTTCAGGACGGAATCGCAATGCAGCATGGCCGTCAACATGTCCGACGCATGGTAGGCGGCCAGTGCAACGGACTTATGATAGGAGATCCAGATCCGTTTCCGATCGGACGGTTCCATCGCCTGCCAACATTGTGTCAATGCGGCCAACGTGCTGTCCGGTGCGGAAACGACATGTTCCATGGCGATCCGGATGCAACGCCCGGCATCCGTCGTGTCCGCCGTGGCATGGTCAACCAGTGCAGGGTCCGTGGCCATCACTGCGGGACCGTCCTGGCATGCCGTCAAGCCCAGTAATCCGTAGAGCAGTAAGAAATACACGCGAGGAATGTGGACCATGGCCTTCACCCCGCTGTGAAGGGGATCTCCAATTCCACACGCGTGCCGGTACCATGACCTGTCCCGGGGTTCATGTCGCTGTAACGGATGGAGGCCCGGTGCCCGTTGGATGTGGACAACAGGTCCAGGCGCTCCTGGGTGATGCGGGTGCCCAGTGCCGCCCGCTCTTGGCGCGCATGCGCGGAATGCTCACGCCCAACGCCATCATCTTCCACCGAGACCAGCAGGTTGCTTTCCCGCTTGCTGATGTGCAGGCAGAGCAGCCCTTTGCCTTCTTTCTTGGCCAGGCCGTGCCAGATGGCATTTTCCACGAACGGTTGGATGATCATGGGCGGCACCATGGTGCGTTCAGGATCGATGCTGGGCGCGATCTCTACCTGGAGGTCGAATTTGCCGTTCAGGCGGAGCCTTTCGAGTTCGGTATAAAGCAGCAGGGCTTCCAGGTCCCTGGCCAAGGTCACCAATGGTTCGCGGTTGTTTTCCAGCACCAAGCGGGTGAGCTTGGCGAATTTGGTGAGGTAGGAGGAGGCCAGGCCCCGTTCATTTTCCAGCACGTAATTGTTGATGCTGGACAGTGCGTTGTACAGGAAGTGCGGGTTCATTTGGACGCGAAGGGCTTTCAGCTCCAGTTGCATGGCATCCCTCTCGTGCTTTGCCCGCCGCCGTTTGTGGTCCAGCCGGTACGCGACGCCGCCGCCCGTGGCCAAGGCCAGCGCGCCAAGGCCAAGCACCCACGATCGTTGTTCGGCCTGTTTCATTTTCAAGGTGGCCACAGTGCGGTCGTGTGCCAGCTCGTTCATGCGGCCTTGGCGCATCAGGCTGTCCGATTTGTCCTGGACGCTGCGGGCATATTCAACCTGTTGCCGGATCATGGCCCGGTCGGCCTCGGCATTGTGCAGTTTGTTCCAACTGGCCCAGTACTTCTGCAGCATTTGGTATGCCTTGCCTTCGGCACCCTGCCGGTGGTAAACCTCGGCGAGTTTTTTGTAGGATGTGGCCATGGTGAGTTCCTGCTCGGCCTGTTCGGCATGCGCTATGGCTTCGAGGAAGGTCTTTTCAGCCAAGCCGAGTTGTCCTTGCTCCATTTGGTCCTCTGCGAGCAATTGCAGCGTGGCGGCCAGTTGGCCCATGTTGCCGATGGTCCTGCACAAATCCACGCACTTGTGCCATAACTCGCGCGCCTCTGCCGGCCTGCCTTGCAATTTGGCCACGGCACCCATGTTGGAAAGTATCAAGGTCATGTTGAATTGATCCCCGGCATCCTCCGCAATGGCGTAGCCTTCCCGAAAAACCTGCCAAGCCGAATCCAGTTCGCCGGTTTCCTTGTACAAGGCGCCCAGGTTGTTCAATTGTGTGGCCATGCCCATGCGGTCACCACCTCGTGCCCTGGTCAAGTTGAGCGCGCGACGGAGGTACTGCATGGCGGACGAGTTGTCGCCAAGGTTGGAATATATGAGGGACAATTCGTTGCTCGATGCGGAAATGCCGGGAAGGTCATCCGTGATCTCGCGCAAGCGAAGTGCCCGATCGTGGTACCGGATGGCCATCGCGTAATCACCACGTTTGTAATGGTTCACCCCGATGGAGTGGTAGGTGTTGGACAGGAATGCGGTGTCCTTGGTGGCCAGGTTGATCTCCAGCACCTGCATCAGGTAGTGCAAGGCACTGTCAAGCTGCCCGCGCGATTGATGGATCCAGGCGATGTTGTTCAAAGGAGCCATGGCCAATGCCTTCCATCCCTTGGCCATGCGGAATTCGTAGCTTTTGAGGTAGTACGCCACCGCGCTGTCCAAAATGCCCTGCCTGAAAAATGCCAGGCCAATGTTGTTGAGCGCGTAGGCCTTCAATGTATCAAGCCCCACCTCGTTGCTTATCCGCAGGCATTCCCGATGGTAACGGTAGGCGCTGTCCATGCGACCCAGGTACTGCAGCACATAACCGCGGCCGTTGGACGACTCGGCCAATAGTGCCCATTCCCCGCGCCACCGTTTGGCCGGAAGCTTGTTGCGCACCAGCTCGCTGGAAAGCGTGTAGGCCCTTTCGTACAGGCCGAGCGTGGCGGGCACATCCACCCGGAACATGGAATCGGTGAGTGCGATGGACCGTCGTATTTCCAGGACCTTGTCGAGATCCGTGGATTGGGCCGATGATCGTTGGCCAAGTGCGAGTGTGGCCAGCGCGGCCAATGTGACAAATAAGCGGGTCATGGGTGGCGAGGGGTTGTCCAAAAATATCTGAATATGCCGATCGTGCAACGGTCGTTTCCAAACACGTATCGTTATCGGGAAGGTCCCGGGGTGAAGCGGCCTGCGCTCAAGCATTCATCCGGGAATGAAAAATCGTAACGGGGGGTGAAAAAAGCAGCCTGTAATTGAGAATTTCAGAAGCTGCCGCGGGACAATTTGTTGGCCAACCGAAACACGGACCTTCCGCCAGGGATGGTAGCGGCGGCTGGCCGAAGGCAGGGACCAGCGGAGGCGTGGAGGGAGGAGGCGACCAGAGGAAGCCACCGCAGCCCCGCCACCGCAGGCCATGCCGAGGACACCACAGCGGACAGCCCGTTAAGGCGGCCAAAAACGAACGGTGGTACGCTAGCGATCAAGTCTGATGGTGGCGTTGAACGAAACTGGTCCATGACCATTGGAAGCCTTGGCCATTGCCGCGGCGCTTGTCCGGGGCCTATTTCACGTGCGATCGTGGGCAACCCGTGCTGCCTTCCCGTGCCGCGGTGCACGGGGCGGGTATGTTTGGCGCAAATACTTTCTGCATGCGGATCATTACTACCTCGTTCACTTTGTTGCTTGTTGGTGGCCTGTTGGCACAGCCCGCGTTCCAGGCCGCGCAGTTGCCTTCATCCACGATCACCTTGGGCGCGTACTTGCTGCTGAACACCGATGAGTTGGATCCGCCCACCCCAGGCGTGGCGCAGGTGTGGGATTACAACGACATGCAATTGGCGCATGTTGGCACGTTCAGCTTCGGCCCGGCATCGGCCACGCCGTATGCGTCGTCATACCCACAGGCCACCCATGCCGTGGCCACCAACATAATGGGGGAGTCGCCCAGCCTGGCGTATTTGGCGGCGGACAATACAGGCCTTGACCTGCTGGTGGAGGGCGTGCCGGATGGGCCGAACCTCTATTCGGACCCGAAGCGCCTGGTGCAATTCAATTTGCCGTTCGGTGGGTCCTTTTCTGACAGCTATGCCTCGCCGGACGAATCCGGCAACATTATCTGGACGTTCGTGGGCTACGGCACGTTGATCACGCCGTTGGGCACGTTCACGGACCAGATGATCCTGGCCAGCAACGATGATCAGGTTTTCATTTGGAATCCTTCGCCGTTGTTCCCCCGGCTGGTCGGCGACGGTGATACGCCCGTGCTGCTCGGGCCTGTTACCACGGGTGTGGCGGAGCAGGAAGATGCGGCGCAGCTGCAGCTTTTCCCTGTGCCGGCGCGGGATCACCTGCAGGTGAAGGGCGCAACCGCAGGTGGCATCTGGATGGTGCATGACCTTGTAGGCCGCCAGCTTTTGCAGGGGCAATGGGCCCCAGCGGGTGAGCGCAGTGTGGATGTATCGGCCTTGGCCCCGGGCCGTTACCTGCTGCAGGTGCGGAATGGGGAAGGGGTGCGCACGGTGCGCTTCGATAAGCTGTGAGGCCGCGATGGCTATAACCGCGGAGGGCGCGGAGAACGCGGAGCTGTTGGGCGATGTAGGGCGCTGAGGAATGCCTTGGCCGCGAAGACCTATCCACCGAGAACACAGGGAACACAGAGGAAGGGAACCGCGTGCCGTCCACGGTGTCCACATGGTTCACCTGCGTGATGCGGCGCGGAGAAATGCCTTGGCCGCGATGGGTTGTGGCCGCTGAGGCGCTGAAGCGCGGGGAATGCCCTTGGTCGCGATGGCTATAACCGCGGAGGGCGCGGAGAACGCGGAGCTGTTGGGCGATGTAGGGCGCTGAGGAATGCCTTTGCTGCGATGGGTTTTGCCGCTGAGGCGCGGGGAATGCCTTGGCCGCGACGACCTATCCACCGAGAACACAGGGAACACAGAGGAAGAGAACCGTGCGCTGTCCACGTTGTCCACATGGTCCCCTGTGTGGATGCTCAAGCACTCACAACTCCTCAGCCACTACTTCCCGCACGCCGGGCACCATTTCGCGCATCAGGTTTTCGATGCCGCTTTTCAGGGTGACCAGGCTGCTGGGGCAGCCGCTGCAACTGCCGCGGAGCGATACGGCCAGTACGCCGTCGTTGAAGGATTTGAAGGCGATGTGGCCGCCGTCGCCGGCAACTGCAGGGCTTACGTACTCCTCCAGCACGGAAATGATGCGCTCCTCGGTCGCGTTCTTTGGGCTGGCGTGGCCCGTGGCGCGCTCGTTGGCGTCGGCCAGGCTTTGTGCGGTGGCGTCGCTGTTCACCACGCGGCCGTCCGTGTTCAGGAAATCCTGGATGTACTCGCGCAGCTCCAACTGCACCATGTCCCAGCCGATGCTGTCGTTCTTGGTGACGGAGATGAAGTTGCCGCTGATGAACACGCTGGTAACGAAGGGCAGGTTGAACACATGGGCGGCCAAGGGTGAAACCGCCTCCGCCTGTTCGATGCTGTTGAACTCGAGCAGGCGCCCTTCGGGCACCAATGCCCTGCTGGATACATAGCGCAGCGTGGCGGGGTTGGGGGTTTCCTCGGCGTACACCATGGCCGGCAAGGGTTTTTGCAGCGTTTCCATGTTGCAAAGGTAAGGGTGCACAATTGGCCTGTTTCTTGCAATGGGCGTCCAATCCAATGGCTAACCTTGCTGCGGCTCCATCCGCGCGTTTTTACCTTTGCGCACCATGTTGCGCATGATCGCCTTCCGTACACGTGCCCTGGCCCTGCTGGCCATGCTGGTGCTGTTGGCGGGCACGGCCACCCCGGCGCTGGCGCGCATGACCTGCGTGGCCAATGGCCATGTTGTGCTGAACGTGGGCCAAGTGGAGGATTGCTGCCCGGGGCAGGAGCAACAGGGCCCGACGGTTTCAGCCACCTGCTGCGAACTGGACGGCGTGGTGCCGCAGCGCATGGATTTCACCGGCGGCATGCACATCAGTGTGCCCGCACCGGTGGCGGTAATTCCCGAAAGACCGGCCCAGTGGCTGGTGCAGGGCTACTCCGTCGGGCACCCCTTTGCACCCAACAACGGCGCGCCTGACCTGCCCGGGTCGCAGTTGCTGCCGGTTTCCGGCGTGTTCCTCATTTAGAAAGTGCTTCTCGTGTGCACGGCCACCACCTTGCTGTGTTGGCCGGGGTTCTCCCTGTTCCACCTGAAGTTACTTTCCATGAAGATCAAACATTTCATTCTCCTGTTTGCCTTGGCGTTCGGCCCCATGGCAAGCTTTGCCCAGGACCAAGTGCACGGTAAAGTGCAGGTCCGGGAGGCCGACGGAAGCGCCGCGCCTTTGCCTTATGCCCGTGTGGGTTGGGCCGGCGGTGCTGCCACCATGACCGACAGTACCGGCCATTTCATGTTGCCCCTGCCCGGCAGCTGGCCCGCGCAGCTGGTCACCTCCTCTTTTTCCAGCAGCCCCGATACCCTGTTGGTGGCCAGCGTGCCCCAAGGACCGCTTACCGTTACCGTGGGCGGTAGCGTGCAGTTGG
>JBIQMI010000166.1:0-7467 GCA_044463585.1 Cryomorphaceae bacterium
GCGAGGCGGGCACGGTTGGTGCGCCTGCCTCCTTCATCAACGCCGTGATCGACGAAAAGGCCTTCGACAAGATCACCGGCTACGTGGCGCAGGCCAAAAAGAACAAGGAAAACATCAAGGTGTTGGCCGGCGGGAAGAGCGATAAGAGCAAAGGCTGGTTCATTGAACCCACCGTGCTGGAAACGAAGGACCCGCGCAGCGTGACCATGTGCGAGGAGATCTTCGGCCCGGTGCTCACCGTGTACGTGTACAGCACCAACCGCTGGATGGACACCCTGAAACTGGCGGACGCCACCGGCGAATACGCGCTCACTGGCGCGGTGTTCGCGCAGGACCGCGCAGCGGTCGTACAGGCCACGGAAGTGTTGCGCCACGCGGCCGGCAACTTCTACATCAACGACAAGCCCACCGGGGCCGTTGTGGGGCAGCAACCCTTTGGCGGCGCACGCGGCAGCGGTACCAACGACAAGGCCGGCAGCTACCTGAACCTGGTGCGTTGGACCAGCGCACGCACCATCAAGGAAACCTTCGTGCCCGCCCTGGACCACCGCTATCCCTTCATGGGATAAGCCTGTCCACGATCGATCGTTGATCATGCGCAATGCACGGCCAGCTTTGGCCGTTGGCATTGCATGCAACTTCGTGCCGTGAAGGAGAAATTGCTTCGCTACGTTCCGCGCGCACTGCGCAATCGGTATGGGGCCAGCATACTGGTGCTTGTGCTGTGGATCGGCCTGTTCGCCGATTACGACCTCTACACCTCCTTCAAGCGGCGCCATTTACTGCACCAAATGCGGCAGCAGCGCGACCGCTATGCCCGCGAGATCGCCATTACCCGCGAGCAACTGCACGAACTGAACAGCGACCAGGTGCTGCTGGAGAAATTCGCCCGCGAGCAATACCTGATGAAGCGCGACAACGAGGAGATCTTCGTTCTCGTTCCCAAGCAGAAATAGCTTCAATCGCCCGCAGGTATCGGGCCATCGGCCAAGCCTTTGTAGGCGCGGACATTGTAGCGCAAAGTGACCAGGAAATACCGCTGCAACATGTTCGTGGCCGTGCTGGAGACCATGTTCTCGGTCACCTCATGCGACACGCCTGCATTCCGGCCGAGGATATCGTAGGCCGTTACCCTGAGTTCCAAGGCATCGTTGGCCAGGAACTTACGGCCCAGGGCAGCATTCCACACCAGTGCATCCTTATCGTAGGCCGCGCCCAGGCCGCTGTAGTGCCGATAATCCAGCCTATTGTCCAACACCCATCGCTTCCAACCGGACGCGATCAACTGGGCGGTCAATTGGCCTTGGTAATAAGCGCTTTCGCGGCCCGCCTTACCGCCTGTACTGCTGGCCGTGTTGAACATGGCCGTGTATCCTGCCCTGAAATCCGGGCCGGAGCTTGAATTGCTGGCCAGCAGGGCGCCGAGGCTGCGGTTGATGTTCCATGTGGAGCTGCGCACACCGTTCACCGCGCCGGGCAAGTGCTCCACGCTGGCGCCCGCATCCAAATTCAAATTGCTTTTCAGTGCGGTCATGGGCAGGCCATAGCTCAATGTGCCGCGCAGCGCGTAATAACCGTCCAAATTTTCCGGTAGGGTCAATTGCGCCCCTTTGGGCAACACCGTTCCATCGGCCAATGTGCTGTCCGTTGCTGGTGCGTAGGTTACACGGCCCACCCGGCCCGGCTGTGCCTGGGCGGAAAGAAGTGCGAAGAACGGACGGGTGCGCGTACTGTCCAAGGTATTGAACCGCGCGGTGAGCGAATGGCCGTAGCTCTGTCCCAACAAGAGATTGCCCGTGGACAAGCGCAACGGATCGGAATTGTCCACCACGCTTTGCAATTGGTTGATGGTCGGCACAGTGGCCTGGCTGCGGTAAATGAGCTGTAAGCGGGTGAGCTTGCCCCAGTTGCGCGTGAACCGCGCATTCGGTAACAGGTCCGCGTAGCTGCGCTGCACCATGAACGTGCGGGGATAGGTCTGCTCGCTGCGCATGTTGGTCATCCGCCCGTCCACGCCCACATTGAACATGAACCCCTCGCCGCGGTAACGGTAGCCGAGGCCACCGCCAAGCGCCTGCACTGTGTTGGTCGCCATATTGCTCAACGGCCCGTTAAGCAGCAGTTCGCCGTTCCCGCCCGCCTCGTCATAGGTCAGTTTAGCGGCATCGCCGCTCCTGATCGAGGGCGCCACCGATACTTGCAACATCCCACGTGGGCCGATAGGCTCGGTGTAGCGCACCTGCAGCCCGTGGTCCTGTGATCGATCGTCCGCCGTATTCCGCTGGTCCACCGGCACCGGCCCCTCGCTCCCGAACTGGTTCTCAGCATGCAATCGGCCGTGTGCTTCCTGCTGCGATACCGCTGTGGTGAGGCTGGCGCTGAGGGTCCGCCCTTTCAGCGCAAAGCGGTGGCGGAAAACGATGGTGTTGGACAAGCTGAAGTTGTTTCCTCGCCGGTTGTTCACGTTGCTCGTGCTGCTGAGCGCATGCCCATCCCCATCCTCCACGGCCGCGGTGCGCCACTGATCGAGGCCATTCTGCTGGAAGCTGATGCGCGGATTCACGATCAGCGAATTCGCCCCGTTGAAATCGGTTTTGGTCCGCAATGTGATGCGATGCCCGGTGTTCGTGGTGGTGCGCAGGTTATGGTCCGAGGCCACTTGCAAACTGCTATCATTCAGGAATGTGGTCCGCTCGCCCATGGATTCGCTTTCCCCCAGCTGGGCATTGAAGAAGTAACTAGAGGCCAGTTTGGTCCGGCCCAACGTGTTGTTGTAATTCAATCCCCCGGCCTGGGTGGTATAAAACCCCGACCGGCCGCCCGATGGAAGGCCCGATAATTCGCCGGATGAAAAATCCTGGCGGTTCACGTTGTTCACCAGCCCCAACAGGCTTAGGCGGCGGGTGCCCTTGAACCAGTTCATCGCCAGGTTTGCCGTGTAGCGGTCGTTGGTGCCATAGCCAGCGTCCACCGTTCCGAAGTGGCCTTCGTTCATCCCCTTTTTGGTCACGATGTTGATGGTCTTCTCGGTGTCGCCATCATCGAAGCCGGTGAATTCGGCCTGTTCGCTGCGTTTGTCGAATACCTGCACCTTGTCCACGATCTCGGCCGGCAGGTTTCGCAGCACGGTAAGCGCATCGCTCCCAAAGAACTCCTCGCCGTCCAGCAACACTTTCAACACCTTTTCGCCCTGGGCCGTAATGTTGCCCTTGCCACCAACTATCCCCGGCATCTTGGTCACCAGGTCCTCCGCAGTCGCATCAGGATTCACCTTGTATGCAGCTGCATTGAAGATGATGGTATCGCCCTGTTGTTCGGCCCTCGGGCGAATGGCCACCTTTTCCACGGCCTGAAGCATGGTTATGGAAGGCTGAAGCCGGAACTCGACGCGCACCGGTCCAGTATTCAATTGCACTGTTTGCTCCGCGGCCTGGAAGCCCGTGAAAGCCGCGCGCAGCATATAAGTGCCTTTAGGCAATCCACGGAATTCGTACCTCCCCGTGCTATCTGCCAGGGCATTCCTCTGCCTGGTGGTGTCGGTTCCATCCACCAGTAGAACGGGCGCGTTCGGCAGGCCCGAGCCATCCGTCCCGTCCAGCACCCGGCCGGTGATCGCGCTGCTTTGGCCGTGGACGGCTGTGTTTGCCAGTAAAACCGCGCAGAAGCCGCAGGCCCAAAGGGAGCTTGGCCGCCATGGCAGCCGTATGTGGATCGTCCGCAGCATGCACACAAAAGCAGGACCTGCCGGCAAGGCAGGCTTCGTGCCAAAGTGCAAGATGGGCCGCGCGGCCTATGCAGGCCGCGTTACCCCGGTTTGATCAATGATGGCCACCTGGCCCATGCACGTGGCCGTGGTCCAATTCCTCCTTGGTGGCGGCCCTTACGCCTGTAACCTCAACATCAAAATGCAAAGTGACCCCGGCCAACGGATGGTTGCCGTTCACCAGCACGTCCTGGGCAGTAACCTCCTCCACGGTAACAACGCTATGTTCCCCCGCTTGGAATTGCATGCCCACTTCAACCTGCTGGCCGCCGAAACGATCGAGGGGCACGCGCTGCAGCAGTTCGCTGTTGAATTCCCCGTAACCCTGACCCGGCTCCACCACTGCCGTGAATTTGTCGCCGGCCGCATGGCCCTGCATTTGGGCCTCCAGCCCCGGTACGATCATCTGGTGGCCTTGGAGGTAGCTGAATGCCTCGTGGCCTTCGGAACTGTCCAGCACTTGGCCCTCGGGATCGGTAAGCTTGTAATGGAATGACACCACGGTGTTATCGGCGATCTTCATGCACGGTCCGGTTGTTTTGTGAAAGGGCACGAAGCTACGGCCTGCAAGGCGGCATGCTGCCGTTAAATTCCGACCGGGCTCCAATAAAGCGTGAAATAGAAGGCGGCAAAGCCAACAAAGGCGATCACCAACGCCCACACCCAGGCCGGTATGGCCTTTGGTGTTTCGGACCCCGTAATAATGAACATGTCGCTGCGCTCGCTGCCGTAAGCGTTCACCGTTATGGGCACTTGGTCGCCCACGACCTCATTGGGCTTAATGCCGAGCACGGTGATCGAAGGCCCATTGCGCACCTCGAAGGGAATGACGCGCACGCCTTCAACGCCGCTTGTGCTGCGCGCAACAATGCGCAATGTGTGCTTGCCGTCGGGGATCTTGGTGGTGTCGAACAGGAACTTCACCGGGGGCGAGAACTCCGCGAAGGGCGCGGGCTCGTCGTCCAGGAAAAGCCTAACGGTGCGGTCAACGGCCATGATCGTGGAGGGGATTTTGGAGAATGACCCTTTTGATGTGCGTTTCGGATCGCTCCTTGGGCCATACCAGGTACTTCACGGCCAGCACCAAGGTCAGCAACACCACGGCAGCCGCAATGGCAATGATCGGCATGTCCCATGAATGCTGGGGCCCTGTGCCATGCGAGATGCCCCTGAGGATCTTGGGTTGTTGTCTTTCGCACACATCGCAGGCCCACAGCGGCACCGCGGCCATGGCCAGCATGAGGAGGGAGAATAAGCGCTTGTTCATTTTGATGCGGTTTGCGGGGCCACCACGGCCCTTTGTGTGGCCACGGCCTCAACGCTTGTGGCCGAGGCATCATTGCCGAAATTGGAACGGACATAGCTCACCACCGCTGCGATCTCTTCATCATTGAGCACCTCGGCCTGCGGCGGCATGGGCCCATAGCCTTGGCTTGCGCGCCCGTTGTACCCGGCCAACACGATATCGATCATCAACGTCGGGTCCTTGTCGTTCACCACCGAACTGCCGGCCAGCGGCGGGAAAGCTCCGGGCAGGCCTTGGGCATCAGCCTGGTGGCAGGCCGCGCACACTTGCGCGAATACGGCCGAGCCGTCCACCGCGCCGGTTTCCACCTCGCCGGGTGCACCGGCTTTCTTGGCGCCCGGCGAGGGCAGGAAGGCTTGGGGCACGGCGCCGGACGGCAATGGGGCCTGCTTCAGCGACAACAGGTACGCCACCAGGTCATTCGCCTTCTTGGTGGCCACCACCCGCTTGCCGGGCGCCGGCAGTTTATCCTCGGCAATGGCCAACACTACATCATCCGGCTTTACCTGTGCGGAATCCACTTCCCTGAACAGCCATCCGTAACGCGGCATGATGGAACCTTCCACCACCATGCGTGGATCGTACAAATGCAGCAATTGCCACTGCTCGCTGCCGCGCCGCACACCCACGTTGGTCAGGTCGGGGCCCGTGCGCTCGCTGCCCAGCAACGATGGGGATTGCTGCCAGATGTTCATGCGCTGCTTGCTGTAGTAATAATCGCTGGGGATACTCGGCCGCGAGCCCCAGGTCTTGTCCATTTCAATGTTGCGCACTTGTTGCGTGTGGCAGCCCATACAGCCTTCCGCCACGTAAACGGCAAGCCCGTCCCGCTCTTGGCGGGTCATCTCCGGCATACCGGGCAAGGGCACGTTGCTGTCCTGCATGCTAAGCGCAGGTGCCACGGCTATGCCGGTGCTCAGCAGCACGTACACCAAGAGCGAAATATTCACCAGGTTGGCGTGGTCCTTATGCAAATTGATCATGGCTTGGCGATGTTTAGTGCATAGTGATGGCCGGGCGCGCCTTGTCCTTGCGCACCATCGTCCAGAAATTCCAGGCGAACACGAGGTGCGAAATGAACATGAGCGTGCCGCCAATGGCCCTCCATGTCCAGTACCCCCGGGTGTTGATGACCGTGTCGATGAAAGGCACGCCCTGTATCCAGGCCACACCCTTCACGGTACCGCCGGCCATAAGCGATACGGTATAGGCGAACAGGCCGATGAAGGCCAGCCAGAAATGCGCGCCCACCAGCAATTGCGATGGCTCACGCCCGGTCACCTTGGGCAGCAGCGCATACATGCAGGCCCAAAGGATGAAGTTGATGATGCCGTACATGGTCATGTGCGAGTGTGCCACGTTGAAATCGGTGAAGTGCCAGATGTGGTTGGTCACGCGCAACGCTTGGAAACTGCCCTGGGAGCTGCCCACGAAATAGTAGATCACCCCTACCAGGAAGAAGGGCAGCACATAGCTTTTGCCAATGGCGCTGAAGCTGCCGCGCATGGTCATCAGGAAGTTGGTGGTGCCCGCGAATACCGGGATGAACATGCCCACGCTGAACACGATCGCCACCGTTTGCAGCCACCACGGCAACGGCGCGAAAATGAAGTGGTGCGTACCGATCAAGGTATAGAAGAGCATCTGCGTCCAGAAGGCCAGCACGCCCAAGGAGTAGGAGTAGATCGGTTTGTTGAGCGATGCCGGCAGGTAGTAATAGATCAGTCCCAAGGTGAAGGTCATGAACCACATGCCCACGCCTTGGTGCATGTAGTACCCCTGTATCACCGTTTCGCCCAAACCGCCTTGGTACCAGGGCAAATAGCCAATTGTGCCCAGTACGAGGGTCCAGATCAAGGAGGCCAGGATGTACCAATTGCTCACGTAGATCTCCCCGATCTTGCGCCGCTTTACGGTCGCATAATAGTTGCGCAGGGTAAGGAACAGGCCTACCGCAAAAAGGATGAAGACCGGCCAGATGTATTCACGGTATTCCCCTCCCCCGTTGTTGATCCCGGCCATAAGCAACAGGTTGCCCACCACCACGGAAAGGTTGATCAAATAGAAGCCCCACCAAGCCCATCGGTAGCTGTAGATCTTGATCGCCGAGGTGCGCGCGATCACAAAGTACCCGAGGCCGATCATGGCCAGCGAGGCCCACCCCCAGAATACGGTGTTGGTATGCACGGGGCGCAGGCGCCCGAAGGACAGCCACGAAATGTTGTCCAGGTCCGGCCATACGAATTTCAGCCCGAGGTATTCACCTACCAATGTGCCGAAGACCAGCCAAAATGCGGATGCGCCCAAATAGGCCACCACAACCCGCTGTAATTCCGGGGGCACTTGCCGCCGCACACGTGAGAAGATCTTTTCGTCCACCAGCGGATTGTCCGGATCG
>JBIQMI010000167.1:0-7454 GCA_044463585.1 Cryomorphaceae bacterium
TTTTCTCGAAGGAAAGGAGGACGAAAGGCGATTCTACATCAACATGCTTGAACGGGCACAGCTCAGCGAGTTCCTGCAAGTGAATGACAAGGGGATTAATGAGTTTCGTGCATATCTGCACTCGGATGGATTCGGCCAGATTCTGGGCATGAACTTCATCGCCCCATTGTTCGAGGCGGCAAGGGACCGTTGCGAGGTGGACGTGACCTACAGGAAATTCGGTACCGAAAAGCCCGAGGTCCATACCGTGCAGCCCCATTTGATCAAAGAGTTCCGTGGCCGCTGGTATTTGATCTGTTACTCGGACAAGCATCAGAAGCTCATCGCACTGGGGTTGGACCGCATCACACAGATCAGCAGGCTCCCCACCCGGTTCACGCGTAACGACAAGGCCGTCGAGGAACTGTACGGCAACACCATCGGTGTTGATACAAGCCCTGGAAAGGCCGAACTTATCTCCCTGCATTTTACGCCCCAGCAGGTGCCTTATGTAAGGGCCCTGCCGCTACACCCAAGCCAGACACTTTTATCCGAGGATGAAAATGGCGCAGTTTTCCAATTATACGTAATGCCCAATTACGAACTGCGCCAATTGCTGCTGGGCATGGGGCCGGCCGTGAAGGTGCTGGAGCCGGAGCATCTGGCGAACGCCTTGCGCGATGCACACCGGCAGGCGGCCGCACAGTACGGCGAATAATTTTTCAAGCACCATGACATGTTATGGCATGGTGGTTTTTGAACATTTGCGGGTAACCGAAAAATTATCCGCTTATGAGTACATCTTCCTTCCCGTCCGACCTGAATGAGCGCAGCCTGCGCTTGAAGGGCCTGCATCAACGCTTGTGCAAGCACCACTTCGGCATCGACGCCGAGATCCAACGCCTGCTCGATGCTTTCGCTCCATGGTTCTGCTTTGCCGAGGCGCAAACGCGGCCGCGCACCATCGGGCTGTGGGGCATGACGGGGACCGGCAAAAGCAGCTTGGTACGCGCCCTGGTGAAGGAGATGGGCCTGGAGGACCGGACGTTCTGGCTCGATGCCGGTGAAAGCCGCGGCAACAGCTGGCTGGACAGGGCCTTTGACCGGGTGGAGGAGGACCTGAACGGGCAGCCTTTCATTGTGGTGGTGGATGAGTTCCAGCACGCGCGCACGGTCCGGGGCATGGAGGAGCGCATCGAATCGGGCATGCTCCGGCAATTCTGGGAAATGCTGGATTCGGGCCGGATCATCACGTGGCCCTCGGGCTACGGGCGATTGGGCAGGCATACGAGCGACCTGGCCCGAAATCTTTCAGCCGCCTTGGCCAACGGTGCCGAGGTACAGCAGGGCCGGTTGGTGGCGGGCACCGAAGTGTACAACGAGCATATGCCCGTGAAATACAAGCCACAGGACAAGCTGAAATGGGCCGTTCACATGCGGTACTGGGGCGACCTGGCCGATCTCCACCCCAGCCCGAAACCGACGGCAGGGGCCATAGGAGACATCCTTTCAAAACTCGACGGCCCAGGCGTTGTGAAATGGCTGGAGGACGTGCACACCACCATGTCGCACAACCGTGTGGTGGATGCAAGCAAGATGTTGGTTATCGTACTGGGCAACCTGGACGAGCTGTACGTGAACGACAAGGAACCGATCGCCGAGATCGATCCCGATGTGCTGTTGTTGCGCCACCGCGACATCGGCACTTCGGGCGTGCAACACGCGCTGTGCAAGCTGTTCCGCATTGAACAAGTGGGGCGCCTGGGTGCGTCGCACATCGTGTTCCCGCCCATCGGCAGGGCCACGGTGAACGTGCTTGTGCAGGATGCGGTGAACGACCTCACCACGCGTTTGTCCCGCATTTGCGGCCGCGATGTGGAGGTGGACACCAGCCTTGTTGAGCACATAGCGGCCACCTCCACCATTGCCGTGCTTGGCGCCAGGCCGGTGGTGCAGGCCATACAGAATATCGTGCCCCTGCTGCTGTCGCAAGTGCAGCAAAAGGCCGTGGCGTTCAAGGCCAGCACGGTGCGCTTGGCCATGGTGGGCAAGGAACCATGCGCCACCCTTACGCGGGGATTCCGCCAGCAGGACCATACCCTTGTTTGGCCCGCAGCGGCAAATTCTAACGCAGTGCAGTATGAATTGCTGGAGCGGGTTGCCGTGCACGAGGTCGGCCACTTGTTATGCGGCATGCTGCTCGAGGGCAGGAAACCATTGCAGGTATGCGTGCAAACCCGGGATCCCGAAACGGCCGGCTTCGTGATCTGGGAGGACAGCGGCGATCTGCCTTTCTTGCGCTCGGACATCGTGCCGCGCTTGGCGGGCATGCTTGGCGGGTGGGCCGCCGAGCGGATGGTGTACGGGCCCGATGGGCTATCCGCCGGCTGCGCCAGCGATTTGCGCAAAGCTTCGGCATTCGCGTTGGGCATGGTGAAGGAGCACGGCATGGGGAACAGTCCATTCGCCCTGACGGAACATTCCTCCTCGTCCGGCAGGGGCTTCCGGAAAATGCTCGGCATGGCCGAGAAGCAGGCCAAGGAATGGATCGAGGCCGCCCAGGACCTCGCCGTGAACACGCTTCGCGAAAACCGGGACGGGTTCGATCTGTGGTGCAGCCGACTTGTGGCCGAAAAGTCGATCGGGCCGGCCCGGCTGGAGGAATTGACGTCGGAAGTGGCACCCCTTGACACACTGCGCGTGGTGGCAGGATAGTGCAGGCCAAGATTTGGAAAGCCATGACATGTTCTGTCACGGTTGTTACCAAGGTTTGCAAAGATCAATTTCCGAAAGGCCATGCCAAAGAAGGAACAGATTGTGCTTGAGCATGCACTACGCGGGCGGTACGAATCCATAGTGGCCGGCCAGCGTGAGTTCTTCAACATCCCGTCCATGGCCACGCCACGCATTCCGCGTATCGGCCACGGGTACAGCGCGGCGGTGCAGCGCGTGCTGTTGTACTCGGCGGGCTTTGCCGCAGCCTACCGCGGGGACCGCATCGTGGAGGCGCTGCCGCGCAATTGCGCCAAGTTGCTCATGGATGCGCGCCGGGCCTTGTTCGTCTCAGGCGTGGGCATCAACCCGGCAGCGGGTAGCATCGGCAGCTTTTTGGAGGAGATAGCCGTTGGCGGCCTGCGGAAGCGGGAGCAGGAAGGCAATGAAGGCTGGAGGGCATCACAAGCTTTTGTCGCCGCGGATATTGAGCTGTTGGACCCTCATGTGATCATGGTCAAGCGTTCGCTGCTCCGCGAGGAACAAGGTCACGAAGTATTGGCCTTTCTGCGAAGCTTCGGACGCCAGCTCTTGCCTTTCGATACGGCGGACTGTGGTACCCCGGTGCCACAGCAGTAAGTGGGCGATCAAAGGTGCTTCACAGCCTCGCGCAAGCTCAGCGGCGACAGGGTGTTCATGCGCACAAAGGCCCGTACCGCGCCCGGATCGCTCTTGCTGTATTCGCGCAGCGCCCAACCAATGGCCTTGCGGATGAAGAAGTCCTTGTGGCCGGCGTGCCTTTTGATATTGCCGTAGAGCAGCCGCGGATTGGTCTGCGTCTTCCAGCCGTTCTGCAACAAAATGGCGGATCGGACCAACCAGGGGTCATCGCTGCCGACCCACCGTTTGTTCCAGGTTTCCATGTCCAGCGGACGGTTCATTAAGATGGTGCCGGCCACATTGATCGCCAGCGCGTCCACCGTGTCCCACCAGCTTTTGGTGGTGATCAATTCCTCCAGCATGGGCATGTGGCCTCCATCGAGCTGGGCCGTTCGGCGCCTGAGCAGGTCCACGGCGCAATAGTGCATTTCCCTTTCGGGCAATGCGAATGCATCGTTGGCGATCGCTGGCAGCTCGTGCAGGGGCGGCTTGCCATGCAGGTGCACATGGGCGGCAAGCAACGATCTGCGCGCTGGGGCCTTTATCCCGAAGAAGGGGAATTGGTCCTTCATGTAGGCTTGCATGGCGCGCGCCGCCACGGGGTCGGCCTGCCGTTGTAACTGCTTATAAAGCGGTGTAACGAAACGATGCATGGGAATGGTTGCCATAGGCTCCTATGCCTTGGCCGTTACTTCCGCTTCTGCCCCCGGCAACAATCCGGTTACTTCCAGGATTTCCTGCTCGTCCAACGTCTCCCGTTCCAGTAGGGCTTCGGTCAGTTTGTCCAGCTCGGTGCGGTACTTGGTCAACAGTCGCGTGGCCTCGCGGTAGCATCCGTCGATGATCCGCCGTACCTCTTCGTCGATCAGGCGGGCGGTGTGTTCACTGATATCCTTGTTCGCCAACAAGCCATGGCCACTGAGGTAGGGATTCTCGCGGGCCGCCAGTTCCACCATGCCCAGTTTTTCGCTCATGCCCCATCGGGTCACCATGCGCCGGGCAAGACCTGTGGCCTGTTCGATATCGTTCTCGGCGCCAGTGGTGCGGTCTCCGTACGCGATTTCTTCGGCCACGCGGCCGCCTAACATGCCCATGATCCGTCCTTTCAGGAACCGATCGGTGTAATTGTACCGGTCTTCCGCCGGTTGCTGATAGGTGACGCCCAAAGCTTGGCCGCGTGGCACAATGGTCACCCGCTTCACGGGGTCGCTGCCCGGGATCACGATGCCCAGGATGGCGTGTCCGGCTTCGTGATAGGCGATGCGCTCGCGGTCGGCACGGGTAAGCAGCATTGCACGGGCCGGGCCCAATAGCACTTTTTCAAGCGCATCGGTGAAATCCACTTGGCGCACCGTGTCACGGGCGCGCCTGGCAGCCAGAAGAGCGGCTTCATTCACAAGGTTTTTCAGGTCAGCGCCACTGAGCCCCGGCGTAATGGCGGCCACTTCGTCCAGTATTCCGGCGGCCTCCAAGGGTACTTTCCGGGTGTGCACTTCCAGTATGGCCTTGCGCCCGGCACGGTCGGGCAGGTTGACCACCACCCGCCGGTCAAAGCGGCCTGCGCGCAATAGCGCTTTGTCCAGGACATCGGGCTGGTTGGTGGCCGCCAGTACGATCACACCGCTGGTGCTGGAAAAGCCGTCCATTTCGGCCAGGATCTGGTTCAGCGTCTGTTCTTGCTCCTGCACACCGCCCATCGCACTGATGCCACGTGCCCGCCCGATGGAGTCGATCTCGTCGATGAAGATGATCGATGGCGCGTGTTCACGCGCTTGTTTGAACAGGTCGCGCACGCGCGCCGCACCAACACCTACGATCATTTCCACGAATTCGGAACCGGCCATGCTGAAGAAGGGCACGTTGGCCTCGCCGGCCACAGCGCGGGCAAGCAGTGTTTTGCCCGTACCTGGAGCGCCCACCAGCAGTACGCCTTTTGGGGCCGCTCCGCCCAAGCGGGTGTATTTGTCCGGGTTTTTCAGGAAATCCACGATCTCCACCAACTCCCCTTCGGCATCATCGATCCCCGCCACGTCATCAAAGGTGACCCGGATGTCAGTTTCTTTGTCGAAACGGCGCACATTGCTTTTGCCCATTGCGCCCAGGCCGCCCATGCCGCCGCCCATCGCGCCCATGGCACTGCGCCGCATGCGGCGGAAGAACCACACGTACAGGCCGATGATCAATAGGGCCGGGCCGAACATGTAAAGAAAGTTCAGGAATGGATTGGGCTCCTCGGCAATGGGTTCGGCGCTGATCTCCACATGGTTTCCCAGAAGCAGGTCCTCCAACTGGGTATTGGCGAACGCGGGCAACACGGTCTTGAAGCGCTTTACTTGGGATGGGGCGCGTTGGTGCAGCGTTTGCGTCGCGGTGTCCTGTGGCCAAGTGACCGCTTCATTGAATTCGCCGCCGATCTTTTCGCCCTTGCCGTACACGGCCCTCACGTTACCGCGTTCAACTTCAGCCTTGAACAGGGTGTAGGGCACGTTCACCACTTGTTCGCCGGTGCCGAAAATGCTGCGCACCAGGCCGAAGTTGAGGGCGAGGATGATGAAGAACCAGATCCAAACCATCCGCGGCAGCTTGGGTGGTGCCGTTTTTGGCATTGGCTTGCCCGTCTTCCCGTGCTGCGACGGATGCTGCATCTTTTCGGCCATGTGGGTAAAGTTACCCATAGGCGGCGGCCATGCAGATGCCGGGTATTCCGTGTTCAGCGGAAGCAGAACCACGATGGGTTGGTGCCCGCGCGGAATGTGCCTAGCAGCGAACCATCCGGCCGGTAGCGGTAGATCATGCCGCGTTGCACGTAATCCACGGCGTCGGCCACGTACACCGTGCCGTTTGGTGCTACCCCAAGCCCGTACAGGTTGCGGCCTGCTGCTGCGCTGAACGGCGTGGTGGGCAGGGTGCTGGCATCTGCGGCCATTTGGAATACGCCACCGTTGAGATAGTACAGCGTGTCGCCCGCGGCGTTGGCGCGCAAGCGCCATGGCTGGCCGGGGGATGGAATGTTGAAACTGGTCTCCACCTGCAGCGAGATGGGGTCGATCCGGTATATCGCGGCCGATGTGCCTCCACCGCCGGAACAGGCCAGCCAGATCTTGCCATTGGCACCAATGGCGAGGGAATTGCCGCCACGACTCACGGCCACGCTGTCGATAAGGGCATCGGTGGCAGGGTCCACGGCGTACAGGTACCGTTTGCTCTCGTTGGTAACGAACACTTTGCCGGCGGTCATCGCCAGCTCCTGGCCAACACCAGGGAAGGCTATGTTCGAAATAATGGTGTTGGTGGCCAGGTCAAGTACCCGGATCTTGTTCCCATGGAGTTCGGTAACGTATGCTTTGTTCCCGGCTACGGGCAGGAAGTACCGCGGCGAAGTGAAGCCTGTAATGGTGGCCTGCTCCACAAAGCTGTCCGGATCAACCACCACCACCTTGCCTGAATTGTTCACCACCAGATAGCCCCTGCCATCGTGCAGGAACATCGATTGGCAAACGTCGCCCACACCTGTTCCATTGGCCGGGGCGTACAGGTCCTCCACTGCTTCACCGGTAGCAGGGTCGAACCAGCTCACTGTGGCATTGCCCCATTGGAAGTTGCCCTCGTTGGTGATGTACACCCCGTGCGCGCCGCCAATGTTCACCGGCACCTCCGCTGGTGCTTCCGGCTTGTCCTTCCTGCAAGAGGCCAGCGCGAGCAGCAACAGGCATGGCCACAGGATCGATCGGTGGGTCAATAACCGGTTCATGGTTGGTTCTGCCGGAGCGGCTGTTGGAAATGGACGGTGATGCCCAAGCGGAAGTTTCTCATCGGCATCGGACGGTTCAGCATCACCTGGTACTGCTCGTCAAACAGGTTGTCCGCGTTGAGCATAAGGCTCGTGAGCGTTCTTTTTCCTGCGGCCATGCGGCAGGATACTGAAGCATCCGCTACCATGTAAGGTGCCAGGAACTGCCTGTTGTCCGCACTCACGTAGCGGTACCCGGTGTAGCTCATACCCACTGCCGCTGCAAGGCCTTTTCGCTGCACGCCCAACCTGCCGTGGCCGCTGTACATGGGCACGTAAATGAGTTGCTTGCCCACCGAGGCATCGTTGGTGG